>JBGPCZ010000003.1:0-95507 GCA_041482015.1 Planctomycetota bacterium | reverse complement strand
CGTCCGAGATCTCCACGCAATCGATGGCGTCGGCGGCATGCTCCGCGGCGGCTCCCAGCGTCACGCCGCTCCCGAGGCCGATGACCAGGACTCTTTTGGGCGCGGGGTGGTGGAGGAGCCCCAGGTGGCCGACCAGTCGCTGCGTGGGCATGTCCTCGGTGCTGGTCGACGCGTCGGCCTTTCCGTTCACCCGGATGGAGAGGCCGGTCTTCCCGGACTCGTGGACGGTGGTCAATCCGTACGCGTCCCAGTACTCGGCGACGATCCTCGACTCGGTTTCGATGTAGGTCTTGAGGTCCATCCCGAGCGGCTTTGCCCTCTCGGCGTACAGGTACGCGCCGCTCGCGGTCACCCTCGAATCCCAGGCGGGGATGAACCACGCGCCAACCGCGGCGAGAGCGGGGAGGGCGGCGACGCGGATGGCCGGCGTGGCCAGGAGAGCGGCGGAGACGGCCAGGTTGACGGTGGCGGCGCACTTGATCGAGGCCGCAAGCCCGATCCAGGGAACCAGGAGGAACGAGGCGGCGAGCGACCCGGCGATACTTCCGAGGGTGTTCCACGTGTAGACCGCGCCGACCGAGCGGCCCACCGCGTCGGCCGAGCCCGCCGCCATCCGGAACGCAAAGGGGAAGACGGCCCCCATCAGGAGCGCCGGGACGAAGACGAATTTCGCGATCAGCCAGGCCTCGGAGCGGAGGAGTTCCCCGAAGCTCGATCGGTGGAGTTCCACCAGCTCCGCAACGCGAAGCGGGAGGTTCCCGAGGGACGGGATCAGGGCGAGCGCCGAGACCCCGATCGCCGCCTGCAGCAGGGCGAGAGCCGGGGCGGCGCGACGCGGATCACGGACGAGGCGGGACGCGACCGCGCTCCCGGCGGCCAGGCCGAGGATGAACATCGTCAGGATGAGCGTAAACGCGTAGACCGTCGATCCCATCGCGATGACGAGCGAGCGCGTCCAGGCGACTTCGTAGACGAGCGCGGCGAATCCCGAGAGGGCGGCGACGACGAGGGCGGACCGGTGGGGTGGCGGTCCGGGAGGGAGGGACTTACGCGTCTCGCCTGGTTTCCCGAAGGCCAGGGCCACGGAGGCCACACCGATCGCGAGGTTGAGGGCCGCCGCGGCGAGCGTCGTCGCGCGCAGGCCGAGCGAGGGGATCATCCAGAAGCCGGAAAGGAGGGTGCCCGCGACGCCGCCGAAGGTGTTGATGGCGTAGGCGAGGCCCGCCTGCCGCGCCGCCGTTTCGCCGGAGTCAGAGAGGTATCGCGATAGCACGGGAAGCGTCGCGCCCATGAGCGTCGTGGGCACGATCAGGACCAGCCCGACCAGGAGGACCCGGAGTGCGGCGTACACGGCCGGGGCCTGGTCGAGCGCATTCCAGAGCACTCGGAAGACGGGCTCGCTGGCGGACACGAGGAACGGTACGACGAGAGCGCTGACGGCGATGCCCCCCTCGAGGAATCCATAAAGGCGGAGGAGGTCCGCGCCCTTCCGGCGATCGGCCGCGCGTCCCCCGACCCAGCCGCCGAGCGCCAGGCCGCCCATGAAGACACCGACCACCGTGCCGAGGGCGTACGTGGTGTTCCCGATGACCGTGCCCGCCACGCGGAGCCAGACGACCTCGTAGAGCAGGCCGCACAGACCGGAGATGAAGAAGAAGGCGAGAACGGCAGCCCGCATGCGAAGCCAGTGTACCCGGGCGAATCACGAATTACGACGGACAGGGTGCTACGGCTTCAGCGCGGCCTTGGCCCTCTCCTTGAGCTCGCTTTCGCCGGGAAGCGCGGCGAGCGCGCCGTAGTACTTCTTCTCGAAGGCCGCCTTGGGCGCGAGGATCCAGGATTGCTTGTCCGCCCACGCGCGGACGGTCTCGATCTCCGCGTCGTTGATCGACCAGCCGGTCGTCCCGGAGGCCATGAGGTTGATGGTGTCCTGGCGGTGGGGCAGGCTCAGCGCGTGGCCGAGTTCGTGCGAGGTGACCCGCGGGATCGGCTCGTCCACGCCGCCCTTCACCGGGCGGAGTGCGGAGGTGTCCTTGACGAAGATCGAATCCGCGTGGCCCATGTAGACGCCGTTCGTGGGCAGCCGGTGGACGTAGTAGACGTGGGCCATCCCGGCTTCGCGGCTCTTCTCGGGTCGCGTGGACTTGAAGGCGTTGAGCACCGCGGGGTCGAATCCCTCGGGCCGCACGGCGTCCTCGCCGACGATCGACTCGATCGCGGGCGCGAGCCCCGCCTTGTTCCAGATCCGGTTGATCTTCTCGAAGACCCGGCGCACGTCCTTCTCCTCGAGCTTGCAGTCGAGCGCGTCCTCCTCCTTCGAGTGGAGGAGATGCACCCGGACCGGGATGACGCGGAAGTCCTCGAACGCAAACGTGCGGGTGGCTTCGTGGACGGCGGGATCGAAGGCCTTCTCCTCCTGCTTCTGCCGGGGAAGGAGGAGCGCCAGGACGACGAGGAGCTTCATACTTCTCTAACGCGCCGGGGCGCGCTCGTGCATGAGGACGGCGGCGAATACGGAGCCAAGCGTCGGGCGGGCCTGCCCGCCCGTGATCCGCGCCGAGTCCGGATCGACGCGGTCGCCGGCGGGGACGCGCGTGGGGGTCTCATTCAGCGCACGGAGGAGATCGGCCGCCCAGGCCTCGGCGCCCGCCCTTGGAGAGAGCGCGGCGATGCGGAGGAGGGCGTCGACGGCAACGGGGCCGCGGCGGCTGTCGGGCGAAGCGCCATATCTCCCCGCGCGGGTCCTCGCGAAGGCGGCTTCGCGGACCATGATGGCATCGGGAACGAGGCGAAGGCCGAGAAGGCGGTCCATCAGGAGGTGGGGCTGGAGGCTCCAGCTCTTCGCGTCGCCGAAGGTGAGCGAGGTATGATCGCCGACGGACGCCTCCGCGATCCATCGCTTCATGCGCGCCTCCGCCTCGGTTCGAAATTCGGGGAGGGTGGCGAGTGCAAGGATCGAGGCGAGGACGGCATGGGTTTCAAAGGCCGCGCCGGCCCGCTTGTCCCACCAGAGTTCGGGCGTGGAGGAATCGGCGAGGAAGGCGCCCAGCCGGTGGAGATCCCCGTGGTGATCCTCGAGCGCCCGCGGATCGTCCTGCCGGACCAGCGCCGAGAGGAGGAGCAGCATCGCCGTGGTTTCGATGCGGTTCTCGTCGGGTCCCGCCAGGCCGGCCGCGTTCGGGTAGTACCCGAGATCGCGCATCGCGTGGCGTTCGTTCCAGTGACCCCGACGATGCGCATCGAGGATCGGCGCAACCTGCAGCGCGAGGAGTTTCGGATTGAAGGCCAGGAGGGCGGGGGCCGCCGCGTAGATCGTCTCCACCGCCAGGAGCGGGCTCGATCCCGAGAGGTCGGGTGACTTGGAGACGTAAACGGGCCGGTTGTCCAGGAGGACGAGCTCGTTCGCCGCAAACGTCTGGCGGAACGAGAGCGCGGCCAGCGCGGCGAGGGAGTCGCCGCCGGCGGCACGGGCGCGGGCCAGCACTTCGGCATCGACCGTGAGACACTGGGAGCGGATCTGCTCGAACGAGGCGGCCGTCCGTGCGACGATCGCGTCGCCGTCGTCGCAGGTTCTCGTCCAGTAGGAGAGGCAGGAGCTTCCGAAAAACTGGACCGCCTCGCGCCGGACGTGGGCGAGGATCGCGCGGCGGACGACGGGCGTCGTGACGAGCCCCAGGTCCCAGGCGTGGGAGAAGACCGGCCAGTCGTCGTTCGCCGCCCGCGGATACCGGACGTCGCGGCCCGGGCTCACCCCCTCCACGAACGCCTGCCGGAGCCCGCGATCCACCCCGTTCTGGGAGACGGCGGGGTCGACGGCGCTCCAGTGCACGTCCCCCCAGTCGGAAAAGCTCGAGGTCTCGTGGAAGATCCGGGGCTGGGTCGGCCGGATGCGGAAGTGTCCGTCGGGGAGGAGGCGCCGGTCGGTCGAGCCCACGGCCCATTCGCCCGTGATATCCAGGTGGAGCTGGACCTGCCGCCCGGTGCGGCTCGCGACTTCGACCCGGACGAGCACGAGCGGAAGCGAAAGGGTCTCGAGGTCGCGCGGATCGATCGGGGAGAGGAACTCCAGCTTGAGCCGGACGTCCTCCGCCAGGAGTTCGAACTCCGTGCGCGTCGGCCACACGCGGACGGCCTCCTGCTTCATCGCGGGGAGGGGCGAGCCGGGCATGCCGAGGAATCGATACGGCTTGCCGTCGATCCGGAGGAGGCCCGCCATGCCCTTGACCTGCCCGTTCCAGAGCTTCGGGGAATCGTCGGTGATCTGGTCCCCGAACAGCCAGACGTTGAGATAGGGGGACTGGACCACGAGCGGAACGGCTGGGGCGCGAAACGCGGGGAGCTCCTGTGGAGGGTAGGCCTTGCGGGCCTCGAGCGGCACGCACGAGACCGGGAGCGCCGCCAGGGCGGAAATCGCCGCCAGCCGGCGCAGGGCATTCGACATGGACTCTCACTATAGCGGGGCGCCGGTCGCGGGAACAGGCTCGTTGTCATTTGGGCGAGGGGTGTGATAGAATCTCCTGCCTCGATGAGCCACGCGCGGTTCCGGTGCATGTGCGGAAACGTCCACTCCGTCCCGACGGCGAAGGCCAAGGATGGCTTGGGCGTGGCCCACTGGAAGTGCACCGACTGCCGGCGCCGGTTCGTTCTCACCCATACACCTCCGGACGCCTGGACCCCGGTCTACCTGGATTCGGGCGTGAGGTCCGTGGACATGCGCGAAACCGGGCCGTCGAACGGCGGGACGCGCGCGAAAAACCCGATGCCTCCCCCCGCCCTGGAGTTCGCGTGCCGCTGCGGCGAGGAATTGACCGCCCACTCCTGGATGTACGGGGGCACGACGGTCTGCGCGGGATGCAAGTCCACCCTCTACCTTGCGCTCAAGTACAGCGTGAAGCGCAAGGTTCACGTGATCGTGCCGGAGTACTCGCACAAGAAGTCGCCGACCGCATGAGGACGACCGCGGCGCTTCTCGTCCTGCTTGTAGCCTCGTGCGGAAAGCCATCGCTTCCGCCGGCGCCCCTGCCTCCGTCGATGCCGCCGGCGCGCCCTGAACCCTCGAGACTCACGGTGAAGCATGTCCTGGTCGCCGTGAAAGGAGGTGGGGTGAAGACAGCGAAGCTGACGAGGGCCGAGGCGGAACGATTGGCGTTCGATATCCTGGCCCGCGCGAGGAGCGGCGAAGACTTCGACAAGCTAGTCGACGAGTTCTCCGAGGATGAGGGCAAGACGCCGTACACCATGACGAACGCGGGGGTCCCCCCGGCACGCGGGGAGATGTCGCGCGACGGGATGGTCCGCTCCTTCGGTGACGTGAGCTTCGGCCTCGAGGTTGGCCAGGTCGGCATCGCGGAGTATGACCCCGTGAAAAGCGAGTTCGGTTACCACGTCATCAAACGGGTTAAGTGAGGCCGTGAAGACCCTCGACCGGGGCCTGCGCCTCTCGCGAAGGACCCTGGCAGACGTCGTCGTTCTCGAACTTCACGGCCGCCTGGACGCCGCGCTCGACCGGGGCCTCCTGCAGGCCCTGGGAGCCCATCTTGAGAAGGGCGAACGGCGCATCGTCGTGGACTGTGCCGGCCTCGAGTACTTGGGCAGCCGCGGCGTTTCCGCCTTCATTGCCGTGATCGACGACCTGCGCGGCCGGGGCGGCGACCTGAAGCTGGCCGCCGTCCCGTCCCAGGCCGCGCTCGTCCTGGACCGCCTGGGGGTCTCGCGTCTCATCCAGCGGTTCGCCACGGCAGGCGAGGCGGCGGCGGCGTTCGAGGTCCCCATCGAGGAGTTCTTGAAGGACGGCGGTCTCGACACGTTCGTGAGCTCGGAGGGCGGCCGCATTTTCCACGCGTCCGGATGTACGGCGGTCCGTGCGATCCGCAGGGTCGTGACGTACGTTTCGAAGAAGCAGGCCCGGGACGGCGGCCTCCGTCCATGCCGGAAGTGCTGCTGCTGAGTTCGCCTTCCAAATCTCTCGCGCCGCCCATCGCGCCGTTATATAGTAGGCCTCCACGGAGGACGACCCATGCTGATTGCGGCGGTGCCGCTGGCCATCGTTGCGGCGATGCTTTGTTCCGTCCAGGAAGACGAGAAGGGGTTCGAGAAAGTTTTTGACGGCGAGAGCCTCAAGGGCCTGAAGTTCTTCGCGAAAGGGGATCCCACGGGGATCTGGAGGGCCGAGGGCGGTGTCCTCCAGTGCACGGGCGAGGTCGAAGGTTATTGCTACACCGAGAAGAAGTACAAGGACTTCACGCTCCGGTTCGACTGGAAATTTGCGCGGCCCGCGGACCTGAAGGACGACGCGAAGTTCGAGGGCAGCACGGGGTACTTCCTCTGGGTGGGCGACGAGCACAAGATCTGGCCCCATTCGCTGGAATGCCAGGGGATGAACAAGCAGGCGGGGTACATCTACGCGATCGATGCGAAGAACAAGGACAAGAACAAGTTCATGTACGACGACAAGGCCCGCGCCAAGGCGGTCAAGCCCGTGGGCGAATGGAACACGTACGAGATCGTCGCGCGGAAGGGCACGGTCGCCGTGAACATCAACGGGGTCAAGGTGACCACGGTCGCGAGTCATGAGTTCACGGAGGCGGGCCACGTCGCGTTCGCCTCGAAAGGGTCGGAAATCCACTGGAGGAACATCCGGATCAAGCCGGAATAGAAGGAGATCGCCATGTCGGAGAAGCTTTCGCGTCGCGAGTTCGTCAAGGGCGCCGCGGCCACGGCCGCGTTCATGTCGGGCGTGCCCCTGGTCCACGCGGGCGGGCAGGACCCGACCATCACCGTCGGCCTCATCGGCTGCGGCGGACGCGGCACGGGCGCGGCGGAGAACTGCCTGGAGTCCTCGGCCAACGTCCAGCTCGTCGCCATGGGCGACATGTTCAAGGACCGCCTGGACGGCAGCCGCAAGAACCTGAGCAAGAAGGAAGGGTTCAAGGTCGACGACGACCACGCCTACCACGGATTCGACGCCTACAAGAAGGTCCTCGACTCGGGCGTGAACATGGTGATCCTGGCGACCCCGCCCGGATTCCGCCCCTATCACTTCAAGGCCGCGATCGAGGCGGGCAAGCACGTCTTCTTCGAGAAACCCGTCGGCGTCGATCCGACGGGCATCCGCCTCGTCATGGAGTACGGGAAGATCGCGAAGGAGAAAAAGCTCGCGGTCGTGACCGGCACGCAGCGCCGCCACCAGAAGAGCTATCTCGAGTGCATCCAGCAGATCAAGGACGGCGCGATCGGCGAGGTCGTCGCCGCCCGCGCCTACTGGAACGGCGACACCCCCTGGGTCCACCCGCGCAAGGAGGGGCAGACCGACGTGGAGTACCAGCTGCGCAACTGGTACTTCTACGCGTGGCTCTGTGGCGATCACATCGTCGAGCAGCACGTCCACAACCTCGACGTCATGAACTGGGTCATCGGTTCGCACCCGGTCTCGGCGGTGGCGGTCGGCGGCCGGCAGGTCCGGACGGGCCCGGAATTCGGCCACGCGTACGATCACTTCGGCGTCGACTACACGTATCCGAACGACGTCCACGTCCTGTCCATGTGCCGCCACTGGAAAAACTGCCCGGGCAACGTCAGCGAGGCGGTCGTGGGAACCAAGGGGAAGAGCGACTGCAACAGCTACATCCGCGACCACGCGGGCAAGCAGATCTGGAAGTTCGGCGGCGGCGGCATCAACCCGTACGTGCAGGAGCACGCCGATCTCATCAAGAGCATCCGCGAGGGAAAACCGCTGAACGAGGCGCAGCAGGTCGCCGAGAGCACCCTGACCGCGATCATGGGGCGCGAGGCGGCTTACACCGGGCAGGTGCTCAAGTGGGACGAGTTCCTGGCTTCGCCGCTGAACCTGATGCCGGAGAACCTGTCGCTTGATATGAAGCTGCCCGAGCCGCCGGTCCCGATCCCCGGCCGCAAGGCGTAGTCATCACACCGCGAATCGCGGGGGGCGCCGGTCGGAAGATCGGCGCCCTCTTTTTCATCGAGAGCGCCACGTTGCGCCCGTCTCCGCCTTATAGGGAGTGGGGAGGATCACCATGAACGCGAACCAGATCCCGGCCGTCCACGTCCGCGGGCAGGAGACGACGCTCAAGGTCGGGCTCGTGGGCTGCGGGGGACGGGGCACGGGGGCGGCGGACAACGTGCTGGACTCGTCGGAGAACGTCCAGATCATCGCGCTTGCCGACATGTTCCCCGACCGGCTCCAGAAATGCCGGCTGCAGGTCCAGTCGAAGAAGGACGACGCCGGCCGGCCGCATCCCGGCGTCAAGATCCAGGACGACTTCTGCTTCACGGGGTTCGACGCGTACAAGAAGATCCTCGACACCGGGATCGATTACGTGATGCTCGCCCAGCCCCCGGGCTTCCGCCCGATCCACTTCGCGGCGGCCGTCGACGCGGGGAAACACATCTTCTTCGAGAAACCCGTTGCGGTCGATCCCGTCGGGGTCCGGAAGGTGATCGAGTACGGGGAGAAGGCGAAGGAGAAGAAGCTCGGGATCGTCCCCGGGACGCAGAGCCGCCACACGCCGCGCATCATGGAGACGATCCAGCGGATCCACGACGGGGCGATCGGCGAGATCGTCTCGGGGCGGATCTACTTCAACACGGGGTACCTTTGGAACTACCCGCGCAAGGAAGGCATGAGCGACATGGAGTGGCAGATCCGTAACTGGTACTACTTCGACTGGCTGTCGGGGGACCACATCGTCGAGCAGCACGTTCACCAGCACGACGTCACCGACTGGGTGATGCAGGCCCACCCCGTGCGCGCGACGGCCGTGGGGGGGCGCCAGATGCGGACCGAGGAGCTCTTCGGCAACATCTACGACCACTTCTGCGTCGACTACGAGTACCCGAACGGGGTTCACGTCATGAGCATGTGCCGGCAGTGGGACAAGACGCCGGGCGAGGTGGGCGCCTTCTTCGTCGGTACGAAGGGGACGGCCATCGTGATGGGCGCGAAGTCTGGGACGATCACGGGGCAGAACGCCTGGAAGTTCGAGCCGCAGGGAAAGGAGATCAACGGGCAGGTCCTCGAGCACCGCGACCTGGTCGCGAGCATCCGTGCGGGGAAGCCGCTCAACGAAGCGCGGAGGATCGCCGAGACGACGCTCACGTCGATCCTCGGGCGCGAGGCGGCGTACACGGGCAAGGCGGTGGTCTACGCCGACCTCATGAAATCCGACCTCGACCTGAGTCCCAAGAAATACGAGTTTGGCCCGAACGAGGCGCGGCCCGTCCGGATTCCCGGGAAGAACGCCTGACCCCATGAAGTCGATCCTGGCCGGGCTCCTCGCGCTCCTCCTGGGCCGCCAGGAACCCAGGGCCGAGCTCGTCGACGTTCGGAAGATCTGGGACCAGGCGCCCCACAACGCGTTCACGGATCTGATCCGCTTCAAGGATCGCTGGCTCTGCGTCTTCCGCGAGGGCAAGGCCCACGTCTCCACCGACGGCGCCCTGCGCGTGCTCTCGTCCGCGGACGGCGACGCGTGGGCGTCCGAGTCGCTCGTCACGATGGCGGGCGCGGACCTTCGCGACGCGAAGATCGCGATCGCCCCGGGGGGCCGCCTCATGCTGAGCGGCGCCGCGGCCTATCCTCCGGGGGGCAAGGCATCTCACCAGACCTTCGCCTGGTTCTCCGGGGACGGCAAGGCATGGACCGAGCCGGTCGCCATCGGCGATCCCGATTTCTGGCTCTGGCGCGTGACGTGGAGCGGGGAGCGTGCGTTCGGGGTGGGCTACTCCACGAAGGCGGGGAACACCGTCCGCCTCTACGCGAGCGCGGACGGCAAGACGTTCGAGACGCGGGTGGCGACGCTCTTCGACCAGGGCGAGCCGAACGAGACGTCGCTCCTCTTCCTCGAGGACGGGACCTGCCTCTGCCTGCTGCGCCGGGATGGCGCCAAGGGCACGGCGCAGCTGGGGAGCGCGAAGGCTCCGTACACCGACTGGACCTGGAAGGACCTCGGCCTGAAGATCGGAGGTCCGCATCTTCTGCGGCTCCCGGACGGGCGCATCGTGGCGGGCGGTCGGCTTTACGACAAGGGAGTTCACACGGGCCTCCTCTGGGTCGATCCGAAGGAGGGAAAGGTGATCGAGTTCCTGCGGCTCCCCTCCGGCGGTGACACGAGTTACCCGGGCCTCGCCTGGCACGACGGCCTCCTCTGGGTGAGCTACTATTCCACCCACGAGGGGAAGACCTCCATCTACCGCGCGAAGGTGCGCGTCCCTTCGGCGAAGTGAAACGGGTAGTATAGGGAGATGCGTCTCCTCGGGGTCGTGCTCCTTCTTGTCAGCACCTCCGTTCAAGATCCTTCGACGACCGCCCGCGAACTCATCGAGGTCCTCCGCTCGGGAAGCATCGAGGAGCGGGAGGAGGCGGAGCGCAAGCTGAAGGGGCTTGACCGGGGCGCCGCCTCCGAGCTCGAGAAGGCGCTCAAGGACGCCGACTCCGAAGTGGCCGGCCGCGCCCGGCGGCTGCTCGATCGACTCCGCCTCAAGGAGAGTCTTCCCGTCCGCCTGAGGGAGGCGATCCCGGGCGTGGAGGATCGGCTTGCGGGAGGGCTCGACTCCGAATGGATGCGCGTATTCCTGGAGGCGTCGGAGATGAAGGCGCCGGGCTCAAGACGTTTCCTCCTCGCGCCGGAGTACCTGGACCCCCTCGCCCTGCGCGCCGTTCGCGGGGCGCGGACGCCCGACGAGAAGCATGCCGTCTGCACCCGGGTGTCGGCGCGATTCGTGGAGGCGGCCATTCCCGCACTCGTCGAACTCCTCGTGGAGGCCGATCCGCACGTGCGGGGTTCGGCGGCGGAGGCGCTCCAGGGGCTGCGGGCGCGTGATGCCGCGCCGGCGATCGTAAAACTCCTCGATCACCCGGGGCTGGAGATCCGCGGAAACGCCATTGACTTGCTGAAGGATCTCGGGGCGCGCGAGGCGGCGGGCGCGATCGCCACGGTCCTGGAGGGCGGGGACGATCACCTTAGATGGCATGCCGTTCGCGCGCTCGGGGTCCTCGGACGTCCCGATACGCGGGCCGTTATCGAGCCCCTGCTCCAGGATCGCGATCGCGACGTGCGTTTCGGCGCGATCAATGCGCTCGTCCAGCTGGGGACGCGCGAGTCGGCGTCCGCGCTGGCGGGGTGCCTCGCGTCGGACGAGCCCGATTTCCGGGCCCGGGCCTGCGAAGCGATCGGGGAGCTGCGCGCCGCAGGCGCGCTGGAGGCACTGAAGAAGGCGTTGAAGGATCCCGTGCCCAGGGTCCGACGCCGCGCGATCGAGGCAATGGCGTCGCTTCGCGCGGACGATGGGGCCCGCGACCTCGCGAGCCTGCTTCGCGATCGCGACGCCCCGGTGCGATCCACCGCGGCCTGGGCGCTGGGCCAGTTGCACGCGGAGAACACGGCCAGGGAGATTGCCGCGTTGCTGCACGATCCGGTGGCCCCGGTGCGCGAAACGGCGGCGGAGGCGCTCGAGGCCATCGGCGGGACGTCGGCCGTGCCCATGGTGATCGAATGGCTGAGGGAGGCGCGGGGCGACGAGCGAAAGAGGTGCCTGCGCCTCCTGGCGAAGCTGGATGCCGGGCCGGCCGTATCGGAGGTGCGCCCATCGCTCTCGAATACCGATCCGGAAATCCGGGCACTCGCTCTCGAGGCGATTGCCGGGCAACGGGCACCGGACATGACAACCGATGTGAAGGCCCGTCTCAAGGACGAGAGTGGCGTGGTGCGGGCGATGGCGGTTTGGACGCTGAGGAACCTCCTCCGTCGTGAGGCGATCCCGGCGTTGGTGGACATGCTCGGGGATCGGGAGACGGTCGTTCGAATCGCGGCCGTGCACGAACTGGCCGTGCTCCGGGCGAAAGATCGAGGGGCCCAGATCGCGCCGCTTCTCGCGGACTCGCATCCCCAGGTTCGCGGTGAGGCTCTCAGGACGCTGGCCTACCTGCGGTGTCCCGAAGCGGCCCCCGGGGCGGAGCGGCTCCTTGAGGACGATGACCTGCGATCGACCGCTCTCGACGTGCTGGCGGAGCTGAGGTCATCGGCCTCGGTCCTTGCGGTCGCGAAGCTGCTCGAACGACCGGGGGAGCGGGATCGGGTGGAGGCGCTCCTGGCGCTGGGGAGGCTCGGGTCGCGCGAGGCGATCCCGGCCGTCCTGAAATGTCTCGAGGCGCCGGAGGTCGAGGTCCGCGAGGGGGCGATCCACGCCCTGGGGGCCATCGGGGCGGCGGAAACAGTACCGAGGATCGCTAGGTTCCTGGAGGGGGACCGCGCCATGGAGTTGAGCGCGGCGGCCCGCGCGTTGGGCCAACTGGGATCGAAGAGTGCCGCCCCCGCGCTGGTGCGGCTTCTCGAGGACGATCACGTCAAGGTCCAGGGCACGGCGATCGAGGCCCTGGGTCGGCTGGATTCCAAGGAGGCGATCCCCGGGGTCGCGGCCCTTCTGCGGAGCCGGGATCCGGAGGTGCGCCGGAATGCGCTCCGGGCGCTCGCCGCGATGGGCGCGCGCGGGGAATCGGAGAAGATCATCGTGGCGCTCCGGGACCGGCACGAGGAGGTGCGCGAGGCCGCCGCGTGCGCGCTGGGGCAGCTTGGAATCATCGCGGCGGCCCCGGGAGTGGCGGAGATGCTGGAGGACGTGCACGTGCGGGCGCGGGCCGGGGCGGTCAAGGCGCTCGGCCTGATGCGCGACCGCGGATCGCTCGGGCTGCTGACTCGGCGCGCGAAAGACCGGGAGGTGGAGGTTCGCGAGGCCCTGGCGGATGCGCTCGCGAACTTTTCGGCGGACGAGGCGGGCCCGGCGCTGGTCGGGCTCCTGGACGATCCCAAGTCGGCCGTGTTCCTGGCCGCCGCGCAGTCGTGCTCCACGTTGCGGCTCGCCCCGGCGATCCCAGGGCTCCGGAGGCGATGCGCGGAGAGCAGCGATCGGAGGAAGATCGAGTTGGCCCGGCTCCTCTGCGGGCTGGGTGACCGATCCAGCGTCCGCATTGTGTTGGATTCGGGTTCCGAGTTTGAGTCGCTGAATGGGGTGCGTCGGGCGGAGGTGTGGGATCAACTGGCTCGGACGCGACTGGGGGAGGACCTCGAAGGCACTTTGGACGAAGTCGTTCGAAAGGCGGGCGGGAAGGCGGGCTTGGTGGTTTCTCGCTCCCTGAAGGGAGCGGTCCCCCAGGGTCGCTGGCGGATTCGGGGCGACTGGTCGCTGCTGGAGGTATTCAACCTGGAGATCCAGGAGGAGCACGCGTCCTTCATCCTTGAGCCCGACCGGATCGAGATCGTCGAAGACGAGAAGGCCCGGGAGTTTTGGAGCGGATGGTGGGAGGCGGAACGAAGGAAAAACTGAGTTGCAACCCTTGCAAATCCAGCCGATATACCGTGATTTGAAATAAAATGAGTGGAATGCCCCTTGGTGCAGAGGTATATATCCCCGAAGTGAAGAAATCCCCGCCGCCGATCCACCGGAAGCATCGAGCCAACGTGCTGGGGAAGCTCTGCCACCAGCGCTCGATCTCGAGGAGCGAACTCTCCAAGGCGACAGGGTTGAGCGCGGCGACCATCTCAAGGATCACGAAGGACCTGGTCGACTCGGAGGTCCTCCGTGAAGTCCGCCCCTCGCGCCTGCGGGTCGGCCGACCGTCGCCCGGCCTCGAGATCAACGGATCGTACCGCTCCGTGCTCGGCATCAGCCTCCTGGCCCCGACGCTCCGGCTGTTGCTCATCGACCTCCGGGGCGAGGTGCTCCGCGAGGTCGAAAAGCCGGTCGACTGGTCGCGGGGAAGGGAGGGGATCCTGGATCCTCTCCAGAAGGCGGTCAAGGAGATGCTGCGCGCGGCGGAGTCGGGAGTGCCGCCGCTGTCGGGCGTGGGCGTCGCGCTCCCCGGCCAGTGGGATCGGAAACGCGGGACTTCGATCTCGTACCCGCGCGTGCCCGGGTGGAAGGACGTGCCGATCCGCGGGTTCCTCGAGGAGTGGACGGGCTGCCCGGTCTCCTTGATCGGGTACGCTCCCGCGATGGCCGTGGCCGAACGGGCGAGACGGCCGTGGGGCGACGTCCGCAACCTCCTCTGCGTGGAAGTCGAGGACACGGTCGCGATGGGCGTGATCGCCAACGGCGAGGTCCTGGATGGCGCCTCCGGGAATGCCGGCGAGTTGGGGCACATCACCGTCGATCCCGGGGGGCCGCTCTGCTACTGCGGGAACAGAGGCTGCCTGGAGACGTTCTCGACGTGCTCGACGGTGGTCGCGGAATTCGCCCAGGAGAGCCCGCGCCGGGAGGCCGCGCCGATGTCGTACGCGCGGGTGGTCGAGCTGGCGGCGTCGGGCGATCCGTTCGCCGTGAGACTTTGCGGACGGGTGGCCGGGACGCTCGGAATCGCGCTCGCCACGGCGCTGAATCTGTTCAATCCGGAACTGCTGGTGCTCAACGGGCGTTTCTTTCATGCGGAAGAGAGGGTCATGGAGCCGCTCCGCGCGTCGATCCAGAACCGCGCCCTGCCGAACACGCTGCGGCAGGTCGCGATCGAACGGTCGACGCTGGGGGTGCGGGCCCCCGCGCTCGGGGCCGGCGTGACGGCCGTTCGCGAACTGCTGACGAGGATTTGACGGGAAACCCGGAAGGAGATCGATCATGTCGAAGAAGGTCACCCGCCGTGAGTTCGTCGCGACCGGCTCGGCCGCCGGCGCCGCCCTGGCCGCGGGCTGCTCCGCCGCGGACAAGCCGATGGAAATCCCGATGGTCTACGCGGCCGGGCAGGAGGCCACGATCCGCATCGGGCTCGTCGGCTGCGGCGGGCGCGGCACCGGCGCGGCGGAGAATTGCCTGAACTCCGCCGAGAACGTGCAGCTCGTCGCGATGGGAGACATGTTCCAGGACCGGCTCAACGGCGCGCAGAAGTCGCTCGGCTCCCACGCGGGCTTCAAGGTGACGCCGCAGAACACGTTCACCGGGCTCGAGGCCTACAAGAAGGTGCTCGAGACGAGCGTCGACCTCGTCCTCTTCGCGACTCCCCCCGGCTTCCGCCCCTGGCACTTCGAGGCCGCCGTCGCCGCGGGGAAGCACGTGTTCATGGAGAAGCCGGTCGGGGTCGACCCGGTCGGCGTGCGCAAAGTGCTTGAGGTGGGGAAGAAGGCGGAGGAGAAGAAGCTGGGCGTCCTCTCCGGGACGCAGTATCGCCACCAGGTCAGCTTCATGGAGACGGTCAAGCGGATCCACGACGGGATGATCGGCGATGTTCTCGGGGGGCGCGCGTACTACAACACGGGCACGCTCTGGCATCGCGAAAGACAAAAGGAGCAGAGCGCCGTCGAGTGGCAGCTGCGGAACTGGATCTACTTCGACTACCTTTCCGGCGACCACATCGTCGAGCAGCACATCCACACGATCGACGCGACCGACTGGGTCATGGGCGGCCACCCGGTCAAGGCGGTTGCCACCGGGGGCCGGCAGGTCCGCGTCGAGGAGGTCTTCGGCAACATCTACGACCACTTCACCGTCGACTACGAGTACAAGGGCGGGAAGCACGTGATGAGCATGGCGCGCCAGATGGCAAACGTGGCGAACTACGTTGGCGCGATCTTCACGGGCACGAAGGGAGAGGCGGACCTCTACAACGCGGTGATCAAGGACCTCGATGGGAAGATCCTCTGGAAGCACCCCGAGAAACCGAACATCGGGAAGGCCTACATCCAGGAGCACGCGGACCTCATCAACAGCATCCGGAACGGGAAGCCGATCAACGAGTCGAAGCGCGTGGCGGAGTCGACTCTGACGGCGATCCTCGGGCGGGAGGCGGCGTACACGGGGATGGTCGTCGACTTCGAGGAACTCCTCCAGAGCGATCTCGATCTTGCGCCCGAAGGCGGGATGGCGAAGCTGAAGCTCGGCGACAATCCCGTGCGGCCGGTTCCGCTCCCCGGGAAGATCCGATAGAAGAACACCACCGAGGCAGGGAGACCCAGAGAAGGAATTCTCTCCTACTCCCGTCGGAGAAGGGCGGCGAAGCCGGGAGTCTGGACGATTTTCGCTCGCCCTCCCTCTTCCCACCGCATCCACGCGTGGGTGCCGGCGAGGCTCCCGGCGAGCTTCATGCCGCGCTCCGGGCCCGGAACCATCACGCACTTCGTGAGGGCGTCCGCCGCGATTCCCGTCGGTGCGATGACCGTGACGAGCGCGCGGTTGGTCAGGCCGATACCGGTGTGCGGATCGACCACGTGCGAGTAACGTTTGCCGTCGATGTCGACAAATCGTTCCCAGTCGCCCGAGGTCGCGACGCCGCAGTTGGAAAGGAGGAGGACGCCCTCGGTGTCGGCGAGTCCGATCTTCCACCCCTTTTCGCCGGGCGGAGGATCGCCGAGCGCCATGCCCCCTCCCGTGTTGACCATCGCGCGCGTGATTCCGCGGCGCTTGAGGATCGCGAGCGCCCGGTCGCACGCGTAGCCCTTCGCGATCCATCCGACGTCGAGCGACATCCCGGCCACCTCGAGACGCACCGTGCGCTTCACGGGATCGAGCCGGAGGTGGCGGTAGCCGATGGCCTTGAGGGCCTTCGCGAGATCCCCGGAAGCGGGAAGTTTTCGCTCTCCCTTGGCCGTGCGCCAGAGTTTGACCACCGGGCCGACCGTGATGTCGAACGTGCCCTCGGAGACAACCGAGTAGGCGATCGATGCTTCGAGAACCTCGAAGAGCCGGTCGGAGACAGGCACGTCCCGGCCGACCGTGCCGCCCAGCCGGCTGATCTCGCTGTCCGCGTTCCAGTCGTTCATCGCGAGATCGATGGCCGCGATCTCCGCGTAGGCCTCGGCCTTCGCCCGCTCGGCCTCCTGCGCGGTCGCCGCGTAGAGCTTGATCTCGCACGGCGTCGCCATGTGCGGTTCGCTGAACTCAAACCTTGTGAGCGGCCGGTCCTCCGGTAGAATGCAGCCCGCCAGCACGAGGAGTAGCGGGCGGATCGATCGCATTCCCGTACGGTACTTTCCATGCCATCCGGACGCAAGCGCAGCCTGGGCCAGTCGGGGGGACGGTGCGAGGTCTCGGGCGATCCCGCGTTCGGCCAGCTGCTTGCGAACTGCCTCGCGGTCGATCCGGAGGCGAAGCTCCCGTTTACGCACGGCTTCCACGCGTACCCGGCGCGGATGCACCCGGAGACGGCGCGTCGCGCGATCGAGGCATTCCCGGGCGGTCGCGTGCTGGATCCCTTCATGGGTTCCGGGACGACGGCCGTCGAGGCGGTCCGCGCAGGGCGAGCCTTCGTGGGGCTCGACATCTCGAAGGTCCCCCTCGAGATCGCGTGGACCCGGACGCGGGTCCTCCGCCCCGAGCAGAGCCGCCGCGTCGAGCAGGAGGGTCACCGGCTCGGGAATCGGGCGTTCTCGGAGATCGAGGAAGGGGCCCCGTTGCCTCCGTGGACGCGGGCGGAGCGGGATTGGTACGACCCGCATACCCTCCGCGAGATCGTCACCCTAAAGGGACTCATTGATCGTGAGGGTGACGAGTTCATCCGGAGGACCCTGACCTGCGTTCTCTCCTCCATCCTGGTGAAGCTGTCGAAGCAGATCAGCGACAGCGACGTGAAGCAGGACGCCTACCACCGGCCCAAGCCGCGCGGCGCCGCGTTCCGCTGGTTTCGGGACCGCTGCTCCGAGCTCACGAAAGGGCTGCTCCAGCTCGGCTCCGACCTCCACAAGCGGAAGGTGGCCTTCGTCGAGCCGGAATTCAAAAGGGAGGATGCGCGGACCGCGACGCTCCAGCCGGGGTCCGTGGATCTTGTCGTCACGTCGCCCCCTTATGCGGGCGTGTACGACTACGCGCGCCACCAGTCGCGGCGCTACCCGATCTTCGGGGAGGATCCGGCGTTCGCCGAGGCCCACGAGATGGGCTCCCGGCGCGACGCGGAGAAGTACCCCGGGGATCTGGAGGCGGCGATCCGGAACGCCCTGGGCGCGCTCTCGAAGGCGGGTAAGATTCTCATCCTGATCGGCGACGGGCAGCAGGTCAATGGCCGGAGCTTGGTGGAAAAGATGGCGCCAGCGCTCGGCGCCCGCGTGACGGCCGTCGCCTCCCAGTCGCGGCCCAACTGGTCGGGGGGCCCGCCCAAGCGCGAGCACCTCGTGCTGATCGAGCGGGCTACTTCGGCCGTGCCTTGAACTTCTCGTAGCTTCGCGTGTGCTTGGTATCGAGAGGAACCGCGCGGCCCCCGATGAACTCGTAGACCACGTCCGTCACCACCTCGAGCGGGTCGCCGGTCGTTACGATGAGGTCCGCGTCCATCCCCACGGCGAGCGCGCCGATGCGGTCGGCAACGCCCAGGATCTGCGCGGGTCGGAGCGTCACCGAGCGGAGCGCCTCGTCGCGGTCGAGGCCGTACGCCGCCGCCCAGGCCGCATGGTACGGCGTGTTTCGGAGGTTCCCCGCGAACGATTCGGCCGAGCTGATCGCGAAGATGACGCCCGCCTGCGCGAGGCGCGCGGGATTCGCGAAGACCGCGTCGTACGGATCATGGCGCTCATAGGGGATCTCCATCACCGCCCCGATGATGACCGGCACCTTCTTCTCCGCGAGCAGGGGAGCGACCTTCCAGGCCTCGCGGCCGCCGGAGATCACGGGCTTCAGTCCGAACTCCTCCGCGAACTTGAGCGCCTCGCGGATCTCCTTTGCCCGGTTCGCCTCGATGACCACGGGGCGCTCGCCTTTCAGGTAGGGAAGCATCGCTTCGACCTTCAGGTCGCGATCGCCCGCGCGGTGGCGCTTCGCGGCTTCGAACGGCTCGCGCAACTCCTTCATCTTCTTCTCGTCGTCGGCCTTCTTCTCCTCGCTTCCATCGAGGATCGGCCACGTGACGTGGAGGGCGAAGATCTCCTTCACGGCCATCTCCTTCGGGACCAAGCCGTCCAGGTGGATCACCGCGCTCTGGCCGGCGATGGTCCCGCCGTGCGGGGCGGTCAGCACCGTCGTGATCCCGTTCGCCCGCGTCACCGGGATGAGATCGCTGTGCGGATTGACCGCCGTCAGCGCCCGGAGGTCCGGCTGGACGCCCCCGATCTCCGCGTCGTCGTGCATCCCCGTCACGGAGCCGATCTCGGCCAGGCCCAGGTGCGTGTGGGCGTCGATCAGGCCGGGATAGACCGAAAGCCCCGTGCCGTCGATCACCTCGGCGTTTTTCGGCGGGCGGACGCCGGGTCCCATGGCCGTGATCTTCCCCTGTGAGAAGACGAGCGTCCCCTTGAACGGATTCAAAAGGACGGGGTGGATCTCGGCGTCGACGATGGCGATCGTCTCGCCCTTGGGGAGCGCCGCCGGAGCGCGCCGGAGGCGGTCCTCGATCCTGAACCCCCGCGTCGAATGGTTGGGCGCGTCGCGCCGGTCGAACCGGACCTCGCCGTCGATGACCGTGAGGACGCAGCGGCTGTAGGGCGAGAGGGGATGGCCGTTGTAGACCGCGAGATCGCCGTCCTTCCCGACTTCGATCGAGCCCGCGCGGGCCTCGATCGCGAGCTGGCGCGCGGGATTGGACGTGACGGTCGCGAGCGCCTCCTTTTCGGAAAGGCCGCCATACTTGATCGTCTTGGCCGCCTCGACGTTCAAATGTCGGATCTGTTCGTCGCTGTCGGAGTTGATCGAGACGACCACGCCGGCGCGGGTCAGAAGCGCGGCGTTGTAGGGGATCGCCTCGAACGCCTCGGCCTTGTAGGACCACCAGTCGCTGAAGGTCGACGCGCCCGTGCCGGCCCCGGCGATTTCGGGCGCGACGCGATACCCCTCGAGGACGTGCTGTAACGTCCTCACCTTGAAGCCGAAATCCTTCGCGACCTGGAGGATCATGAGGATCTCGTCCGTGCGGTAGCAGTGGCAATGGACGAGGATGTCGCCGCTGAGGATCCCGTTCAACGCCTCGAGGCGCAGGTCGGGCCTGAGAAGCGGATTCCTCCTTTTTGCCTCCGCGTACTCCTGCGCCTCGGTGAACGCGCGGCGGAACGTCGCCTCGACGCCGAGCCGGGTGTTGGGAAACCGTTTGCCCCGGTTCCCGCTGAAATTGGACTGCTTGGGGTTCTCCCCGAGCGCGAACTTGACGCCGAGCGGCGCGCCGGGGAAGGGGAGGGCGTCGGGCGGCTCGCCGTACTTGAGCTTGATCGTGGCGTTCTGTCCGCCGATCGAATTCGCGCTTCCGTGGAGGACGTTGGCCGACGTGACCCCGCCGGCGAGCGCGCGGTAAACGGCGATGTCACGCGGGTTGAGCACGTCCCGCACGCGGACCTCGGGGGTGATCGATTGCGAGCCCTCGTTCAGGCCCCCCTCGTTCGCGATGTGCGAATGGCAGTCGATGATGCCGGGCATGATCCAGAGCCCGGTCGCGTCGATCGTCTCGATGCCCTCCGCGGCCTCGACGCTCTCGCCAAGCGCGGCGATCTTCCCGTCCTTGATGAGGACGGCGCCGGCAACCCGGCCGACGTCGGCGCCCGTGAGGATCGTGGCGTTCTTCAAAAGGAGGGTGCCGCCCGTCTTCAGCCGCGGCCGCCGGTCGGCATCGGTCTCGATGTCACGGTCGGCGAGAAACGCGGCCTTCGCGGCCGGCTTCTCACCGGGCTTCTTTTCGTCCGTGGGCGGTTTGACCTCGAGGTCGAACTTTCGGCCGTCCGCGATGACGAACTTGACGCGCGCCTTCTTGTCGGCGAGGGACGCGGTGAGGACGGTGAGGGTCGCGGCCTTGCCCTTCGCAATGGTTCCGTGCGTGGCCTGGATCCCCAGGATCCTGGAGGCCGACGTGGTGAGCGCCGCCACGGCGGCGTCGGGGGGGAGGCCGTGCTCGATGCGCGCCTGGAGGGCTGGGAGGGAGTCGGCCGGTGACGCGAGCCCCTGCGTGGAGAAGCAAAACCGGACTTTCGCCTCATGGAGGCGCAGGGCGTTGTCGATCTCCTCGAACCGGAGGCGCTCATGCTCCTTCCGGAGCTTCTCGGGCTCGTCGTCCGCCTCCGCGTCCTTCTTCCTGGGCTCCTTGGGGAGCTTGAGGCTGACGACGACGGGGATGTTTCTTTTGTGAAGTTCGTCCGCCACGCGCCAGGCCTCGGCTCCGCCCGTGATGCCCAGCTTGATGCCGAATTCCGAAGCGAGGCGGATTGCGCGCAGGATTTCGCGGTCGGTGTTCGCCTCCATGAAGAGCGGGATCTCGCCGCGCAGCACCGGTTGGAGCGCCTCGATCGCCGGGTCGACGGCGGGGCGGGGATCGCCGGGCTTGAAGGCCTCGTGGACGCGCCGGACATGCTGGGCGTCCATGAAGAGCTGGCGGAGATGGGCCATGACGCCCATCGTGGTGCCGGGATAACCGTCACCATAGGTGTGAAAGGAGCCGAGCATCATCGGGGCGCCGTTCAAAAGGGCGTTCCGCCTAGGGGCGGCCGAGAGCGTGACGATCGCGGGACGGCCCGAAAGGAGTTCCTCGGCCGGCGCAACGACCGCGACCGTGAATCCGCCGGCATGGGCCTTCTTCACCTCGGCCTCACCGATATTGAGCGCGGAGACCGTGTCGAACTCCGGGCGGATCCCCTTCCGGTTGGCCTGCTCCATGAAGGGAGGCGCCTCCTTTGTGAAGTCCGGCTTTTCCCCCTCGGCGACTCTCTGGGCCTCGATCGAGCGCTTCGTGTCGGCGGGGAGGCCGAGCGTCGAACGGCCGTCGATGAAGCCGGGGTAGACCGTGAGCCCCTTCCCGTCGATCACCTCCGCGTCGGGCGGGATCGCGGCGTCGGGCGCGACGTCGACGACCAGGCCGTCGCGGATGACGATCGTCGCCTTCTCCAACGTGATGAGCGGCGCGACGACGACGGTCGCGTCCTGGATGGCGATTGTTTTCGCGGGCGCCGGCGCGGCGAACGCGACGAGAATCGACAGGGCGATCCAGCGCATGACGGTTCCTCCCCAGCTCGTGAATTGCGGTAATGATTGTACGACACCACGGCGCGGTTCCGTTGGAGCGATTCACTCCAGCCGCGCGACCACGAAGCGCGGGCGGTAGATACGGAGGTCTTGGACGGCGTCGGCGAACGAGAACGAGTTGCAGGCGTAGCTGATGACGAGGGAGTGACCCGTCGGGTCGAGTTCGGGATGGGCCTTCCCGGCGTAGCAGAAGTAGTCTTTCTTCCATCCGACCTCGGGACAGGTGAAAACTGTGACGGGCGCGCTCCACGGACCTTCAGGGCGGGGCGCCTCGCTCACGAGGAGGTTGGGTGAAAGGAATCCTCCCGAGGTGACGGCGACAAACGCTCGCGTCGAGGCGAGATACGAGACTGACATCTCGGTCGCCTGGGCGTCGAAGATGCGGCCGGCCTCACCGACCTCCTTCACCCAGTCCCTGCCGTTCCAGAAGCGCCACAAGGTGAAGTCGCCGATCGATTCCTTCGGAGCGCGGGCGACGATCGTCTCGGCGTGACGGGGCAACCGGTGCCGGTTTCCGTAAACGTACGCATGGTCCCCGGTCACGACGCTGGCGGCGCCGAAGTCCATCGTGGCGGTGGAGGCTGGGATCGGCGAGTAGTCGATCTTCCAGCGATCGGCCGAATCGTCGGGATTCTCCACGGAGGCCAGGAGGTTCCGAACGGTGGCGAATCCAAAGGCTCCCTCGCCCTTGTTCTGCATCTCGAGGAGGAAGAGGTGCAGGCGCGGCCCCGCGCGGAGACCGCTGAGCGGCCAGAGGAAGTGGCCATCCACCGGGCATTTCAGCGCGTCGGCCGGCTGGTCCTTCTCGGTGCGCCAGAAGAAATCGAGGGGGCCGCCGACCGTCTCGATCGCGAGGCTGTTCCGGACCATCTTCGATCCTTCTCGAACCGTGACGCCCGGTTTCGCGATGAAGCTGTCGCCGAAGAGCCAGAGAATCCGCTCGTTCGAGAGAGGCACGCTGTAGACGGCGTCGCCGCCGCGCCACGCGGAGCGGGCGGGGAAGAAACGGTCGTCAAGGCTGGGCGAGGGTTCGGTCTTCCAGGATGTGGGGGCGGCCGTCGCGCACCCGGAGAGGATCAGACCCAGGAGAAATCTCTTCACGAGGGCTTCTTCCGGCCGAAAAGAGCGCCTCCGAGCATCAGCGTGAGCCCGACGGCGGCGAGCGACGCCAACACGAAAAGCGACCGGGGCCGGATGAAGAATTGCGACACGGGCGCCATCATGAGGAGGAGAAAGCCGAACGCGAAGGCGCAGCCGATCGATTCCGAATGGCCCTTGGACTGAAGTTCGGCTTGAATCAACGGCCCGTTCTTGTCCGGCCCGGGGGCTGGAGGCTTCGGGTTCCTGATGAACTGGATAAGAGAGCCGATGCTGATCCCAAGGAAACTGATCGCCAGGATCAGTTCCACCGTGCCTTTGTTCTCCACGGCGCGAAACAGGATGCCTATTCCCATCGATAGCCAGGCCCATATCGTGATCAGCCGATCGTCCACGGGGAGGCCGCGCATGCTTCGTACCGCGGTGAGGGTGAACGGGAGGATGCCGAGAAGGCTGAGCGCCGTCAGGATGCCGACGTGCATGCTATGGAACCGGAAGCAGCCGTAAAGTCCGAGCGCGGCGACGAGGTACACGAGGACGGCGATTCCGACGTAGAACACCTTCTTCACGCGGCGGCCCTCCGGCGGAGCGCGAAGGCGAGGAGCACAACACCCGCGACTCCCATCGCCCCGGCGAGCAGACCCGTCACGAGGAACAGGGTCTTCATCGTGAAGTAATAAAAGTCCACGAGGTGGAAGCCGAAGACGAGCCACGCGGGCTTGAGGGAGATCGAGAGGGGCAGGCTGCGCCCCCGGAAGTCGCGAATGAGAAGGCCGGCGAAGACCGCGCCCAGGGAGAGGCTTGACGCAGCGACGGCGAGCCGCAGGGTGCGGTGCGGCTCCACCCGCGCCAGGATGGCGCCGAGGCTGGAGAGATTCATGCCGACGATGACGGCGAGGAGGGCGATCGCCACGACGAGCGCGGCGCGGCGGAAAAAGGCTGGAGTCACGGCACGGGGGCGGGTTTCGCCTCGGGCTTGCGGAGGAAGAAAAAGAGGGCGAGGAATACGGCGAACGAGGCGCCGGATCCCATCGCGACGTATTTCGCGAAGAAGTAGAGGCTTTTCACCTGGAGCGGGTTCTCGCCCTTCTGCTTGTCCACGGGGAGCAGGATGAGCTCGGGTGCCTTTGGGGGACGAATGAACTTCTCCTTGGTGACGAACACCACGGGCGTCGTGTAGTCGATCGGGTTCCCGTAGATCTCCATCACGCGCTTGCGATAGGCGACGTCGGTCTCCTTGGGTTCGCGCGCGTCGAACGAGTCCTCGTTGAACTTGACCAATTCCGGGCTCTTGGCGGCGATGATGTAGGCGTCGGTGGCTCCGGCCGCGAGGATGGCGACGACGGGGTACGTTGCGGCCGCCACGACGAGCGACGAGATCCAGGCCAGCTTGGCGAGAAGCCGCATCTATTCCTCGAGGAGCGCCACCAGGCTGATCGTCACCTTCCACTCGTCCTGGACCTTCGCCTTGCCGGCGTCGGGGATCTTGACCCCGTAGTCGGAGAGCTTCACCGTGAACGTCGTGTCGAACCCGAGGCCCGGCTGCTCGCCCCAATGGGCCTCCTGGATCCTCTCGACGGGGATCTCGCGCATCCTGACGTCCACCGTGATCGGCTTGGTGACGCCGTGCATCGTGAAGGTGCCCTCGATCGACCAGAGGTTTCCCTCCTTCTTGGTCGCCTTCGTCGATTCGAAGAGGATGTCGGGGTTGGCCTTCGAGTCGAGCCACATCGGGCCTCTCATGTGCTCGTCGCGGAGATCGATGCCGGTCTTCATATGGTCGACCGGCACGCGCAGGCGCACCTTGCCGGTCCCCTTCGCCTTGTCGAACCCGAGGACCCCCGCGGCCGCGCTCGTCTGGGCGGTGATGGTCTCGATCTCGGTCTCGGAGACGGCGGAGATCGTCGAGAGCTGAGGCTTCTTGCCGAACTTGTACTTGGCCCCCTCGATGCCCTCGTCGGAGACGGGCTTCACGCGGACGACCTTGGGTGCGTCGGGTCTGGCCGGAATGTCGGCGACTCCCGCGGGCTTGACGGTCGAGCCGACGATGTCGATGGAGACGTTCCACACCTTGTCGACCGTGGCGATCGCGGTCTTGTCGATCGTGATGTTGTGGTCGGCGAGCGCAACGGGGAAGCTGGTCTTGACCTTGATCAGGGGCCCCTTGGGATCGGAAAGCCGCTTCACCTGGGCCTTGAGAGTGATCTCCTTCGTCACGCCGTGGCACGTGAACTTCCCCTCGAGCGCCCAGGAGGATGGGGCCGTGAACGTGGCCTTGGTGGACTCGAACTCGATCGTGGGGAATTCCTTGGCGTTGAGCCAGGCTTTCGAGAGCATCGACCGGTCGCGATCGGGCATGCCGGAATTGAGCGTCTCGACGGGAACGACCAGCTTGCAGCTTCCCTTGGCCGCATCAAAATCGATGGTGGCACTCCCGGTGGCCTGGTTGGTGGTTCCGAGGATGTTCGTGACCTCGGTCTTGGACTCAAAGGTGATGTTGGTCAGGGCGGGATTGCCGCCGAAGTAGTACGTGACCTCGCCCTTGGGCGGGGCGGTCGCGGCCTCGGCGGCGGGAGTCGTCGAAGATCCGCCCGGGGTGGCGACCGGGGCGGGCGGCTTCTTGTCGCAGGCGGCGACGAGCGCCAGCAAGCTGAGGGTCAGCACTCGTTTCATGATGGGAATTCTCCTCACGTCAGGTTGAGCGGACAAATTGTAGCCAAGCCCAAGATCAGCGGCAACAACAACAAGAAAAGAGTCCCGTTACAATTTGCCGTAGTGCGTGAGCTCGATCTTCTCCTGTTTCAGCAGGGTTTTCACGCGCGGGTCGGTGAGCGCCCGGAGCTCGATTTCGCGATCGGGTCCCGAGAAACCGCCCGGGGTGTCCGGGTATCCCGGGTGGGTCATGATTTCCGTGAGCCCCTCGGGGAGCTGCTTGATCGCGGTGAGCAGGTTCTCGAGCGAGAGATACCCCGAGAGGCCGATCCCCACGAAGTGCTCCGTGCAGCGCATCTTCATCCCTGCGTAGACCTCGGTGGCCCGGTGGGCGGCCGTCCGGTATTCCTCGAGTCGCGTCATCTTGTCGGGGGAGATCTCGACGGGCGGGCGGATCTTGTCGGCGGGGCAGCGGAAGTGGCGGATGCCGCGCTTGGAAGCGGCGCGCGAGATCGGGTCGGGCAGCGAACCGAAAATGTGGATGTGCTGGTGCCCGTCGAGGTGGGTGACCTTGAGGCCGGCCTGCTGGAGGACGTCGATCTGGGCGTCCGTCTCGCGTTCGACCTCGCCGAGGTTCATCAATCCCTCTTTCGCCCGACGGCGCGCCTCCTGCTTCCCCCAGAAGTTTCCGTCAGGGCCGACGAGCGTCTTATGACCGAGAACCAGGGGCTCGCCGTCGCTCAGGTTCAAGTGGATGCCGATATCGAGCTTGGGGCAGGCCTTCGCGTACTTTACCGCCTCGCGGAAGGCCGGGGCGTACGCCATGAGGGACGCCGACGTCACGACGCCCGTGACGTGGGCCTCGATGATCCCGGCGTTTCTCCTGCTGCTGATGCCGAAATCGTCGGCATTGACGATCAGCCACTTCATCGTCGGATCGCCATGTAGAACCGGACCCAGTGGAAGAACTTCCCTCCCTCCTCCTCGAATTCGGCCAGCCCCTTCCTTCGCCGCTCCAGGAGGAAGTCGAAGAGACCCGCGTGGAGTCCGTCATAGTCCTCGCGGGTGAACTCGCGGCGGCTCCTCGGGAGGGCGCGGAAGCGGAAACTCTCGGACAGCAGACCCTCGAAGCGTTTCGTGTCGGCGAGGGATGAAAGGTGCGTGAGGACCTGGCCGCCCTCCTCGAGATACTTGAGCGCCTGGAGGAGGATCGTGTCGAACAATTGGAGGCCGTCGGGACCGGCGAAGGCGGGCCCGCGCGCGCCGGGCGGCGCGGGAAGCTGGGGGGGGCTCGTGGCGATGAGGTCGAACAGCTGTCCGCGGACGGGATCGAAAAGGTCGCCCGCCTTGGCGGTCAAGGCTGCGTGGTTTCTTTGGGCGTTCCTCCGCGTGCACTCGACCGCGGCCGGGGAGACGTCGGTGGCCCACACCTCCCGGGCCCCGAGCTTGGAAGCGGCGATCGCGAAGAGCCCCGTCCCGCAGCCGAGATCGAGCACGGATTTTCCGCGGACGGAGAAGAGATAGCGGGCGAGCTCGAGGGAGCACTCGGTGGGACGTGCGACTCCCTCGGGGCACTCGAGGTCGAGGGCGCAGGGCTGGGTGATCGTCAATACGTCCGCCATCGCGCGCCCGCAGTGTATCATGCGCCGATGGCGCTTGTCGAGCCGGCCGCTGCCGACCCCGCGTGGCCCCGTTACTCGAAGCGGCCGTTTCCGCCGTACCGATTCATCCCGGGACTCAATCCGCATCCGCGACGGGACCCGAAGGGACACGCCTACGGCATCCCCGAGGTCCCGCCGCCGCGAATGGCCCCCGGGCAATGGCGGGAGAACGAGGTCTACGTGCACGGGATCGACCTCTACAACTTTGCCTACTGGTGGGAGTGTCACGAGGAGCTCGAGGGCTTGTGGCACCTGACCGGGCACGAGGGGGTCGAGGCGCAGTTCCTCCAGGGGATCATCCAGGTGGCGGCGGCGAATCTGAAACGCCACATGGAGCAGCTGGAAGGGGCGCGGCGTCTCGGCCGCGAGGCGATCCAGCGGCTCGCCTCGGTGAAGCAGCGCGACTTCATGGGTCTCGAGCTCGGCCCGTTCATCCGCGCGGTGAACGACCGGCACGTCGACGAGGACACGTCGAGCATTCCGCTCATCCGGCTACAATAAATCGTCGCAACGCCCGTTGTGCAGGGCGGACCTTGGAGGATTGCGAATGAAGATCATGCTGACCCTGGTGTTCCTGGTGTCCGCGGCCGGCTTCGCCGCGGCGCAGGATGACGTCGAACGCAAGATGCAGGAACTCCGGCGCGACCACGAACGCCAGATGCAGGAGCTCGACAAGAAGTTCGCCGAGGAGCGCGCGCGGATCGAAAACGAGTTCCGGCGGAAGCTGGAGGAGATGCGTCCGCGCGGCGAGCCCGAACGGCGGCCGGGCGCCGAGCGGCGTCCTCCGGAGCCGGACCGCGAGCGCCGTCCCGGCGAGGAGCGCCGTCCGGGCGGTGAGCCGCCCCGGCCCCCCGAGCCGCCGCGCCGCGATTTCGAGCGCATGCCCGGACGTCCCGGCGAGCCGGGTCCCGGCAACCCGCGGGGAGGCGGAATCGAAGAGCAAATCCGCCGGCTGTCCGAGCAGGTCGAGCGCCTGACCCACGAGGTCGAGCGGCTCAAGGGCGGCGGCGAGCGTCCCAATGAATTCCGGGTCCAGCCTCCCGGGCCGCCCCGTCCGAATCCGGAGGGTCCGCAGCGTCGCGACCGCGAGGGTGGGGAGAACCGGAAGCGCGGCGAGGACAAGGAGTAGCCCGAAGTCACCCCGGGCGGCGCCTCCTGCACCCGCGGGAGGCGCCGTTCTCTATTTCGAAACCCGGAGTGAAGTAGGCCGCACTACGGCTGGATCACCCCGAGTTTCCGGCCGACCTTCTCGAACGCCGCGATCGCTCGATCCAGGTCCGCCCGCTCGTGCGCGGCCGAGACCTGCACCCGGATGCGCGCCTGACCCTTGGGCACGACGGGGAAGACAAACCCGATGACGTAGACCCCCTCGGCAAGGAGTTCGCGGGCGAAGTCGATCGCGAGCTTTTCCTCGTGGAGCAGGATCGGGCAGATCGGGTGGACGCCCGGCTTGATCGCGAACCCGCGTCGGGTCATCTCGTCGCGGAAGTGTCGCGTGTTCGCCTCGAGGCGGTCGCGCAGTTCGGTCGTCCCGGCCAGGAGCTCGAAAGCCTTGAGCGCCGCGCCGCAGATGACCGGTGGGAGCGTGTTCGAGAAGAGGTACGGACGCGACCGCTGGCGGAGGATCTCGATGATCTCCTTCCGGCCCGTCGTGAATCCCCCCGCCGCTCCCCCCAGCGCTTTGCCGAGCGTCGACGTCATGACGTCGATCCTCCCCTGTACGCCGTGGTGCTCCGCCGTTCCGCGGCCCGTCTTCCCGACGAACCCCGTGGCGTGCGAGTCGTCGACCATGACGAGGGCCTTGTGGCGATCCGCGAGCTCGCAGATCGCCGGCAGGTTGGCGATCGTCCCGTCCATCGAGAAAACGCCGTCAGTTGCGACCATCCGCAGGCGCTTCCCCTGCGTCTTCTGGAGGCACTCCTCGAGTTCCTTCATGTCGCCCGACGCGTAGCGGTGACGCTCCGCCTTGCAAAGGCGGATGCCGTCGATGATCGACGCGTGGTTGAGCGCGTCGGAGATGATCGCGTCCTCCTCGCCGAGCAGGGTCTCGAAAAGCCCGCCGTTCGCGTCGAAGCAGCTGGTGTAGAGGATCGCGTCGTCCATGCCGATGAACCGCGAGATGGCGCCTTCGAGCTGCTTGTGGAGATCCTGCGTTCCGCAGATGAAGCGGACCGACGAGAGGCCGTAGCCCCACCGGTCGAGCGCCTCGTGCGCGGCCTTGAGAATCCCGGGGTGCGACGAGAGTCCGAGATAGTTGTTCGCGCAGAAGTTGAGGACCTCGCCCTGGGCCACTCGGATGCGCGGACCCTGCGCGCCCAGGAGCACGCGCTCGTCCTTGTAGAGTCCGGCGTCGCGGAGGCGCGCGAGCTCGGCGGAGAGGAGCGGCTGGATCGTATTGGTCATGGCAAAAGTATAGCGGATCGGCCGCCGTGGGAAAGTGTTGGCGACCCGGGGAATTCCCCTATACTCCACCTTCGCTTCAGGGAGGTCCGGTGGCCGAGCGCGTCCCCCAGCCGCTTCTCATCGGCATTTACGGCATCGAGGTGACCGAGGAGATGGTCCGGACGCTCCGCGACACCAACGCGGCGGGCGTCTACCTGCAGCGCCGGAACATCGAATCGACCGACCAGGTCCGCGCGTTGATCGCCAACCTGGAGCAGGAACTGGGATACCGGCTCCTCGTCGCCGTCGACCACGAGGGCGGCCGCGTCTACCGGTTCACGAGGGGCGTCACCTTCTTTCCGGGGAACCTGGCGCTGGGGAAGACGGCGACGCCGGCGCTGGCCTACGAGGTGGGGCGCGCGATGGGGCGCGAGCTGGCGGGCATGGGGATCGACCTCAACTTCGCGCCGGTGCTCGACCTCGAGTCCGACGACCTGCGCCCCGAGCTGCTTCTGCGCTCCTTTGGCTCCGACCCGGCGCTGGTGGGGAACATGGGGGCCGAGATGATTCGCGGCTTTCGCGAAGCGGGCGTCTTTGCCACCGCGCGGACGTTCCCGGGAAAGGGCGACGCCGTCGGCAAGCCGAACCAGTCGCCCGTGATCGCCACCCCGCGCGAAACGATCCTCGAGCGCGACCTGGCCCCCTTCAAGGTCGCGATCGCGGGCGGCCTGGCGCTCGTGATGACAGCGAACGCGGTCTACCCGGCGCTCGACCCGGACCAGCCGGCGATGTTCTCGTCGAAGGTCGTGACCGACCTGCTGCGCCGGGACCTGGGCTTCAACGGGGTGGCGGTCACGGAGGACCTGACGTCGCCGTCGGTGCTCTCCACGATGTCGGTGGAGGAGGCCGTGGTGCGCGCGCTCCAGGCGGGCAACGATCTCTGCGTCCTGGCGCACGACTACGAGAGCGCGAAGCGGGCGGGGCGGGGCCTCAAGGTCGCCGTCGACGGGGGCCGGGTCCCCAAGAGCTTGTTCGAGAAGACCCAGATGCGGCTCCAGGCGCAGCTCGGGAGGAAGCCGGCGAGGCAATCGCTCTCCGTGGACGATCCGGAGGAGGTCGAGGCGGCCGCCGGGCTGGCCGGCATCGTGGCGGGCGGGGCGGTGAAGATCGACCGCGATCCCCAGAAGCTGCTCCCGATCGACTACGGCCGCCGGGTCGGGATGCTCGTTCCCCGCCTGTGGGACGTGGCCGACCGGATCGTGATCGACGAGGAGTTGCGCGGCGCGGCGAGCCTGATCCAGGGATGGATCCAGTCGAATTCATCGACGGTCGAGGTGCTCGAGATCCCGATCCAGCCGGACGGGGAGATGCTGGGCCTGACGCTCGACTGGGCGGCCGGCCTGGAGATCGTGGCCTTCATGTGCTTCGATGCGCACCGCTTCGCGGGCCAGCGGAAGCTGCTCGAGGAGCTTCAGCGGCGGTGCCCGAAGGTGGTGGCCGTGCTCATCGCGAATCCGTGGGACCGCGCGTTCGCAAAGGAGCAGACGGCGGTTGTGAACACCTACGGCTTCCGCGTCTGCCAGCTCTCGGCCGCCATCAGCGTGCTCTTCAAAAAGGCCTGATCCCGGATTCGGGAAATTCATCCGGCCCGCTCCGTCGTTGTATTAGTAGAAAATCATCCCGGAGAACGACCCATGATGATCACGGGGACGATCGCGTTGTTGGCGGCGCTCGCGGCGCCTCAGGCGAAGGCGCCGGAGCTCGATGGCGGCATCGCCTGGTTCAACACCGACGGGAAGGCGATCAAGATGGCCGACCTCAAGGGGAAGGTCGTCCTCCTTGACTTCTGGACCTTCTGCTGCATCAACTGCATGCACGTCTTTCCGGACCTCAAGCGCCTCGAGCGGAAGTACGCGAAGGAACTGGTCGTGATCGGCGTCCACTCCGCGAAATTCAAGAACGAGAAGGATACGGAGAACATCCGGAACGCGATCCTGCGGCACGGGATCGAGCACCCGGTCGTGAACGACGCGGAGTTCAAGCTCTTTAATGCGTTCGACGCGAAGGGCTGGCCGCACTTCGTGGTCATCAACCCCGAAGGGACGATCGTGGGGAAGACGGGCGGCGAGGGTCAGTACGAGGTGCTCGACGCGTCGATCGCGAAAGTCATCAAGGATTTCGACGCGAAGATCAACCGGACGCCTCTGACGTGGAGCCTCGAGCGGGCGAAGATGAAGGACGCGCCGGTTCTCTACCCCGGGAAGATCGTCGCGACGGCCGACCGGCTCTATATCTCGGACACGGGGCACAACCGCGTCCTCGTGACCGGGCACGGCGGGAAGGTCCTCGAGGTGATCGGGGGGACGGAGGAGGGGTTGAAGGACGGCGACTTCGCGGAGGCGCGGTTCTTCATGCCGCAGGGGCTGGCGCTCCGGGGGGAGACGCTGTGGGTCGCGGACACGGAGAATCACTGCATCCGCGAGGTCGATCTCAAGGCGAGGAAGGTCAAGACGATCGCCGGGACCGGGAAGCAGACCTGGAACGTCAGGACGGGCGGCGAGGGGCTCAAGACGGGCTTGAACTCGCCGTGGGATCTGGCCCTCGACGGCGACCGCCTGTACATCGCGATGGCGGGCAACCACCAGATCTGGATCATGGATCTCAAGAGGGGCGGCCTGGGGCCGTTCAGCGGGAGTGGTGTCGAGAACATCAAGGACGGCGTGCACGGCGCGGCCCAGTTCGCCCAGCCGAGCGGGCTGTCGATCCAGGGCGGCAAGATTTACGTGGCCGACAGCGAGGTGAGCGGGCTGCGCGAGGTCGATCTCGACCCGGCGGGCAAGGTTCGGACGATCGTGGGGGAGGGCCTCTTTGACTTCGGCGACAAGGACGGCGTGGGAGACGCCGTGCGGCTGCAGCATTGCATCGGCGTCCACGCGGCGGGCGGAAAGGTGTACGTCGCGGACTCGTACAATCACAAGATCAAGGTGGCGGATGCCGCCTCGCGCACGGTGAAGACGCTGGTAGGCGACGGCAAACGCGGGACCGACGACGGGGCGAAGGCGCGCTTCTACGAGCCGAGCGGGCTGTGGGCGGTGGGCGACAAGCTCTTCGTCGCCGACCAGAACAACCACGCGATCCGTGTCGTCGACCTCAAGACCGGCCAGGTCTCGACGGTTGCGATCGAGAAGAAGTAGATCACGGATTCAACTTGCGCGCCCAGCGCATCAAGCCCCACTCGGTGAGGCGGGGGAGGTTCCGCTGGGCGAACGCAAAGGCGCGGCCGTCCCACGTCAGCCACACCTCGCGGGTGCCCCGTTTCGAGGCCTTGAGGATCGCGTGCGCGACCTTTTCGGGGGACCAGCCGCGGCCGCTCTCCGCGACGAGTGGCTTGGCCGTCCCCGTCCGCTTCGCCGCCTTCTGGAAATCGGTTGCCGTCAGCCCGGGGCCGACCTCGATCACCCCCACGCCGTCCCCTTTGACTTCCATCCGGAGCCCCACGCTGAACGAGTGGAGCGCGTGCTTCGTCATGCAGTAGCCCACCGAGTAGGGCGTCGTGGCCCGCGCGAGCGAACTCGACACGTTGACGACCTGCCCGCGCGTCTTCCGGAGGTGGGGCAGCGCCGCCTGGACCGCGTAGACCGGCCCGTAGACGTTCGTTCGGAAGAGGTCATCGAGGTCGGCCTCCGTCATCTCTTCGATCGACGTGTAGACCCCGAAGCCCGCGTTGTTCACGAGGACGTGGAGCGCGCCGAACTTCGCGACGACCGCGTCGATCGCCGACCGGACCTCCCCGGGGCGGCGGACGTCGCAACGAAGGCAGAAGGCGTCGAGGCCGGAAATGTCCCGCCGGGCGCAGGCGGCCACGCGGGCGCCGTCCCGGGCGAACGCCTCGGCCGTCGCCCGCCCGATCCCGCTCGAGGCGCCGGTGACGAGCACCACGCGGTCGCGGGGGAGCGCCATGCGCCGGATTATACCCCGCCGCCCCGGTGTCGATTCCGTATAATGGGGTGAAGCCGCCAGCTGGGGGACCGATTTGATGAAGGGCCTTGCCGCGCTCCTCGCGCTCGCGCTCCTGGGCACCGGAACCGGCGATTCTGCCATCCGGGGCATGAAGCATCCCGCCCTCTCCCCGGACGGGAAACTCATCGCGTTCGATTGGCACGGAGACATCTGGGTCTGTCCCGTTGGAGGCGGTAGGGCGGAGAGGCTCACCGACGACCCCGCCGACGAGGAGAGACCCGCGTGGTCGCCCGACGGCACGAAGATCGCTTTCTCGAGCGACAAGGCGGGGAACCGCGACCTCTACGTTCTCGACCTCGCGACCAAGACGGCCACTCCACTGACATACCACTCGGCCGACGACGACTCACCGGCATGGTCGCCCGACGGCAAGTGGATCGCCTTCCAGTCGAACCGCGACTCGAACCTCGACCTCCCCTTGAACAGCAACGTCTGGGATCTCTGGAGGATGCCCGCGACGGGGGGCACGGCGACGCGGATCACGCGCTTCCGGGGCGAGAATCCCGCGTGGTCGCCCGACGGGAAGTGGATCGCGTACGACCGCTATTCGTCGGGCTATGGCGACGGTGAACACAACATCTTTCTCATCGCGCCGGACGGCTCGGGCCTGCCGGTCGAGATCGCCTCGGGCCTGGAGGACACGCGCCACCCGACGTTCAAAGGGACGACGGTCTACTTCGCGCACGAGGCGAACGGCGTCCAGTCGTCGGGGTTCCGCAATGTCTGGAAGACCGCGGTCAACGGGGGCGCGCTCATCCAGGTGACAGGTCACCGGGGCGACCAGGTGACGTGGCCGTCGACGTGCGCGAAGACGGACACGCTCGTCTACGAGTACGACTTCGAGCTCTATTCGATCGACCTCCGCCATCCGAAGCCGGAGAAGCTGTCGATCACCACGGACTATCGGTACCCCGATCCGCCGGTCGACAGGAAGTTCACATCGGGGTTCCGCTCTCCGTCGTGGTCCCCGGACGGCAAGAGGATCGCGTTCGTCTGCCGCGGGAATCTCTGGACGATGTCGCCGGACGGAGGCGAGGCGACCGCGCTGACGCACGGACCGGACGAGGATCGCGACCCGAGCTGGTCGTCCGACGGGAGGATGATCGTCTACTGCTCGGGTCCGCCCGCGATGCCCGTGCACGTGTACGTCTACGATTTCGCGAAGCGCGACCGGTACAAGGTTTCCAAGGAGGAGGGTCCGTGGCGGCGGCCGCGGATGACGCCGAACGGCCACTTCCTGGTGACGCGCCAGGAGGAGGAAGGCTCCGACCTTTGGCTGATCGACGGTGCCCAGCGACCCATCGCGGCCTCCAAGGACGCCGATGAATACGCCGGTTGCACCTCGCCCGACGGATCGACGATGGCCTACCTGTCCACGAAAGGACAAAAGACGGAGATCGTCCTCGCCTCACCTCTCGGCCAGGAGAAACGGCGCTTCGAGGCGGGAGGATCCTACAAGCGCGATCTCGCGTGGGCTCCCGACGGCGAACGCCTTGCCTTCGTGGCGCGGCAGGGTCAGAACCGCTCGACGCTCCAGACGGTCAAGATCGACGGCACCGATCTCCGGACGCTCGGCCAGGGGATCTCGACGCTGAGCTGGGCGCCCGATTCCTCGATGGTCGTGGGCGAAGCCGACGGGAGGGGCCAGAAGGATGCGGAGACGATCCTGATCCTCGACGCGAAAAGCCCCGAGGTACTCGCGGTCAAGGCGTCGGTCACCCGCCCGACGACCCGGCTCGAGGAGATGCTCGGCGTCTTCTCCCAGGTCTACGGGAGCTACGTCGGCAATTACTACGACCCGTTCTTCCACGGCGTCGACATGCCCGCGCTGCGCCAGAAGTACGAGCCGCACGCGGCCGCGTGCCAGACGAAGGCCGAGCTCTACGAGCTCATCAACGACATGATCAAAGAGCTCCACTCGTCGCACATCCACCTCACGCCCGCGCCGGTGAAGAATTCCGTCGTGACGGGGAATCTGGCGATGGAGGTCGCGCGCGAACCCGAGGGACACCTGGTCGTCAAGCAGGTCGAGCCGGGCGGGCCGGCCGCGAAGGCGGGGATCCTCGTGGGGGAGAGGATCGTGGGGAACGGGAAGGAGACCGGATCCGACTGGGACCTTGATCGCTGGCTGACGCGCGAGAGCATCGGCGAGGTCAACCTGGAGATCAGGAACAAGAGCGGCGAGTTGCGGATGCTGATCGTGAAAGGCATCGACCGCACCGCGCTCCGCGATCTCAAGTACGAGAACACCATCGCGCGGCGCAAGGCGGTCGTGAAGGAGAAAAGCGCGGGTCGCCTGGCGTACCACCATATCAAGATGATGATGGCCCCCGAGGTCCAGCGGCTGAAGACCGCGCTTGAAGGGGAGAGCGCGGGGGCGGAGGGCCTCGTGCTCGACGAGCGCGACGGCGTGGGCGGGCTCGCCCACCGGCCCGTGTGCGCCCTTTTGGATTCGAGCGCGCCCGAGCGGCTCAACCAGGTTCCGGCCTGCAGCATGCGCAACCGGAACGGGTCGACCGTGGTCGACAAGTACGGCCAGGGGCAGCAGGGCGGCCGCGCCGCGGGGAAGACCTGGGACAAGCCCGTCATCATGCTCCAGAACTCGATCTCCCGGAGCGACAAGGAGATCCTGCCCTTCACGTTCCGCCACCTCGGGATCGGCTACCTCGTGGGGATGCCCACCGCGGGCGGCGTCATTGGCGGAAGCGACTGGACGATGCAGGACGGATCGAAGATCACCGTTTCGATCCAGGGGTGGTTCACGAACGACGGCCGGAACATGGAAGGCTGGGGCGTTCCGCCCGACTTCCGGGTCCCGGAGACGCACGAGGATCTCTACGCGGGCCGCGACGCGCAGCTCGAGAAGGCGGTCGAGGTGCTCCTCGCCCAGATGGACGGGAAGATCGCCGCGCCGAAGAAGCCGGGACAGGCCCCGGCGGCCCCGAAGGCCGCGGCGACGCTCGAGGAGCACGTGCGGTTCCTGGCGAGCCCCGAGCTCAAAGGGCGCGAGGCAGGAAGCGAGGGGGAGAAGAAGGCGGCGGACTACATCGAGGCCCAGCTGAAGAAGGCGGGGATCGAGGTGCAGATCCAGGAGTTTGACGCCCACGCCGGGGTGATGGTGAGAAACGTGCTCGGGGTGATTCGCGGCTCCTCCGACGAGGCGGTCGTCCTCGGGGCGCACTACGATCACCTCGGGGAGATCAACGGGAAGATCCATCCCGGCGCCGACGACAACGCGAGCGGCACGGCCGTGCTGCTCAAGGTGGCCGAGAGGCTCGCGAAGACGCCTCCGAAGCGGACGATCGTGATCGCGGCGTTCAGCGGAGAGGAGTTCGGGGCGTTCGGCTCGCGTTACTACGTGAACCATCCCCTCGTGCCGCTCGAAAAAACGATCGCGATGGTCAACATGGACATGGTGGGGCGGCTCGGGGAGAAACTGATCATCTTCGGCGCCGACACGGGGGACAAGTTCCGCGACTACCTCGCGGACAGCACGATCCCGCTCGTCCTCAACAAGGATCCGGGCGGGCAGAGCGACCACACGTCGTTCCAGATGAAGTCGATCCCCGCGGTCCACGTGTTCACGGGCTCGCACGCCGACTACCACAAGCCCGGCGACACGGCCGACAAGGTCAACTACGAGGGGATGGGGAAGGTCGCGACCCTGGTCGAGACGCTCGTGCGGCGGGTCGCGGACGGCGGGAAGATCGAGTTCCAGAAGGGCGCGGTCCCGGCACCCCAGGCCGGCCCGGCGAAGGGGGCGGTACCGTACTTCGGCTCCGCGCCCGACTACGGCTTCGAGGGCAAGGGCGTGCGTCTCGCCGGCGTCAACCCGGGGAGCCCGGCCGAGACGGCGGGGCTCAAGGAAGGGGACGTGATCCTGGAGTTCAACGGAAAGCCCATCGAGGACGTCAAGTCGTACTCCGACCGGCTGTACTCCTGCAAGCCGGGGGACGAGATCACCGTGACCTACGAGCGGGAAGGGAAGCGCGCCTCCGCGAAGGCGGTGCTGCTTTCGAGGAAGCGCGCGGGACAGGACGAATAGTCGCGAACGGTAAAGAAGGGGGAGACCATGGCGCTCGTCGAGTACTCGGCATCCGAAGGCATCGCCACGCTGACGCTCACCTACCCGCCGGCGAATTGCTACACGCACGAGATGATGCGCGAGCTGGACGAGGCGATCCTCAAGGCGCGGTTCGACGACTCGGTGCACGTGATCGTGATGGTCGGCGCGGGGGAGAAATTCTTCTGCGCGGGCGCCGACATCAACATGCTCAAGACGGTCACGCCCCGCTTCAAGTACTTCTTCTGCCTCCACGCGAACGAGACGCTCAACCGTCTCGAGCAGACGCCGAAGCTCGTGATCGCCGCGATCAACGGGAACTGCGTGGGCGGCGGCCTCGAGATCGCGATGGCAGCAGACCTCCGGATCGCCCGCAAGGGCGCCGGGAAGCTCGGCCTCCCCGAGGTCACGCTGGGCGTCCTCGCGGGGACGGGCGGGACGCAGCGGCTCGCGCGGATCGTGGGGAAGTCGGCGGCGATCGAGATGATGACGACCGGGCGCCTGTTCGAGATCGAGGAGGGCGTGCAGCGGGGCATCGTGAACTCCGTGATCGATGCGGCCGATCGCGCGTCGTTCCTCGCCAAGGTGTACGAGTACGCAAAGTCATTCTGCCCGCCCAACAAGGCGTCGAAGGCGGTGGGTCTCATCAAGCGCGCCGTTCAGAGCGGGGCGGAGGTGGACTTCCACGACGGCCTCGCGATCGAGCGCGAATTGCAGCAGCAGCTCTTCCAGAGCGACGACGCAAAGGAAGGGCTCGGTGCGTACATCGAGAAGCGGAAGCCAGGATTCAAGGGGCAGTAAGGCCGCGCCTACGGCGCTAGAAGCCGCCCCGTAAAAGTTTCGTGAAGATGGGCGCCTCTGCTGGACCTTGATGCGGACCGTTGCTACGCTGAAATCCCATGACTATCACTCGTCGTGAGTTCGTGGTCGGCGCGGCCGCGTGCGCCTGCGGGGCCGCCGCCGGCTGCATCAGCATGAACAACGCCCCGCTCTTTGAGGCCGGCGCGGACAACTCCCTGCTCCTGCCGAAGGAACTGGCGGAGGCCGGCTCGCAGGTCAAGGTGAGGCTCCCGAGCGCGGACAAGCTCGTGCTCGTCTGGCGGACCAAGATCGGCTTCGGTGGGATCTCCATCAACTGCACCCACAAGGGTTCGGAGGTCCATCTGAACGCGGCGGCCGAGACGCTCGACTGCCCGAGCCACGGCTCGCGCTTCAAGCTCGACGGCACCGTCGCGCACGGGCCGGCCGAGAAGCCTCTCCGCACGTACGTGGTGGACCTCCAGGGCGACCGACTGAAGATCCTCGGGTAAGCGAGACAGGCCCGCCGGGTCCTGCTAGAATCCCCGGCGTGACGGTCTACCGCGGTCACATCCTCACGCCGATCCGCGGGGGCGGGTGGGTCGACCTGCCCGACGGGACGCTCGAAGTCCGCGACGGCGCGATCGTTTCCGTCGGTCGGGGCCGGAAACATGACTTCGATCTCCGGCCCCACCTCCTCCTGCCCGGATTCGTCGACACGCACGCACACGTGCCCCAGCTCTCACTTTGCGGCGTCCACCCGGAAGGGCTCCTACCGTGGCTGCGCAAGTGGGTCTACCCGGTCGAGGCGGAGTTCCAGGGAGGAAGGGCGGTCGAGCTCTCGCGCCGGTTCATCCAGGAGATGCTGGCGAACGGCACGACCGCCGCGGGCCTGCTCACGTCCGCATGGCCCGAATCGGTGGACGCCTGTTTCGAGGCGGCGCGCGACGCGGGTGTCCATGCGTGGATCGGCCCGCCCCTCATGGACATCGGCGCCTACCGGCGCGCGCGGATCCTCGAGGAGGCGGAGCAGCTGGCGAAGCGGTGGCACTCGCCGCGTCAGCGCTTCGCGGTCACGCCCCGGTTCGCCCTCTCGTGCACCCAGGAGCTTCTCGAGGGGGCGGGAGATCTCGCGAGGCGGCTCGACCTCCCGGTCCAGACGCACCTCAACGAGAACCCCGACGAGATCCGCGAGGTGCGCCACCGGTTCCACAAGCCCTACATCGACGTCTACGAGGCCGCCGGTCTCGTGCGGCCGATGTCGCTTTTCGCCCACTGCGTCTGGATGAAGAAGCGCGACTGGAGCAAGGTCCGCCGGGTGGCGCACTGCCCGACGTCCAACCTCTTCCTGAAGAGCGGGGTCATGGACTGGGCCGGCGCGCGGAAATCCGGAGCCACGCTCTCGCTGGGCAGCGACGTGGGCGCCGGTCCGGATCTCTCACTGTACCGGGTGATGCGGATGGCCTGGGAGATCCACGCCGTGGGCGGCACCCGCGGCCCGGGCCCCGAGGAAGTTCTCCGCATGGCGACCGTCGGCGGCGCGGAGGCGCTCGGCTTCGATGAAATCGGGTCGCTCGAGCCGGGGAAGAGCGCCGATTTCCAGGTACTCGACTGGAACGAGATCGTCCCGGCGGGCGCGCCGCCGGCGGAATCGGCGCACGACCTGGTCTCGCGGATCGTCCATCGCGGCGGCCGGTCTGCGATCCGGCAGGTCTACGTGGCGGGGAAGTTGATGGTGGACCGGGCACGCCCATGAGGATCCTGTCCTTCCAGCCGACCTCGACGGAGATGGTGTACGCCCTGGGAGCGGGCCGCTCGATCGTCGGCGTGTCGCACGAATGCACGTATCCTCCCGCCGCGAGGAGGAAGCCGGTCGTCTCCACGTGCGTGTTCGATCCGGAGAAGATGTCGAGCGGGGAGATCGACCGGGCCGTCGTCGCCGCGTCGAAGAAAGGGGCGAGCCTCTACCGGCTGGACGAGCCGCTCGTGAAACGGCTGAAGCCGGACCTTCTCCTGACCCAGAGCCTGTGCGACGTGTGCGCCGTCTCCCCTTCCGACTTCGGCCGCGTGCTGCGGATCGTCGAGCCGCAGCCACGGGTGCTCTCGCTCCACGCCCATGACTTCAAAGGGATGTTTGACGACTTGCGCGAGCTGGGCGACGCTCTCGGCGTCGATTCGAAGCCGCTCGAGATGCGTCTTCGCAAGCGAATCGACGCCGTGGTGTCCAAGACCCTGGGGCTTCCGAAGCGTCGCACCTTCTGCATGGAGTGGCTCGATCCGATCTACGCGAGCGGCCACTGGGTGCCCGAGATGGTCGAGATGGCGGGGGGGCGCGACGACCTGGCGCGGCGCGGAAAGGATTCGCGCGCGATCGAGTGGTCCGAGGTGCTCGACTATGCGCCGGAGACGCTGATCGTGATGCCGTGCGGATTCCCGATCGAACGCGCGCGCCGGGAGTTGCACGCGGTCACGGGGCGGCGGGGGTGGGCCGGTCTCCCGGCGGTCCGCGAAGGCCGCGTCTACCTGGCCGACGGGCCGTCGTACTTCAACGGGGCGGGGCCGCGCCTGGTGGACGGCCTGGAGATCCTGGCCGAGATCCTGCACCCGGAAGTGTTTCGCCGCCGCGGGCGCCGTGGATATAATCGTGGATGGGGTAAGGTCAGGTCGTAAAACAAATGTCGTGGGCTGCTGAGAAAGACTTCGAGATCCACACTCTGCCGGAGCGGCTTCACGCCCGGATCGTCGACTGGCAGAGGAGGATCTTCCCCGACGAATTCACGTACCTCCTCAAGCACTGGCCGGAGTTCTACCACCAGGACCCGTTCCGGCTGGTCGCGAAGCTCGGCCCGCTTCGCAGCGAGACGGTCGAGGTGGGCAAGTTCAAAGGACGGCCCCGCTTTGCCAAGGCGGGCGACCTGGACGAGGAGATGATCCTCCAGACGGCGAAGATCATCAAGGCGCAGTGCTCGACGGAACTGGGCTCCATCCAGCAGCACCGGGAGTCGATCCTCAAGGCCCAGGACCCGCGCCAGCAGTTCAACGTGATGCGCATCATGGCCGAGGAGTTCCGGCACGCGTACCAGATGCTCTACGTCCTCGCGAGTGACGACTGGACGAAGGTCGGCAAGGACGTCGCGGACGAGACGGTGGAATCGCTGCTCGGGATGCGGACGGGGGACCATGTCCTCGACGCGTTCAACCTCTTCTTCGATTCGTTCGTGGACAACATCGTGTTCTGCGCGGTGATCGACCGCGTGGGCAAGTACCAGCTCGAGATGCAGCTCACGTTCTCCTACGCGCCGATGGCGCGGTCGATGGGGCCGATGCTCTACGAGGAGGCCTTCCACATGGCCAGCGGCGTCAATCCGCTCCGCCAGTGGGCGGCCGAGGCGGCGCGTGGGGAGGGGAACGTCTCGACGAGGATGATCCAGCAGCACCTCAACAAGTGGGTTCCGCGCGGGCTCGAGATGTTCGGCGACGAGCGGGGCGGGAAGACGGTGGTCGAATTCGGCTTCAAGGACCGCGTCAACAAGGAGGCGGTCGACCAGTACGCCGCGGAGCTGAAGGTCGAGGTCGTGGACGCGCTCAACTTTGAGGTGCTGAAGGTGTTCGAGCCCGGCGTCGCGCGCGACGCGGCGCCCGCGATGGCCGACCGGATCCTGAAGACGGGGGAATCCCACAGGGGATGCCGACCGGACATGCTCTTCTTCCGCCCGAGCCCGAAGTTCTTCCGCCGCCGGGGGCTTCACGAGTTCCAGATGAACGACGTCGACGGGAACCCCATCACGAAGATCGAGGACTATCTCTCGTACTTGCGGAAAAACCTGCCGGATGGTTATATCACCGGGCCCGACTTCAGGATCTACGTGGACAACCTGAGGAAGACCCTCGCGGGCCAGGACGTGAAGGAGGAAGGCCTCCCTTTTTATGGCTAACGTTCCCTTCTCGATCGGCACGACGCCCAACCCCAATTCGATCCGGGTCGCGCTGTCCCAGGCGATGTTCCCCGTCGCGAAGACGTACCGGACTTTCGCCGAGACGGAGGAGAGCGCGCTCGCGCGGGACATCATCGCCATCCCCGGCGTGGTGCAGGTCTTCATGCTCAACAACTTCATCTCGATCAACAAGGATCCCGGCGTCGATTGGGCGAAGATCGAGCCCGTGGTCGCCCAGGTCCTCATGAAGCACCTCAATGGGTAACTGGGCCTCGCTCGCCGACCGGGCCCTCCGGGGCGACGCCCCGTCGCGGGAGGAGGCACTGGCCGTCCTGCGTTCCCCGGACGCGGAGCTCCTGGACCTCCTGGACGCCGCGTACCACGTCCGCCGCCATTTCCACGGCAACCGCGTCAAGGTGCACGTCCTCGAAAACGCGATGAGCGGGATGTGCCCCGAGGATTGCCACTTCTGCTCGCAATCGAGCGTCGCGACGGGGCAGATCGAGCGCTACCGCCTCGAGACCCGCGAGGAGATGGTCGCCGCCGCGCGGAAGGCGAAGGAGGCGGGGGCGTGGAAGTACTGCCTCGTGACCTCGACACGCGGGCCGAACGCCCAGCAGCTCGAGGTCATCTGCGGCGCGGTCCGGGAGATCAAGGAGAAGATCGGGATCCGCGTCTGCACGTCGCTCGGGATCCTCGAGCGCGACCAGGCCCGGCAGCTCAAGGAGGCGGGCGTCGACCGGTTCAATCACAACCTCGAGTCCAGCGCGCGCCACTTTCCGGAGATCTGCTCGACGCACACCTACGAGGAGCGCGTGCGCACGATCGAGTACGTCCATGAAGCCGGAATGGAATCATGCTGCGGCGGGATCGTGGGGATGGGCGAGAAGGACGAGGACCTGGTCGACCTCGCGTTCGAGCTGCGGCGGCTGGGCGTGACATCGATCCCGATCAATCTTCTGAACGCGCGGCCCGGCACGCCGCTCGAGAAGCAGCCGATGCCCGATCCGAAGTACTGCTTGAAGGTCCTCTGCATGGCGCGGTTCGTCAACCCGTCGCGCGATATCCGTTGCGCCGGCGGCCGCGAGGTCGTGCTCCGGTCGCTCCAGCCGCTGGTCCTCTACCCGTGCAACTCGATCTTCACGAACGGCTACCTGACCACCGGCGGGAACACGGACAGCGAAGACTTGAAGATGATCCGCGATATGGGCTTCGAGCTCCACGTCGATTGAATCCCGGGCCCCGGTTCGAGCGTTCTGCAAGTGTTAAGTGAGGAATCCGATTCGTCACTTAACAGTTGGAAGGAGGAGGGGTTTTGCCCGCCACGGTCATCCCGAAGACGGACCCGCGCCGAAGGACCTTGCTCGGGGTCTGCCTGTCGCTCTGCTGCGGGTTCTTCATCGTCGAGCTGATCGCGTTCCTCCTGCTGAAGGAGCGCTCGGGGGGCGATCCGGGCGAGGGGATGAAGCTCCTCCTGCAGGTCCTTGCGAGCCGGTATGCGCTCCTGAGCCTGGGGAGGGACCACGTGGTGATCTACGCGGCCGGGGGCATCGTCCTCCACGCGGGGATCGCGGCGCTCCTGAGCGCGGCGCTCCAGCACACGTGGCTTCGCAACCGGCGGCTCGCCCTCTCGATCGTCCTGCTGATCTTCGTCGCCTTCCAGGGGGCGCTGGTGGCCCTCGCGGTGGGAAAAGTGTGAACCGGTGATTTCCGTGTTAGCAATGCGTCCCGGCGGGTGTAAAGTACATAGCGCATGGGGCTCCGGAACAAAGCACGAGGGGATCTGATCCTGGTCTCGCCCGACCCGGCGGTCGTCGCGGCCCTTCGCGAGGGTCTGGCCGGCGAGCCCTACCGCCTGGTGGTGGCGACATCCCCGGCCGAGGCGGTCGCCGCCGCGCGATCCGCCAGCGCGGAACTCGCGATCATCGACTCGATCCTCACCCCGCCGCTCGATCACGCCGCGCAACTGCTCAAGGTCAACCCGGCGCTCGGGTTCCTGCTGGTGATGAGCGAGGACCAGGAACTGCTGGCCGTCGAGGCGGCGCGCAAGGGTGCGTACGACTTCATCATGCGACCGATCGACGCGCCCAAGGCGCGCTTCCGGGTGCGCGTCGCCCTCGAGAAGCACTCGCGCGCGATCGAGGAGCGCGCGTACACGGTCGCGCTCGAGGAGCGGGTCAACGGCCGGACCGAGGAAGTCCTGCAGAACCGGGAGCGGATCAAGCTTCAGTTCATCAACACGATCCGCGCGCTCGAGAGGGCGCTCCAGGCCAAGAGCGTCTACACCGAGGGCCACTCGCGCCGCGTGGCCGAGAAGGCGGTCGAGGTGGCCCGCACGATGGGCGTCGCGCGCGACCAGATCCGGCACATCGAGCTGGGCGCGCTCTTCCACGACATCGGGAAGATCGGCATCCGCGACGACGTGCTCAACAAGAACGGCCGGCTGACCGAGGCCGAGTACGAGCACATGAAGCTTCACCCGATCGTCGCGGAGCAGATCCTCTCGCCGATCGAAGAGTTACGGCCGATCGTGGACATCGTCAAGCACGAGCACGAGCGGTGGGACGGCAAGGGCTACCCCGATGGCCTGAGCGGCATGCAGATCCCGCTCGGCGCGCGCCTGATCGCGATCGCCGACGCGTGGGACTCGATGGTCTACGACCGGGTCTACCGGAAGGCGATGAGCCACGAGGCCGCGCTTTCGGAGATCGAGCTGAACTCCGGCTCCCAGTTCTGCCCGGACTGCGTGAAGGTCTTCTGCGGCTTGGAGCGGAAGCGGATGGGGGCCGTCGTTTCTTAGACACCCGCGCCGCGCCCGCCTATAATCGCGCCACCCATGAACCTCGGCGCCCACATGTCCATTGCCGGCGGTCTGCACCTCGCGTGCGAGCGGGGGCGCGACGTGGGCTGCGACGTCATCCAGATCTTCGTGAAGAACGAGCGGCAGTGGAAAGGCAAGGCGCTCGAGGAGGAGGCCGTGGCGGAATTCAAGGTCGCGCGGAAGGCGAACCGCATCGCGACGGTCATGGTCCACGACACCTACCTGATCAACATGGCCTCTCCGGACCCGGCGATGTGGCAGAAGTCGGTGGACGCGTTCGTCGACGAGCTCGAGCGATGCGAGACGCTGGGCCTCGAGTTCCTCGTCACCCACCCCGGGTCGCCCGGCGAGGCGGGCGAGGCGCTCGGGATCGCGAACATGTCAAAGGGGCTGGACGCCGCGCACGAGCGCACCCGGGGTTACAAGGTGCGCGTGCTCCTCGAGACGACGGCCGGCCAGGGCGCGACCGTCGGACGCACGTTCGAGCAGATGAAGGGGATCCTCGACGGCGTCAGGGAGGCGGACCGCGTGGGAATCTGCCTCGACACCTGCCACGTCTTTGCGGCCGGCTACGACATCTCGACACGCGAGGGCTACGGGAAGACGATGGACACGTTCGACCGGACGCTCGGGATCAAGCGGATCGAGGCTTTTCATGTCAACGACTCCAAGAAGGGCCTGGGCTGCCGCGTCGATCGTCACGAGAATATCGGGAAGGGCGCGATCGGCCTCGAAGCGTTCCGCTGCCTGATGACGGACGCGCGGTTCCGGGACGTCCCGAAGGTGATCGAGACGCCCAAAGAGGACAACATGGATCCCGTGAACCTGGGGATCCTGAGGGAGATGGCCGGCTCATGACAACGATGCGCGCGGTGGTGAAGGCGAAGGCGGCGATCGGGGCGGAGATGCAGGACGTCGAAGTCCCCCGCTGCGGGCCCGACGACGTCCTTCTGAAGGTGAAGGCGGCGTCGATTTGCGGCACGGATCTTCACATCTACAAGTGGGACGGCTGGGCGCAGTCGGTGATCAAGCCGCCGCTCGTCTTCGGGCACGAGATCGCGGGCGAGGTGGTCGAGGTGGGCGCGCGTGCGGAGGGGGTCGCGGTCGGGGACCTCGTGTCGGTCGAGAGCCACATCCCCTGCGGCAAGTGCTACCAGTGCCGGCACGACCTGCGGCACATCTGCGACAACCTGAAAATCGTGGGTGTCCACCGGCCGGGCGGCTTCGCGGAGTACATCTCGATTCCCGCGGTCTGCGCGTGGAAGAATCGAAAGGGGTCGAGCCCGGAGATCGCGGCGCTTCTGGAGCCGCTCGGGAACGCCGTGTACGCCGCCAGCGAGGCGCAGGTCGCGGGGCAGATCACGGCCGTCTTCGGGTGCGGTCCCGCGGGGCTCTTCACCATCGCTGCTTGCAAGGCGCTCGGGGCGGTGAAGGTGCTCGCGATCGACGTCAACCCGCACCACCTGAAGATGGCCGGGTCGATGGGCGCGGACGAGATGCTCGACGGCGCAAACCCGGCGCTCATGGAGCGTCTCGAGTCGCACCGGGACGGCGCGGGCCTCGACATCGCGATCGACATGTCGGGAAACCACAAGGCGATCACGACGGCGATCCGGTCGCTCCGGAAGGGCGGGACGTTCGTCGCGTTCGGCATCCCGCCGGGCCCGATCGAGCTCAACCTGGCGAATGACATCATCCTCCCGGGCCGGCGCATCCTCGGCATCGTCGGCCGCCACATGTTCCGCACGTGGGAGCTCATGGAGCGCCTGATCGACAGCCGCAAGCTGGACCCGTCGCCGATCATCACCCACCGGTACCGCCTCGAAGAGTTTGAAAAGGCAATAACCACGCGCGGCTCGACCGACGCGGTGGTCGGCAAAGTCGTGATGACTCCATAGGGGACATCCTTTGCGGGACGAACCTTCCCGGTAGATTCGTCTCGCTGCCGATTTCGGGTCACTTCGGCGCCCCGTCCTGCAATCCCTTGTAGAACTCAATGGTGGCTTTGCTCGATCATCGTCAGGGCGTCGACGCGAAAGCGTTCGAGATCCTCGTCCGGCTCCATCACCGCCGCCTCATCGCCTACGCGCTTGCGCTTACGGGTCGGGAGGACGTCGCCGAGGACCTCGTCCAGGACGCGTTCCTCGTCGCCCATCGCGATCTCGCCAAGTTCGACGCATCCCGCGATTTTGCGGCATGGGTCCGCGGGATCGTGCGGATGAAGTACTTCGAATGGGTCCGGTCGAACCGGACCCAGGCGGTGGACGGCGCGGTCCTCGAGGCGGTCGAGGAGCGCCACCGGTCGTGGGATCGAGCGGTCGAGGAAGGCCGCGAGGACGCGCTCGCCGCCCTCCGCGGCTGCCTGCAGCTCCTCTCGGGACACCTGGGCGAATCCATCGCCCTCTTTTACACCGAGAAGCGGGCGTGCGCCGAGATCGCCGGCCGGCTGGGCGTCGCCGAGGCGGTCGTGCGGAAGCGGCTCCAGCGCGCGCGGGAAAGCCTGGCGGAATGTCTGAAAGGGAAACTCGATGGAAAGTGATGATCGCGGTGACCTGCGGGCGGTCGACGGGCTGCTTCGCGAACTCGCGCGGGGCGGGACCGGGGACGACGAGGCGTTCGTCGCCCGGGTGATGGGCCGCCGCGCGTCCAAGTCGCGGTGGATCTGGGTCGCCGCCGCGGCGGCGCTGGTCGCGATCGCCGTCGGCGTGCTCGCGCCGCGGGACGCGGGCAAAATCACCGAGGGCACCGTCGTCACGGCCGAGGGCCAGACGATGTCGATCGAGCTTGCGGACCACAGCCGCGTTCGGGTCGATGAGAACTCCAAGATGATCGTCCAGCCCGACCTCAAGGGGATGAAGGTCCAGCTCGACCAAGGTCAGGCCACGTTTGAGGTCACGAAGAAAGAGACCGGAAAGTCGTTTGAAGTCGCGACCGCCCACGGCGACATCGTCGTCCACGGCACGAAGTTCTCCGCCCAGGTGGACGAGGGCTCCCTGATGGTGACGGTCGAGGAAGGGCAGGTCGAGGTCCGCAACGCCCATGGTCGCGTACGGCTGTTGCCCGGCGAACACGCGGTGGTCCGGCAGGACCGCGCGCCCGACAAGAAGGAAAAGCTCTTCCTCGATCCCATCAAGGTCGAGATTCCGCCCGTCGCGAGCGACCCCTCCGTCAAGATCGACTACGACATCGTCTATGTCCGGGCCCGCCGCGCGGGCGACCAGGTCCACAAGCGCTTCTACACCGACTTCTCGCAACCGGTCACGATGGAGCCGGGGGCCGATCTGATGCTTCTCCACCCCGACGGTCGCGAGGAGCTTCTCGTTGAAGGTGGGGACGGCTCGGTCACCGACCCGATGGTCTCGTTCGACGGCCAATGGGTCCTCTACTCCCACCTGCACAACCTCAAGAATCACAACCAGTGGTCCCCGCCGTCCGCGGGCTCGGACCTCTACAAGATCCATGTGGCGTCGCGCAAGATCGTGAAGCTCACGAACCAGGTCTTCACGCCCAACACCGGCGCGGCCGACTGGGCGGGGGACCATCGCAACGCCTCGAAGAAGGAGGGCGACAAGAGCTGGGTCAACTACGGCGTGTTCAACATGGGCCCGTGCCCGCTCCCCGGCGGCAAGATCGTCTTCACGAGCAACCGCGAAGGGTTCCGCCCCTCGAAGGGCTATCCCTCGATTGCGCTGCAGCTCTTCGTGATGGACGACCGTGACGAGAGCGTCGCCGACAACGAGCCGTACCCCGCGAACATCCAGAAGATCGGCCACCTCAACGTCGCCGGCGCGCTCCACCCGGTGATCCTCGCCGACGGGCGAATCATGTTCAGCACCCTCGAGTCGCAGGGCATCCGGAGCGAGATCTCCTGGGGAGTCTGGACGATCCATCCGGACGGCACGAACTGGGCGCCGCTCATGAGCGCGTTCGACCCGGGCGGCGCGTCGAACGGATTCCACTTCCAGACGCAGCTCTCCGATCGGTCGATTGTCGTCGAGGAGTACTACAACCAGAACAACAGCGGCTTCGGGGCGTACATCCAGGTCCCCGAGGCTCCGCCTGCGGGTTACGCGCCGTTTGGCCCGGGCTACATGAACGATCCGCGCAACGGGCCGTGGCGGTTCGGGCGGTTTGACAACGGCAAGGGGAAGTACTACCGCATGCCGTTCATGCCGACGGGGTCGATCTCGTTCACGCCGTTCGCGCTCAACCAGGAAGGGCCGGCCGATACGTCGGTGATCGGCGACAAGAACTCGCCCAAGGTCGGCAAGTTCACCCATCCGTCGGGCGCGCCCGACAACCACATGCTCACGATCTACTCGCCGGGCCCGGTGAACCACCAGTACACGTTCCTGCCTCAACTCGACGGCGGGATCTACCTGGCGAAGGGGGGCAAGCCGGTCCAGCAACCCGCGGACCTGCTCCTCATCAAGAACGATCCCAACTACAACGAGTGCTGGCCGCGGGCGCTCGTCCCGTACGAGCGGATCTACGGCATCAAGGAACCGAGGAAGATCCAGCCGCTCGCGAACGACGGCAAGCTCTCGAAGCATTTGCCCGAAGGGACGCCCTTCGGACTCGTCGGTTCGTCGAGCCTCTACAAGCGCGAGAGCTACCCGAACGGCGTCGTCCCGGAGGGGAGCGTCACGGCGACCTACGCGGGCGGGAAGGATCCGTGGAAAGGTCTCGACGCGTTCACGAGCCACGGCAACGGCATGCCGATCAACTGGCACAACCAGGGCGGCGACGCGGGCCTCTACTCGAACGACGAGATCCACGCGATCCGCATCCTGGTGATGGAGCCGACGTCCGACCGCAAGGAGGGCCCCAAGAACGGGCGCCGCTTCTACAACCACGCGAGCGAGCGGCTCCGCATCCTGGGCGAGATCCCGGTGCGGAAGGCCGACGGGGTGAAGGACCCCGACGGGAACCCCGACACGAGCTTCCTCGCGAAGATCCCCGCCGACACGGCCTTCACGTTCCAGACGATCGACCGGAACGGCCTCGTGCTCAACATGTCACAGACGTGGCACCAGCTCCGCCCCGGCGAGATCCGCACCAACTGCGGCGGCTGCCACGCCCACAGCCAGAAGCCGACGCTTTTCGAGGAGACCGCCGCGGCGAAACCCGATTTCCAGATCGCCGACCTGACGACGAAGGCGCCGGAGAATGTCGAGTACTTCCGCGACATCCAGCCGATCCTCAGGAGAAGCTGCGAGGCCTGCCATACGGGGAAGTCGGAGAAGCCCGCGGGGAACCTCGTCCTGGACGGCGACGGCGAGATGATGCAGATCGAGCAGCACGGCAAGTTCCCGGGGACGTACGTCCGGCTCGCGCTCGACGAGCGGGCCAAGTTCGGCTTCAAGCCGGTCGGCTACGATTCGTGGGGCTACCCGAACGCGTCGCGCTACATCCGCAAACTCCAGTCGCGGCGGAGCCTGCTCGTCTGGAAGATCTACGGCAAGCGGCTCGACGGTTTCTCGAACGACGACCACCCGTCCGAGCCCGAGCCGGGCGCCGGCTATTTCGCCCAGAAGGGCGAGAAGGTCGACACGGCGAAGGCCCGCCATCGCTACGACCTCGATTACCTTGGGAGCGCGATGCCGCCGGCCGATGCGGTCGCCGGGACGTACGTGGGCGCCGATGGGAAGAAGATCAAGGTTGATCCGCTGACGGACGAGGACCGGCGGAAGATCGTGCGCTGGATCGACATCGGCTGCCCGATCGATCTCGACTACAGTCCCGCGAATCCCGAGGCGCGCGGTTACGGGTGGATGTGCGACGACAACCGCCCGATCCTCACGCTGACCTATCCCAAGGCGGGCGCGAACCCGCCCCTGGACCGGATCGTGGTCGGGTTGTGGGACTACTACACCGGGATCGACCCGGAGAGCTTCCGCGTGACGGCCGACATCGCGGTGGACGGGGTTCCGGCGGGCGAGAACCTCGCGTCGAAGTTCAAGGAGCTTTCGCCCGGGGTGCGCGAACTGCGTCTCTCCAAGCCGCTCGCGTCGCTCGCGCGCGGACATTTGACCGTATCGGTCAGCGACCGGCAGGGGAACACGTCGCGCATCGAGCGCGCCTTTTCGACGGGGCCGTAACTTTTCAAAGGGGAGGCCCGACTTCCCTTGGGGGGCGTGAGGCGTTGTGCTAAAGTACCTCGCCTCTCATGCACAAGTTGGGCGAGTTCGAGCTCCACATCGTGAGCGACGGGACGTTCCGCCTCGACGGCGGGGCGATGTTCGGGATCGTCCCGAAGCCGGTCTGGGAGAAGGTCGTCAAGCCCGACGAGCGGAACCGGATCACGCTGGCGCTCAACTGCCTGCTGATCAGGACGGGGACGAAAAACGTGCTCGTGGACACCGGGATGGGCGACAAGCACGACGCGCGGTTCAAGGAACTCTACGCGGAGGCGCACGAGACGACGGTGCCCGCGGAACTCGCGAAGATCGGGCTGCGACCGGACGACATCGATCTCGTCGTGCTGACGCATCTCCACTTCGACCACGCGGGCGGCTGCACGGTGAAGCGCGGGGGCGGGCTGGTGCCCGCGTTCCCGAAGGCGACCGTGGTCATCCAGGAGGGGATGTGGGCGGAGGCGCTGGAGCCCAATCCGCGGACGAAGGGGAGCCATTTCCAGGAGGACTTCCTGCCGCTGCGGGAGGCCGGCCGCGTGAAGTTCGTGAACGGCGAGGAGGAGATCGCCCCGGGCGTACGCGTCCGCCGCACGGGCGGCCATGTGAAGAACCACCAGATCGTGCTGGCCGAGAGCCGCGGGCAGACGGCGATCTACTGGGCCGACCTGCTGCCGACGTCGGCCCACGTCAAGCCGGCGTGGGTGATGGGCTACGACCTCTACCCGGCCGAGGTGGCGATGATGAAGCAGGCGTTGGTCGCGGAGTCGTCCGCGGGCCATTGGGTAAACGTATTCGAGCACGACCCCGAGGTCGCCATGGCGTACTTACATGCAGAAGAGAAGGGGATTCGGGTCGACCCGATTGAACGGGCTCCACGACACGGATAGAATGGCCATCGTGAAAAGTCTTGTCCTCCTGGCCTCGGTCGCGCTCCTCGTGTCGGGGGCGGGCTGTCGCAAGCAGGACCCGATCACCCACTACCGCGCCGCGAAGGACCCCGCGTGGCGCATGGTGGCGGCGCTCGTTCCCTCGAAGAATGAGACCTGGTTCTTCAAGATGGTGGCGCCGTCCACCCGGATCACCGACGGCAAGGACGAATTCACACGGTTCATCCAGTCGCTGAACATCGGGGACACGGTCGCCTGGAAGCTCCCTCCGGGCTGGACGGACGAGGCGGGCGCGGGCGGGGCAGAACGTCGGGCGACCCTCCGGTTCGGGAAGGACGATCCGCGATTCGAAGTCACCGTGGTCCGGCTTCCGGGGGACGCGGGGGGCGTCCTGGCCAACGTCAACCGCTGGCGCGGGCAGCTGGGGCTCGACCCGACCACGGAAGCGGGCCTCGGCGCGCAGTCGACCACGATCACGGTCTCGGAGACGAAGGTGACGATCGTGGATTTCGAGGGGCCGCGCAAGCCGGCGATGGGGCCCCCGATGGCGGGAGGCGCGCCGCCGGAGAGGCCGTCGCCGCCCGAGAAGCCCTCGATGGCCGAGTACCGGTCGATGTTCACGTACCAGCTGCCGTCCGGCTGGACCGAGAACCCCCGTCCCCAGGCCGAAGGAAGGATCCTCGAGTTCCGTGCCGGCGACGACGCCTCGGCGGCGCTGGTGACGCTCAGCATCTTCCCGGGGCAGACGGGCGATGTCGCCATGAACGTGAACCGCTGGCGGCAGCAGGCCGGTCTCGATCCGCTTGGGGCGGCGGCCGCGGAGCAGGCGTCGAGGTCGATGACGTTCCTGGGCCGTGAAGGCAACTACGTCGAGATCCTGGGTCCGTCGCGCGGGATCGTCTGCGCGTTCGTGCTCGACCGCCAGGCGTCGATGTTCCTCAAGCTGGACGGGGCCCCCGACGTCGTCGACCGGCAGAAGGCGCTGTTCCATGCCTTCCTGGAGACGCTCAAGGTGAGCCACAAGAATGGGTGATCCAAAACCGGCCCGGAATCCGCTCCTCGTCGCGTGGCGGATCATGGGCTCGCTGCACGTCACGGTCACCCTGCTCGCAATGTCGATCTTCCTCGTCTTCGTAGGCACATGGGCGCAGCGCGACAAGGGCATCTGGACGGTGATGGACCAGTATTTCCGCTGCTGGATCGCGCATGTCGAGCCGCGCATCTTCTTCCCCGCCATCCACGGACACTTCTGGTACCCGGGGGGCTTCCTGCTCGGGACGGCGCTCCTCGTGAACCTCCTGGTCTCCCACTCGTCGCGGATCAACGTGGTCGCGCGCGGGGCGAGGCTGGCGCTGGGGAGCCTGGTCCTGGCGTTCGGCGTCGCCGTCACGTGGATGGTGATCGCCCATGTCTTCGATGCCGACTCGTCGGAGCAGAAGATCGCGCCCTCCCTGCGGATCACGTTCCAGCTCCTCCAGGGGGGCGGCGCGGCGATCGTTCTTTTCATGGGCTGCAAGATGCTGTTCGGCCGCAAGGCGGGGATCGTGCTCCTCCACTCCGGCATCGTCCTCATGATGCTCAGCGAGCTCGTCACCGCCCGCTCCGCGCGCGAGGCGTCGATGACCGTCTACGAGGGGCAGGACATCAACTACGCCGAGGACTCGCGGGGCGAGGAACTCGCGGTGATCGACGGCAGCCGCGCCGACAGCGACGACGTGGTCGCGGTGCCCGCGGAACTCTTCGGCGGGGGACACCCGGTCTCATCGCCCGAACTTCCCTTCGACATCGACCCGTCGCCCGCGCCGTACATCAAGAACGCGAACCTCAGGGAAGTCGCCGGGACGGACCGCAATGTGGCGACCGCGGGAAGCGGGCTCCACTGGGTGGCCGAGAAGGCGGCCGAATCGGCCGGCGCCTCGACGTCTGCCGCGGTCGACGAGGCCGCGGCCTACCTCACGTTCCGGGAGAAGGGGAACGGCCGGTCGCTGGGCACGTTCCTGGTGTCGCTCCGCTTCTCGCTCAACCGCGTGCCCCAGCAGGTGGCCGTGGGCGGCAAGGTCTACGACGTCTATCTCCGGTTCAAGCGGGTCTACAAGCCGTACTCGGTCTACCTCTACAAGTTCAAGTTCGAGAGGTACCCGGGGACGATGACGCCGAAGGACTACTCCAGCATGGTGCGCGTGACGGACCACGAGCGTAACACTTCGCGCGACGTGCGGATCTGGATGAACAACCCGCTCCGGTACCGTGGCGACACGCTGTACCAGGCGTCGTTTGATTCGCAGACGGAGACCGGCACCGTGCTCCAGGTCGTGACCAACAGCGGGTGGATGGTGCCGTACCTGGGCTGCATGATCGTGGCGGTCGGGCTGCTCGGGCAGTTCATGCTGCACCTCGTGGGCTTTCTCCAGGGGAGGGCGGGATGATCGGACGCCTGCTCCCCTGGGTCCTGGTCGGGCTGGCCGCGCTGATGATCGGCGGGCGAGCCCTTCCTCCCGGCGCCGCGTCGGACGGGATGAGGCTGGTCGACCTTGCCGCCCTCCCGGTGCAGGATAGCGGGCGCACCAAGCCGCTGGATACGATGGCCCGCACTTTTCTGAACGAGATCGCGGAAAGGGAGTCGTTCGTCGACGCCGACGGAAAGCGGCAGCCCGCGATCCGCTGGCTGGTCGACGTGATGGTCGAGGACCGCGACCCCGGGCTCCGCGCGCGGAAGCACCGGGTCTTCAAGATCGACGATCCGCAGCTTCGGGACAAGCTGGGGCTGAACGAGGAGGTGGAGAGCCACCGGTACTCCATCGAGGACATTGCCGTCTCGAATTCGAAGCTGGGCGAGGTGCTGAAAAAGGCGGATGAGCTCAAGGAGAGGGAACCGAAGGACGCGTATGAACGGCAGCTCAAGAAGTTCGCGACGCGGCTGATGACTTACGAGTCGATCGCGAGCCATCACGTCCCCGGCGTGACGCCGCCTCCCGACGGCTCGGTCCACTGGCGCCCGATGTCCAACGGCGACCCCATGGACCTGATCCTGACCGAGTACGCCAAGGGCGACGCCGCGAAGTTCAACGCCGCGGTTGCCGAACACCTGGCCCGGATGCACGCCTCCCACGCCTCGGTGAGCGAGAAGTCCGGCTTCGAGGAGTTCTTCAACCGGGTGAATCCTTTCGGGCAGAGCCGGATACTCTACCTCGCGGGGTTCGTGCTGACCTGCCTCGCCTGGATGGGTTGGTCGCGCCCTCTCAACCGGTCGGCCCAGGCGTTGATCTGGTTCGCGTTCATCCCCCACACGCTGGGGCTCCTGGCGAGGATGTACATCTCCGGGCGCTACTTCGTGATGGTGACCAACCTGTACTCGTCCGCCGTCTTCATCGGCTGGGGGATCGTGCTCGTCGGGATGATCCTGGAGCGGATCTTCCGCCTGGGGGTCGGCAGCCTCGTCGCCTCCGCCGCCGGCTTCGCGACGCTTCTCATCTCCGACGCGCTCGCGATGGAGGGGGACACGATCGCGGTCCAGCAGGCGGTGCTCGACACGCAGTTCTGGCTGGCCACGCACGTCACGTGCATCACGCTGGGCTACGCGACCACGTTCCTCTCCGGGTTGTTCGGGATCGTCCTCATCCTGCAGGGAGTGTTCACCCCGACGCAGAGCGACGATCTCCGCCGGACGCTGGCCCGGATCATCTACGGCGTGACCTGCTTCGCGATGTTCTTCAGCTTCGTCGGCACCGTCCTGGGCGGCCTCTGGGCGGACGACTCGTGGGGCCGCTTCTGGGGCTGGGATCCCAAGGAGAACGGCGCGCTCATGATCGTCCTCTGGAACGCCCTCATGCTCCACGCGCGGTGGGGCGGGCTCGTCCGGGAGCGCGGGCTGGCGATCCTCTCGGTCTTCGGCAACATCGTGGTCGCCTGGTCCTGGTTCGGCGTGAACGAACTGAGCGTCGGCCTTCACACCTATGGCTTCACCGAGGGCCGGATGGGGTGGTTGATCGCCTTCGTGGCGAGCCAGGCCGTGATCATCGGGATCGGCTGGACCGTGCCGCCGGAAAAGTGGCAGAGCCCCATCAAGGCGCGCGGGGCCCACGCGGAGCCAAAAGGGATCTAACATCCACGTGGACAAGCTCGACACGCTCAGGCAATCGCTCGCCGGCATGGAGAGTGTCCTCGTCGCCTACTCGGGCGGCGTGGACTCGACGTTTCTCCTCAAGGTCGCGCGCGACGTGCTCGGCGACCGGGCCGTCGCCGTCACCGCGCTGAGCGAATCGTATCCGCAGGCGGAGCTCGAGGACGCGAAGCGCTACGCCCTGGAGATGGGCGCTCGGCAGATCCTGGTCGAGACGCGCGAGCTGGGGGAGGCGGGCTACCGCGCGAACTCCCCCGAGCGCTGCTTCTTCTGCAAGGACGAGCTCTTCACGAAGCTCGCGCCGATCGCCGGGCGCGAGGGCCTGAAGTACGTCGTCTACGGCGAGATCGCCGACGACCGTTCGGACCACCGGCCGGGCGCGCGGGCCGCTAGGGAGCACCACGTCCGGGCGCCGCTGGCCGACGCGGGCCTCACCAAGCTCGAGATCCGCCGGCTGTCGCGCGAGATGGGGCTTGCGACCTGGGACAAGCCCTCCATGGCGTGCCTGTCGTCGCGGATCCCCTACGGCAGCGAGGTGACCCCGGACAAGCTGAAGACCATCGAGCGGGCCGAGGAGGTCCTGCGCGAGCTGGGCCTGCGGCAGTACCGCGTCCGCCACCATGGCGACGTGGCGCGGATCGAGGTCGACCCGCGCGACCTCGAGGAGCTCGTCCGCTCACCCCTCCGCGAGCTCGTCATCGAGCGCGTCAAGGCGGCGGGCTTCCGCTACGTCGCGCTCGATCTCCAGGGCTACCGCACCGGGAGCCTGAACGAGGGACTGTAGGTCCCGTACAAAAACGTACCGTCTGTTTTTGCACGAACAGGTCAGTCGTCCACTTCGACGTGCATCCCGATGATCCAGCCGGGGATCGCGCCCGCCGGGCAGCGGAGGGCCGCTCCCGCGATCACGCCACGAAACGTATCCCCGGCCTCGCGGGCCGCGAGGCCCACGATGAGCTGCAGGATGAAGAAGACCCCCATCGAGATGAGCGCACCCCTCATGCGGCCCGCCGCGAACCAGCTGATCAGGTACCCGATCGGCATCCCGAGGAGCACGCTCGTCACGGCGTTGGTGGCCAGCACAGAAAGAGTGAGGCTCATCGGGAGCCCGAGCAGGAGATTCAAAAGGAAGAACGTGATCGCGCCGGTGACGGCGTGGGCCATGAGCCGGCTCTTGCGGCGGGCGCCGGCCTCGAGGTCGCGCTTCGCCAAGTCGAGCTGCATCTCCTCGCGGTGGTCGTCGAGTTTCGCCGAGCGGGCCGGGGGCGCGCCGGGCGTCTGGCCGCACCACGGGCAGGGGTAGGCCGGCTGTCCCATGTCCTTCCCGCAGACCGCGCAGGTCATGGGAGCATCATACCCCGGTCACACCACGCCGCCGAACCGATATATCCTTCATGGGTCCAGGACCCCGGTCGGGAAGCGTAGTTTAGGGTAGGCGGAGACAACGTGGTGAAGGGCATCGGGCGAGCGGCGTGGGTTCTTTTGACTTCGTTCCTCTTCCTCCCGGGGAACGGGACCCTCCAGTCGCAGGCGGGGAAGGATGATCCCTCCTTCCAGAAGGTCCAGCCGGTCCTCGCGAAATATTGCATCAAGTGCCACGGCGGCCAGCCGAAACCCAAGGCCGACCTGAACCTCGCGGTCTTCGCAAGCGAAGACTCCGTGCGCCAGAACCGGAAGGTCTGGAAGGAGGTCCTGCTCAAGGTCTCCTCCCACGAGATGCCGCCGGAGGAGACGAAGGAGCAGCCCACTCCGGGGGAGCGCGAGCAGCTCACCCGCTGGGTCGAGGCCGCGCTCAACAAAATCGACCCGAAGGCGCCGCTCAACCCCGGCCGCGTGACGGTTCGCCGCCTCAACCGCGCCGAGTACGCGAACACGGTCCGCGACCTGACGGGCATCGACTTCGATCCGACCGAGGACTTTCCTTCCGACGACATCGGCTTCGGATTTGACACGATTGGCGACGTCCTCTCGCTCTCGCCCGTCCATCTCGAGAAGTACCTGGCGGCGGCGGAGCACATCGTCCAGCGGGCGTTCCCGGCCGATGCGATCAAGACGCCCGAGAACCACACCGGCGCCAAATACCTCGAGCCCGCCGGGGCGAACGTGTCGCAGGCGCGCTTCCGGCCGGTCTCGACGGAGAAAGGCGACTCGGTCAAGACGGGCCCGCTCTTCAAGGAGTACCGGGTCGACCCGGAAAGCGAGTACTCCTTCCGGTTCCGTTGCTATGCGCCCAAGGGGCCGGTGAAAGTCGCGGTGCTCGCGTGCGGAAAGGGCGTGCCCGATCCGGCGCCCGACTCGGAGATCGCGAAGCTCTCGGGCGCGTCGCTCCAGAACCTCCGGCCCTTCAAGATCGTCGAGACGATCGAGATCAAGGCCGCGACGGAGAAGGAAGCCCAGAAGATCCAGGTCAAGCTCGCGTCCATCCCCGGGATCCAGCGGATGGCCGTCGCGCTCGTCAGGCCGACGGAGACCAAGAAGGCGGAGGCAAAACCGCCGGAAAAGAAAGCGCCCGATCCCAAGCCCGCGGAAGGAAAGCCGGCCGACCCGAAGGCGCCCGAGAAGAAGGCCGAGGCGAAGGCACCCGATGCCGACCCCGTTCCCGAGCTGGACTTGGAGAGCTTTGTCCTCGTGGGGCCGATGGACCCGCGCCCCGCGTTCCAGCGGCGCGTCACGGCCGCCGTCGCGGGCAAGCCGAAGGCGGAGCAGTCGAAGGAGATCCTCCGGCAGTTCGCGTCGCGCGCGTACCGCCGTCCGGCCAGCGACGGGGAGATCGCCCGTCTCGTGAAGCTGGTCGACGCGACGGAATCCAAGGGGGGGAAGTGGGAGGCCGGCATTCAGCTCGCGCTGCAGGCCGTGCTCGTCTCGCCCAAGTTCCTCTTCCGCGTCGAGCTCGACGACCGGCCCGATGCGAACGACGCCCACCCGATCACGGAGCACCAGCTGGCGTCGCGGCTCTCGTATTTCGTATGGAGCACGATGCCCGACGAGGAGTTGCTCTCGCTCGCCGGCAAGGGACAGCTCACGGCGAACCTCGACAAGCAGGTGCAGCGCATGCTCAAGGACGCGCGGGCGCGGTCTCTCGTCGACAACTTCGCGGTCCAGTGGCTTCAGATCCGGCGGATCCACACGATCTCGCCCGACGGCGGGCTCTTCCCGGCCTTCAACAACCGCCTTCGCGAGGACATGCTCCAGGAGACGGAGATGTTCGTCGAGAGCGTCTTCCGCGAGGACCGGAGCATCCTCGACCTGATCGGCGCGGACTACACGTTCATGAACGAGCGGCTCGCGCGCCATTACGGGATCGCGGACACGAACGGCAACAAGATCGGACAGAAGCCGGCGAAGCAGGGCGGCCAGCCGATCCGGGGCGACGGCTTCGTGCGCGTGTCGCTCCAGGGCGGCGAACGCGGGGGCCTGATCACGCAGGCGAGCGTGCTGACCGTCACGTCCAACCCGACACGCACGTCGCCGGTCAAAAGGGGGCGCTGGGTGCTGGAGCAGATCCTGGGCACGCCGCCCCCGCCTCCGCCGCCGAACGTGCCAGAGTTGAACGAGGCGCCCGCGGCCGTGCAGGCGGGCTCGCTCCGCCAGCGGATGGAGCAGCACCGCGCCAACCCGAACTGCGCGAACTGCCACAAGAACATGGATTCGATCGGCTTCGCGCTGGAGAACTACAACGCGGTCGGCGCGTGGCGCGCGAAGGACGGGAACTTCGAGATCGACGCCGAGGGCGTGTTCGCCGACGGGACGTCGTTCAAAGGATTCCCGGAGCTCCGGAAGATCCTCCTCGCGAAGAAGGACAAGTTCGCGCGCTGTCTCGCGGAGAAGCTGATGATCTTCGGGATCGGCCGGGGCGTCGAACCGTCCGACGAGCGGGCCCTCGACCGGATCCAAGCGGCGCTCGCGCGCGACCAGTACAAGTTCTCGACCCTGGTGGCCGAAATCGTCAAGAGCGACCCGTTCCGCCTGCGGCGGGGTAAGAATACTAAGGATTGACGGAGGCAGCACCATGAAGGCGATCTCGAGAAGGGCCCTCCTGCGCGGCGCCGGCGCCGCCGTCGCGCTCCCGTGGCTGGACGCGATGGTTCCCGCCTTCGCCAGCCCGGGCCGCGCGACTCCGCCGGTCCGCATGGGATTCCTCTACACGCCGAACGGCAAGAACATGGCCGACTGGACCCCCTCCGCCGAGGGGGCGGACTACGAGATGCCCGCGATTCTCCAGCCCTTGAAGGACGTCCGCGAGGACGTGCTCGTCCTCACGGGGCTCACGGCCGACAAGGCCCGCCCGCACGGCGACGGCGGCGGCGACCACGCCCGCGCGCTCGGTGCGTTCCTGACCGGCGCGCAGCCGCGAAAGACCGACGGCACCGACATCCGGGCCGGCATCTCTGCCGACCAGGTGGCGGCGGCGGCGATCGGCGAGCAGACGCGCCTGTCGTCGCTCGAGATCGGATGCGAGGCGGGGGCCATGGCCGGCAACTGCGACTCCGGCTACAGCTGCGTCTACTCGTCGACGATGTCGTGGCGCTCGGCCACCCAGCCGCTGCCCAAGGAGGTCAATCCGAAATCGGTCTTCGATCGCCTGTTCGGCGGCGGCTCGACCGCGGAGCGCGCGAAGATGCGCGAGGAGCGGCAGAGCGTGATCGACCTCGTGCGCGAGGACTACAAGGAGCTGAACGGCAAGGTCGGCAAGAGTGACCAGCAGAAGCTCGACCAGTACATCACGTCGATCCGCGACATCGAGGCGCGCCTGCAGCGCGCGGCGACGCTCCCCGAGGTCAAGCCGCCCGACGGCGCGTCCCGCCCCGCGGGGATCCCGCCCAGCATGGAGGAGCACATCAAGCTGATGGCCGACCTGATGGCGCTGGCCTTCCAGGCGGACGTGACCCGCGTTGCGACGTTCGTCGTCGCGAACGAGGGCAGCAACAAGCCTTATGCGTTCATCGGCGTGCCCGAGGGGCACCACGACCTGTCGCACCACGGCGGGAACAAGGAGAAGACCTCGAAGATCGCGAAGATCAACACGTTCCACGTGAAGCAGTTCGCGCACCTGATCGGCCGGTTGAAGGCGGTCAAGGAAGGCGACGGAACGCTGCTTGACCACTGCATGATCGCCTACGGGAGCGCGAACTCCGACGGTAACGCGCACAACCACGACAACCTTCCGATCCTCCTGGCGGGGAAGGGCGGCGGCACGATCAAGTCGGGCCGCCACGTGAAGTTTCCCAAGGAGACGCCGCTCAACAACCTCTGGCTCGCGCTGCTCCTGCGGGTGGGCGTGAAGCACGAGACGCTGGGCGACAGCACGGGCGTGCTTTCGATCTAGCGGGCCAGGCGGAGCGAGTTGGCGACGACGGTGATCGAGGAGAGTGCCATGGCCGCCGCCGCCACCATCGGGTCGAGCGAGAGACCCCACCTTTTGAACACGCCGGCCGCGAGCGGGATCAGGATCGCGTTGTAGCCGAACGCCCAGGCAAAGTTCTGGTGGATCACCCGCCGCGCGCGGCGACCCAGCTGGACCGCCTTCACCACCCGCCCAAGGTCGTTTTTCATCAGGACCACGTCGGCCGACTCGATCGCGACGTCCGTCCCCTGGTGGACCGCGATCCCCACGTCGGCCTGCGCGAGCGCCGGGGCGTCGTTGATGCCGTCGCCCACCATCCCCACGCGCCCCCTCGCCTGCATCTCCTTCACCGCGGCCGCCTTGTCCGGGGGCATCACCTCGGCCTTTACCTCCTGGATCCCCAGGCGCTCCGCCATCGCGCCCGCGGTTGTGCCGTCGTCGCCGGTCAGCATCGAGACCTCCAGACCCATGGCCCGCAGGTCGCGCACGACCCCCGCCGACTCGAGCCGCGGGGCGTCCGCAAGGGCAATGACCCCGGCCAGGATGCCGTCCTTTGCAACGAGCACGGCTGTCTCGCCGTGCAGGACGGCGTTCGTGACATCGTGCTGGAGCGGCGCGAAATTGACCCCAAGCATCGCGAAGAACGATCGGTTGCCGACGGCAATCTCGGCGGCATCGACCTTTGCGATCGCCCCCAGGCCCGGTCGCGCGTCGAACTCCGTCGCGGGGGGGCCGGGAGGAGCGGCCGCGACGATGGCTTGAGCGAGAGGATGCTCGGAAAGCCGCTCGACGGCGGCGGCGAGGCGGATGACGTCCTCCTTTGAGAAGCCCGGGGCGGCGACGATCGAGGTGACGGACGGGCGCCCTTGCGTCAACGTGCCCGTCTTGTCGAAGACGATCCGATCCAGGAGCGCGATCCCCTCAAGGGCGGGGGCATCTTTGAAGAGGATGCCGAGGCGCGCCGCGCGGCCTACCGCGACGATGACCGCGGTGGGCGTCGCGAGCCCGAACGCACAGGGGCACGCGACGATCAAGACCGCGACGGTGGCCTGGAGCGCATAAGAACGATCGAGCCAGAGCCACACCGCCAGCGTTGCGGACGCGACGACGAGCACGATTGGCACGAACCGGCCGGCCCAGAGGTCGGCGAGGCGCTGGACGGGGGGCTTGCTCCCCTGCGATTCGCGGACGGCCTTCACGATGCGCGCAAGCATCGTGTCGTCACCCGTGCGGTCGAACTTGACCGTGAGCGCGCCCGTGCGGTTGAGCGTTCCGCCGATCGCGCGGTCGCCCGGCTTCTTGTCGACGGGAGCGCTCTCGCCGGTCAGCATCGACTCGTCGACCGCGCCCGTCCCCGCCGTGACGACACCGTCGGCGGGGAACCGCTCGCCCGGCTTGATCGTCCGTTCATCGCCCGGCTTGACGTCCCCCCGGGGCGCAAGTTCGATGAGCGACTCGACGGCCCGGCGGGTCCCGCGCCGTGCCCGGAGCTCGAGGAGCCGGCCGAGGAGCACGATCGCGATAATCGTCGCCGCCGTGTCGTAGTACGGCATCCTTGATCCCAGGCTCGCGAAGAACGCGGCGTTCGTGCCGATCGAAATGAGCGCGTTCATGTCGGCGCGGAAATGGCGGAGCGAGCGGAGGAACCCCGAATGGAACGTCCAGCCGCACCAGAACTGGACGGGGATCGCGAGCAGGGCCTGGAGCCAGTGCGGTCCCGCGTGGAGCATGGACAGCGTCATGATCGCGGCCGCGAGGGCGATCGCAACGCCGGCCCGGAGGGCGAGATCCCGCACCTCGGTGTCCCGCACGTGGGTCTCCTCCGGGCGGGGCTCGAAGCCCTGGGCGCGAAGGAGCCCCTCGACATCGGCGTAGAAGAGGAGGTCGGCGGCGACGGTGCCGGTCGCGTAGTTGACGGCGGCCGCCGAGACGCCCGGCAGCGCGCGGACCCGATCCTCGATCGCCGCGACGCCCGAGGGATCGAGCCCATCCACGCGCCAGACGCGCCGGCGCGGGAGGGCGCGGTAGCCCCGGTCGAGGAGCGCCTGCTGGAGCGCGGGAGCCCGGAAGGAGCCGGGGTCGATCTCGAGCGTGGCGCGCTCGGAGGCGAAGTTGACGTTAACTTCCCGGACGCCGCCCACGGCCCGCACGGCCTGCTCGACGGTCTGCACGCAGCCGGCGCAGTGCATGCCGCGGACGTCGACGTCGACTTTCATGGGTCCATTCTAATAACGCGGATGGGCGGGGCAACCGGTCGGCGTCTCCTATACTGGAGGCGAGCGGTCCATGGCCCGGTACGTCCTCGAGTGTCCGAAGTGCGAGTCGCGGTTCGAGCTCACGCGGTATGAGCCCGACCGGCGGGTCCACTGCCGCACGTGCCGCGCGGTCGTCATCATCCCGGCGATCGAAGAGCCTGCGCCGCCTCCGGTCCTAAGGCACAAGCTTGGACGGGTCTTCCCCCTCGGCAAACTCCTGCTGGTCTCGACGCTGCTGGCCGTGGCGCTCGCGGGCGGGTTCGCCATCCTAGTCCGCAAAGGCAACGCCCCGGCGCGCGGGCCGGAGAAGAAGACGCCCGAGAAGATCACGCTCGAAACGCTTCCGATGCTGAACCATGCGCTCGCGTTCCCCCTCGGGCGCGGCTTCTCGTGGGAATACGAGATCGCGGGGGGAGGGCGCGAGACGCGGCGGGTGATCGAACTGGGGACGAGCGCGGAGACGGGTGAGCCGGAGGGCGACATCGTCCAGCCGGGCCTCCGCCAGTCGTTCCGGGTCACGAACGAGGGGGTCTTCCTGGTCTCGGAGATCCGGCCCGACGGCAGGTACGTGTTTTCAAAACCGGTGTCGTGGGTTCCTTACCCGCTTTACTCGGACAGCTCGTGGGAGTACGAGGGGGAGGCGATCCGCGCCGGCGTGCCGCCGGAGAAGTGGAAACTCAGCTTCGAGGTGCAGGGGCTGGAGGCGATCGACTGGGGATCGGGCGAAAAGGCCTGCTTCCGGCTGCACGTGAAGGGCGAGAAGGGGACGCGGAAGATCGAGGAGATCCTCTGGTATTCCATCGGGACGGGGCTCGTGAAGCGGATGGCCAGGATCGACGGGCGCGTGGAGGAGGCGAAGCTGACGCGGTTCACCCGGTAGGAGCTACTTCTTCTTTTTCTTTTTCGCCTCGGCGGCGCCGGCCGCAGGCACGTCGGTCAGCCGCGCGACGACGAGGACGGAATCCTCCGGGGCTTTCTCCCCGGGGGAGACGTTCGTGCGCTCGTGGGTCTTGCGACTCCAGTAGATCCGCTTCGCCTTCGGCAGGAGATCCGCCTGGTGGCCCTTCCACCATTCGAGCCAGTCGATCCCGCGACGGTGGTCGACCCCGGTGATCGCGCGGAGGGCGGTCTCCGCGGCCTTGACGATGGCGCCTTCGTTCGGCCATGGATTGCGCTGGGGGCCCTGGACACGGACCAGGAAGTCCGCAAGCCCCTCCACCGAGGACGGGCTCCCGATCTCGCCGATCGCATGGACCACGCCCGGAAGAATGGCCCGCACGTCGGCATCGCCGACCTTCTTCACCAATTCGTTGAGCGGCCCTGAAGCGGTGGCCCACCCGAGGGTCCCGAGCGCGGCGGAGATCGCATTCATCACCTCGGGACGGGCGAGGTTCGCGGGGATGGCCTCGACGAGGACCTCGACGCACACGGGATGATCGACTTCCGCCAGGGCATGGGCCGCCGGGATGCGGACGGTTTCCACGTCCTTGGTCAGCGGCTCGGCGATCGCCTTGATCACCTTCTCGTGCGGCGTCTTGAGGGCTTCCTTGATCGCGATGACGCGGCCCTCGATGCCCCGCTTCGCCAGCTCGTCCTTGAGGGTTCGGAGGGCCGTGTCCGCCTCGGCATCGGTGGGCGGTTGCTGGAGGAGGGACGCCAGGAGGAGGAGGATCGTCATGCTTGTATTTAATGCAGCCGGGGGACGAAAGGTTGCGGATTACCCGCGGGGATGGAATCGACGGTGGACCGCTTTTAGCCGCTCGCGGTCGACCTGCGTGTAGACCTGGGTGGTCGAGATCTTCGAGTGGCCCAGCATCTCCTGCACGTAGCGGAGGTCGGCGCCGCCCTCCACGAGGTGCGTGGCAAACGAATGGCGGATGGCGTGCGGGAAGACGCGGCCCTTGACGCCGGAGTCGCGCTTCCGCTTCTGGAGGATCCTCCAGATGGACTCGCGGACGAGCCGGCCTCCCTTGGCGCTGACGAAGACGGTCTCCTCCATCGAGCCGCCGCGCTCGGACTGGAAGTACTCCTTGAGCGCCTCGATCGCCGGCCGGCCGATCGGGACGACGCGCTCCTTTGATCCCTTGCCCATGCACCGGAGGTAGCCGGCGTCGAGGTTCACATCGGTGAGCCGGAGCGTGGAGATTTCGCTGACCCGGAGGCCCGAGGCGTAAAGGAGTTCGAGGATCGCGCGATCGCGGGCGGGAAAGCGCGCGGGGCCGGGCGATTCGATCAACCGCTCGAGCTGGTCCTTTGAGAGCGGGTGGGGCAGGAGCCGCGGCTTCTTCGGGGCCATGACGAACCGCGCGAGTTCCTCGCGGCCGACGAACTTGAGGAAGGAACGGAGCGCGGCCGCAGCGCGGGCGACGCTCGAGGCGCGGCGCCGGCCGCCCGACAGCAGGCCGGCCATGTGCTCCTGGACGGCCTGGCGGGTGAGGGGCCCCTTGAAACGGGCGAGGTCGCGCCGGTAGGCCAGGATCGTGTTGCGGCTCAGCCCGCACTCGATCTCAAGGTATCCCAGGAACTCGTCGATCTTGTCGTTCATGTACAAGTATAGATCGACCGGCAGGCCCCGCGGCCTTGACAGGCCCTCGGGACCGCGATTATCATGCTGGCGCATGTCCCGATGGATCGCGCTCGTCCTGATCCTCTGGGCGGCGCGCGCGGCGACCGCCCAGGCCGACCCCATCCAGGTGAGCAAGGGCACCCCGACGGTGGCCCCCGCCGCGCCCGCCAAGGCGCCTCTCCCGCGGGACGGCATCGCCGCGCGGGTGAACAACGACATCCTCACCTGGAAGGACGTCGACGACACCCTCAAGACGATGCCCAAGAAGAGCGACATCACCGATGAACTCCGGATGTCGAAGCTCCGGAACATGGCGGAGGAGCGGCTCTTCCTCCAGGCCGCGAAGCAGAACAACCTCGCCGTGAGCGACCAGGAGCTCGACGAGTTCCTGCGCCGCGAGTTGCGCCGGTACGGGAACGAGGAAGGGTTCGAGCGCTACCTGCGTGAAGTGGAGAAAACCAAGACCGAGTTCCGCGAGGAGAAGCGCAAGGAATACCTTGTCGTCAAGCTCGACCACCATCTCCGCCAGAAGGCGTTCACCAACCCCGACGACAAGTCGCCCGGCCTGCTGATCGACTCGGTCTCGCCCGAGGAACTGCGCGCGTACTACGAGGCGCACAAGGACGAGTTCAAGGCGGTCGAGAACATCACCGTCTACCGCGTGGGCCTGCAGTACGGAACGGAGCGCGAGAGGGCGGTGAAGCTGCGGACCGCCGAGGCCTTCCTGCGGAAGCTGGAGGCGGGCACGGAGTTCTACGTCGCCGCGGCCTACTACTCCGACGTCCGCCAGTCGGTCGAGACCGACCGGGGCTGGACGCAGCAGTGCGCGCACCGCGAGCTGACGCGCGAGCAGGCGAACCAGTTTTACGCGCCGGAGACGGTGACGTACCTCTTCGACACGATCAAGGAGGGCGAGACCAGCGCGATCCGCGACGACGGCCGCACGTTCAACATCTTCAAGCTGATGCAGCGGGTGAAGCAGAGAGAGGAGACCTTCGACGACGCCCAGTTCCGCATCCGGAGCAACCTCGAGAACCAGAAACGCGAGACCAACCGCCGCCTGTTGCGCGCCCACCTCATGAAGGGCGCCTACGTCTGGCCCGGGGACCTCTTCGATCCCGCGAAATGAAGAGGCTCGTGCTCGTGCGGGCGCCGGGGCTGACCCCGGAGGAGGCCGTGCGAGGGGACCAGGCGTGGAACGTGTCGGACCTGATCGCCGACGGATCGTTCGCGCCGCTCGCCGGGACCCCCGACCTCGCCGCGGCCCTCGGAGCCATTCCCGTCAGCCAGGTCACGGTGATCGAACTTCCTTTTCGGGACAGTCCGTCCTTTGACGCGGAGCTCGGAAAGGTCCGTGCGGGGGCCGCGGGGGCAACGGTGGCGATCGTCTCCGACTCGGTCTTCATCAGCCAGCACTACTTCGCGGAGATCAAGCCGGGAACGAAGGTCGCCGCGGGGGACCTTCCGAGGCTGCTCGCCGCGATGGTCCGGTAAGATTCACCCCAAAGACCATCAGGGGAAACACGCTGCAGGGGTAATAGGAATCCATAATTTGGACTTGGACCGCCTGGGAAGGAACCTCGACGGAGTCCGTCAGCGGATCGGGGCGGCGTGCCGGCGAGCGGGGCGGGAACCGGGAACCGTGACGCTCGTCGTGGTGACGAAGTCCGCCCCCGCGGAGTGCATCCCGCCGCTCGCGTCGCTCGGCGTCGTGGAGATCGGCGAGAACCGCGCCGTGGAGGGGCTGGAGCGGATCGGCGGTCTCCGCGGGTTCCGCCGGCACATGATCGGCCACCTGCAGACGAACAAGGTCCGCAAGGCCCTGGAGTGGGCCGACGTGATCCACTCGGTGGACCGGCCGTCGGTGCTCGTGGAGCTCGCGCGGCACAACAAAAAACCGCCGGTTTTCGTACAATTGAACGTCACCGGAGAGGCGACGAAGGGGGGCTACGGCCCGGGGGAGGCGGAGGAGGCGGTGCGCGAGGCGCGCCGCACCCACGAGGTCCTCGGCCTGATGACGATGGCGCCGAGGGGAGGGGATGCGCGGTCCTGCTTCCGGACCCTTCGGGGGCTGGCCGAACGATGCGGCGTCGCGGGCCTCTCGATGGGGATGTCGGAGGACTTCGAGGCCGCCGTGGAGGAAGGGGCCACGTGCGTGCGGATCGGCGGTGCGATTTTTGAAGGGGTTCTGGTATAATCCCCGCGGGGGCACGGGAGCGCGGGGGGTTCAGGTTCCGTTCAATAGTTAATAGTTGATTCGTCCGACCGCTCTCCCGCTATCTCCCTGAGAGGGCTGGAGCGGTCGTCGTCGGAAGATTTTATGCCTTTGCTCGTCGTCGAGAAGGGTCACGACAAGGGTAAGGCCATTCCCCTCCACGACGGCAAGACGCTCCTCATCGGCCGCGACTCCTCCACCAGCCTTCCGCTGCGGGACACGATGACGTCCCGCATGCACTTCAAGGTCGAGAGCCGGGACGACGAGTTCTGGCTGCACGACCTCGAGAGCATGAACGGCACGTACCTTAACGGCGCGCGCGTCCGGGGCGAGCCCGTCAGGCTCCATTACGGCGACCTCATCAAGGCGGGCGAGACCTTCTTCACGTTCCAGTCCGACGACGTGAGCGCGACGACGCTCGCCGGCCAGCGGATCGGCGGGTACCGGATCATCGACCGGCTCGGCCGCGGCGGCATGGGGACCGTCTACAAGGCGGAACAGATCGACCTCCAGCGCATGGTGGCGCTCAAGGTGATTTCCGAGGAGCACACGAAGGACCCGGACTTCATCGAGCTCTTCGTCCACGAGGCGCGCGCGGCCGCGAAGCTCAACCATCCGAACATCGTCCAGGTCTACGACGTCAAGCGCCACAGCGACCTTCACTACTTCTCGATGGAGTACGTCTCCGGCGGGAGCGTGCAGGACATCCTGAGCAAGCAGCGGAAGATGCCGGTCGACCAGACGGTCCAGATGATCGCGGACGCGGCCCGCGGGCTGGAGTACGCGCACAAGAAGGGGATCGTCCACCGCGACATCAAGCCCGACAACCTGATGATCTCCGAGAGCGGCTCGGTGAAGATCGGGGACATGGGGCTGGCTCGCGGCCTCAACGAGAAGGTGGGCCCCGAGGAGGAGACGTCCGTCATCGGGACGCCGCACTACATCGCGCCCGAGCAGGTGCTCGGCCGGCCGGCCGACTTCCGCTGCGACATCTACTCGCTGGGCTCCACGATGTACCGGATGCTCTCGGGGACGACGCCGTTCAACGCGCCAAGCGTGAGGGATCTCGTGAACCGGAAGGTGCGCGAGGACGCGTCCCTCGTGACCGAACACACCCCGGAAGTCCCCAAGGCGGTCGCCCAGATCGTCGCGCTCATGATGGCGCGCGACCCGGACCGCCGGTACCAGACGATGGGGGAGGTGGTCGGGGCGCTTGAGGCGTTCCAGAGGGGCCAGATCGGGACGGGCGAGATCAAGCGGGAGCACACGACCGGGCTCCAGACAATCGTGCAGGACCGGCGGCTCCTGGCGGGAACGGTGGCGGCGATCCTCCTGCTCCTCGTGGGCGGCGCGTGGGCGCTTTCGGCGTTGTTCCGGGACAACAAGCAGTCGACGACGTTCAAGGAGACCGGGCCGAACCTCGACCTCGCGGAGCAGATGCTCGAAAACGCGAAGCTCCTGGACCGGAAGCTGAAGGACCGGACGGACTTGAGGTCGCTGGAGAAGGTGGTCGAGGAGTACGATTCGGTCCTGGCGAAATTCCCGGGCACCGCCCTGGCGGCGAAGGCGGCGGAACTGCGCGACGGCCTGCGGAAGGAGCTGCGGGACCTGAAGGCGGCGGCCAAGCTCCGCCTGGCGGAGGCGGAGGAGCGGAAGAGCTACCAGAAGATGGCGCAGTCGTTCAACCCCAAGCGGGCGGACCTGGCGCCCGCGGACGAGGCGGCCGCGGCCTACTCCCGGCTCGCGAAGGATGACGAGGCGAAAGGCACGGCCGCCGCGGAGCAGGCGGCCGCGCGGGCCGCGCACATCCTGAAATGGCGCGCGCTGTCCGAGCAGCAGCGGGGGGAATTCGAGAAGGTCCTCGACCAGGTGCAGGAAGCCCGCAACCGGAAACATTTCCGCGAGGCGCAGGCGCTCCTGGCGGCGTTCCTCGAGCGCGCCCGCGCCGCCGAGCCGGAGTGCGACTTCGCAAAAGACCGCTGGCACGACCTCTTCTACGACGACGCGTCGGGGCAGGAGTCGCAGGCCGTCGCAGCCGAGGCGAAGGTCGCGTGGGCGCGCGTGGAGGTGGAGGCGACGGCGCTCGCGCGCGACCGCAACTACGAGGCGGCGATCAAGATGCTCGAGGGCGTGATCGTCGAGTACGTGGACGACGTGGTCAAGGACGTGCGGCCGCTCAAGGAGGCCTGGCAGTCCGAGTGGGACGCGATGGTGCGGCGCGAGCGCGAGATGATCGAGGAAGCGGCGGCCAAGGCGCTCTCCGAGGCCCGCGCGGCGTTCGCCGACGCGTCGGCGGTGGCGCACAAGACGTTCACGAAGGACTTCGACTTCAAAGGGGCGCTCCAGAAGATCAGGGCGCTTCGCGATTCCAACAAGGCCGACGAGCTCAAGCCCCGGCTCGACCGCCGCGTGTCCGAGTTGGAGCGGGCGGCGCATTTCAAGGAGACGCTGATTTCGGTCATCAAGTCTCGCGACCCCAAGTTCCGCCGGGATTACCTCCTGGACACGCTCGACGTCACCATCGACGACGCGGACGACAAATCGGTCAGCTTCGTGCTCAAGAACGGCGAGGGGAAGTTCCAGCGGGGCTGGTCGCAATTCGACGGGCCGGGTTTCGTGGCGTTCATCCGGAAGCAGTGGAAGTACAACGCGCAGCAGAACGCCGACCTGGGCGACCGGTGCGACCTCGCCGCGGTTTGCATGGAGTTCGGACTGTACGAGGACGCCGCGCTGGAGATCCGGGAGGCGGTCGAGGGGATGAAGACCGCGGCCGTCCCGGTGGCCGAGTCGGTGAAGCGGTTCTGCGAGGAGTACGGGCCGCACCTGGCGAGGGGTGAGTCGGCGGAGTACACCGAGGTCGAGGCCCAGAAGAGGATGGACCGGCTGGACGCGTTCATGAAAAACGCGGCTTACGCGGAGGCGCGCATCGAGGTCGACATCCTGCGGGGGCGTTACTACGGGCGGACGCAGACGGTGCTCCGCGCGAATTCGAAGATCGAGGAGTACCTGCAGGAGATCACGAAGAAGGGCGGCGAGCAGCTCAACAAGACGCGGCGCGAAGAGAAGCTCCAGAGGCTGCTCGACCGCGTCACGGAGGAGCAGGCGGCCGCGAAGAAGGCGCAGCAGGACATCCTGTCGCGGTTGAACCGGATCGACGACCTCTTCCAGCGGAACGCCCACTTGGGCGCGGTCCACGCCGCCTCGTCGGACCTCCGCACCGCGCTGGAGCGATACGCGGACGCCCGGAAGGCGGGCGAGGGGATGCTGTCCCGCAAGGAGGCGGGTCGCGAGTTCTGGCCGTCGCTCGGCACGGTGTACGGGGAGATCATCCGTCTCGCCGTGCTCTCCAAGGACCGGCCCCGGGCGCAGGCGGTCAAGAACGAGGCTTCGTCCCGCTTCGTGGACCCGGACACGAAGATGGAGGAGAAGTGGTGGGCGGACCAGAGGACGGCACTCGACACCTGGAGCGAGCGGATCCTGCCGCAGGAGGAGAAGCGGCTGCCGCTGCTGCGGGAGGACCTGCGCGTCAACGCGGACGATCCGCAGCGGATCTGGACGCTGGCGGTCTGCCTGATGGATTCGACGGGGAACCCGTTCGAGGCCCGCGGCTACCTCGCGTACCTCCTGGAAAACCACCGGGAGTTCTCGCAGGTCGGCAACGGCAACTGCCTGTACCGCCTGGCCGAGATCCACTTCGCCGCGCGCGAGATCCCGCAGGCGATCAAGCGGTACGACGAGCTCAAGGAGCAGAACAAGGACCACCCCAAGGTCGTCGACACCGCGGGCGCCAGCGGCGTGAAGCGCCGGCTCGACGACTGCTACAAGCTGCTCAACCGGATGGGCTACGCGCGCGAGAAGGGGAAGTAGCGGCCCGCGGTGAGGCTCCTCCTCAAGGTCATCCCAAAAGCCTCCCGCGACCGCATCGTGGGATGGGTGGGCGACCGCCTGAAGGTCGCGGTCACGGCGGCCCCGGAGCGCGGCAAGGCCAACGCGTCCGTGACGGCCGTCCTGGCGGACGCGCTCGAGCTGCCGGCCTCCCGGGTCCGGATCGTCGCGGGCGAGTCGAGCCCGCTCAAGACGGTCGAGATCGACGGGATGGACGACGCCGCGGTACGCTCGAAACTTCCCCGCGAATGAGTTATCCGGGGAGGCCGGAGAGCTGGCGGAGTTGCTCGAAGGTGTAGATCCCGGAGCTGTGGCCGTCGCTCCACTTGAAGTTGAGCGCGTAGCGACCCACCGGGCTGATCTCCTGCGGCCACACGTCTTTTGAGACGGAGGCGGGGTCGAGCCGCTTTTTACCGGTCAGCTCGTCCACGCACTGTGCACAGGGGCACGCGAGGCGGAGGTCGTAGGTCTTGAGCGCGCTCTCCTTGGAATCGTTCCAGTGGATCAGCAGCTCCTGCCGGCTGCGGAGCTCGATCTTCTGGGGGACGGGGCGCTTGTCCGGCGCGCCGCCGGCGGCGCGGATGCTGAGCTGGGCGGCCAGGTTCTCCGCCACCTTGACGAACGCGCGGGCCGACGGGGAGCCGGGGTCGGACAGCACGATGGGCTTCCCGGCGTCGGAGGTCTTGCGGATGTCGATCGAGAGGGGGATGTCCCCGAGGAACGGCAAGCCGTGCTCCATCGCGTACCGGCGCGCCCCGCCCTCGCCGAAGATGTCCTCGCGCTGGCCGCAGTGGCCGCAGACGTAGCCGCTCATGTTCTCGATGATTCCCAGGACGGGCGTCTTGAGCTTGTCGAACATGAGGACCGCCTTCTCCGCGATCCGCAACGCGACGTCCTGCGGGGTCGACACCACGGCGGCGCCCGTCAGCGGGATCATCTGGCAGAGGCTCAGGTGGACGTCGCCCGTGCCCGGCGGCAGGTCGACGATCAGGTAGTCGAGCTCCCCCCATTCGATCTGGCCCAGGAAGAACTCGAGGGCCTTGTGGAGCATGGGGCCGCGGAGGATCTGCACCTCGCCGGGCTTCACGAAGAACCCCATCGACGTCATCCGGACGCCGTGGTAGACGGGGGGGATGCGCGTTCCGCCCTCCGATTCCTGGGCCCCCATGATTGCCGGGATGCTCGGGCCGTAGATGTCCGCGTCCAGGAGGCCGACCTTGGCGCCGAGGCCCGCCAGCGCGACCGCCAGGTTGGCGCTCACGGTCGATTTTCCCACGCCGCCCTTGCCGCTGGCCACCGGCACGATGTTCTTGACGCGGGGAAGGAGCTTGTCCTTCATCTCCGACGGGGTGGAGCGGACCTGCGAGGTCATCTTGATGTCGACCTGCTTGACCCCCGCGATGGCCATCACCTGGCGATGGGCCTGCTCTTTCAGCTGTTCCCGGACGGGACACGCGGGCGTTGTCAATTCGATGGAGAAGGAGACGACTCCGTCGCACTGCTTCAGATCCTTGATGAATCCCAGCGTAACGATGTCTTTGTTGAGGTCGGGATCCCGCACATTCCGGAGGGCTTCGAGGATCTTTTCCTGCATGTCGAGCCTCAGAGTAACAGAATGGCCTCCCCGGGTCAACGGACTGGGCATCTATTGAACTCCATCCCACCGCTGAAAAATCCTGATTTTGGGGATCATTATGGGGTAAAAATATCGTATCCTTTTGGTTTGTAGGATGTTATATTTCCGCTGGATTTCCAGCGCCGTTCGACAGGCCGTTTGAGGCAATCCGGGCTCAAAACAGGCCTTCTCAAGACCGGCATAAGATTTGCCTTCACAAAGTTGGGGATTCGTCGTATAAGACTTGTGGAGAATATGAGTGAAATAAGCCCTTGGGCTCGAGCGTTTTTTAGTTGACACGCATGGGAGATGCCAGTATACTCCGCGTAGAAGGCAGTGCCTGTAAAATCAATTGGAGAGAGCGAAGGCGAAGGCCAAGGGAAGTTTAAGAGAGTGAGGGAACGGGAGTCAGGCGATCCCTCCTCCAAACTGAAAATTTAGCTGTTCTTTTCGATGTCCTGCCGTACGTGGTCGCGAGCCTTTTTAGGGGGCGGCTGCGAGAGGACATCTGAAACCGGGGCTGCCCAGCTGGGTTTGGGACCCAAGCATCGGGCGCGCGGAGGCCAAACTAGTATAGAGTGCCAAGCACGTATGTTTGGTCTCGCAAGCCCAAAATCTGTTTCCCCCTCTCTCCAGGGCCAGGCCGCCTTTGACAGGGTAAAACCTCGAAGCGGTGGCCTGGCTCCTTTTATTTCTACTGCGCGCCGGGGCGCGGTATAATCCACGCACGACCATGGGCCCCCGCATCTACACCGCACGCGAAGCCAACGCGCTCGTTCCCAAGCTGGTACGGATCTTCGACGACCTCGACGGCGTCCGCTCCCGCCTGAAGGTCACCAAGGGCAAGATTGACGTTCTTGAGATGATCTGGGGCGAGGAGGTCCAGGCGGAGACCAATCCCGACCACCGCGAGTACACCCACTACGTCGAAGAGGTAGAGCAGGCCAAGAAAGAATTCGACGGTACGGCGCGAAAGGTGCAGGAGCTCGAGGCGGTCGTCAAGAGCCTTGAGCAGGGCCTGATCGACTTTTACGGCGTGATCGAAGGGCGGCTCGTCTTCCTCTGCTGGAGGCGCGGCGAGAAGTCGATCGAGTACTACCACCACCTCGAGGAAGGGTTCCAGGGCCGCCAGCCGATCCCTGCCGAAGAGCTCGCGCGCTAGATGCCCTTCGAAGAGTACAACAAGACGGTCATGGAGCATTTCCTCAACCCCAGGAACACCGGTGAGCTCGCAGACCCGACCCATACGGCGCTCGTTCGCAATCCCGCCTGCGGCGACATGGTCAAGCTCACGATTCGCGTCAAGGACGGCGTCGTCGCCGAGGCGCGCGCAAAGACCTTCGGTTGCGCGGCCGCGATCGCCTCGACGTCGGCGCTGACGGAGCTTCTCGCCGGGAAGACGATCGAGGAGGCGCGGCTCATCAGGAACAGCGACGTCGTGGCGTTCCTGGGCGGCCTGCCCGACTACAAGATCGTCTGCTCCCTCGTCGCGGAGGAGGCGGTGAAGGAAGCGTTCAAGTGATCCGCGCGGCCCAGTCGGTCTACTTCACGGCGCTTGGCCTCTGGGTGGGAGGGCTTGCCGCCCTCGGCGCGATTGTCGCCCCGACGGTGTTCCGGACAGCACCGTCCCGGGTCGACGCGGGCCGTATCTTCGGGGCGGTGCTCCGCACCTTTGGGATCGTGGAGGTGGTGCTGGCGGCGCTCGTGCTGATCTCCGCGTGGACGATTCGAAACGTCCCTGGGATGCAGTGGGGAAAGCTTCGGACCTTCCTGGTCGTCCTTCTCTGCGTGCTGGTCGTGATGTCCGTCTTCGGAGTCGACCCTGCCGTGGCGCAGGCGTCGGGAAAAATCGGAAACGTGGAGAGGCTGGCCGATGACGATCCTGGAAAGATCCATTTCAAAACGTTGCACCGCCTGTCGGAACTCCTTGCGGGGACGACGTTGATCGCCGGGCTGGCGCTGCTCATCATCTCGGGCGCCAGCTTCAAGCCGCCTCCCGATGGAGCATGACCCGCGATTTCTCGAGGGGGTCGACCATTTCAACAAGCAGGACTTCTACGCCGCGCATGATGCGTGGGAATCGCTCTGGCTCGAACGCTTCGGCGAGGAGAAGGACTTTCTCCAGGGGCTGATCCTGTGCGCGGTCGCGCTCCACCATTTCGGCCGGAAGAACCTGAACGGCGCCCGCTCGCGGTTCCGGCTGGCGATGGAGAAGCTGGAGAGATACCCGGAGACCTTCTGGGGCCTCGACCTCCGGAATTTCGTCCGGCGCATGAACGGGGCGATGCACCGCGTGCTCACCGAGGACGCCCCGCCGCCGCTCGACCTCAAGACCGTCCCCGCCCTCAAACTGAAGTCCTGAACCGGCCGTATCCTTGTCGATAGTGTAATTGACCCCCCTCATCCGGGGTGATACAGTCGACTCGTCGCTTGGAGCCGAGGGGGCCTGCCCCCCGTAGCGCACTTGCGAGTTTGCGCGAAGGGGGGCCGTCGGGGTCTTCTGGAACGGGGTAGGGAATGCGGGTCCTCGTCCTCCTCGCGGTCGCGCTGCCTTCCGTTTCCTACAGCCAGGAGAAGGCCCAGCCGAAGATCGTCGCTCTTCGCGGCGCAAAGGTCTACCCCGGCGCGGGCCCGCCCGTCGAGCACGCCACGATCCTGGTCGAGAACGGGAAGATCTCGGCCTTCGGCAAGGACATCGCCGTTCCGCCCGAGGCCGCCGTGATCGACGTCACCGGCAAGGTGATCGTCCCGGGCCTGGTCGATCCGGCCTCGCGAATGTTCCTTGAGCCCGGCGATCGCGGGCCCGGTTCGCCGGAGCAGAACGTGATCGACGCGCTCGACCGGACGTCGGACCTCTTCATGGAGGCGGTCGAGCAGGGCGTGACCGCCGTCTATGTCGGGCCCTCCAGCACGGGATCCTTGAACGGCCTGGGCGCCGTCCTGCGCCTCGATCGCGCGCGCACGGTGCTCGCGAAGGACGCGGCGCTCAAGCTCTCCGTCGGCGTCGCCCCGGGCGACACCTCCACGGCCGCCCAGCGCCACGAGAGCTACGCGCAGATCCGCCAGGCGTTCGAGGCGGCGAAGCTGTACGGCGAGGCGTGGACGAAGTACCGGAAGGACCTGGCGGAGTTCGAGCAGAAGAAGCCGGCCGAGCCCGACAAGAAGCCGCCGAAGCCGAAGACCGACGCGCGGCAGGAGATCCTGCTCCGCGCCCTCGACCCGAAGGCGCTCCTCACCGTCCGGCTCGAGGCCCACACGGCCGACGCGATCCTCCTCGCGCTCAAGCTGGCGGAGGACTACAAGCTCCATGCCGTCCTGGAGGGGGCCACCGAGGCGTGGCGCGTGGCGGACGCGATCAAGAAGGCCGGGCTGACCGTCGTCGCGGGGCCGGTGATCCGCACGGGACCCCCGAGCGTCGACCTGCTCCATCACTCGACCGGCTGCGCCGCCGCGCTTTCAAAGGCGGGCGTGCCGGTCGCGATCGGGACCTTCGGCGACGAACCGGGCGGCGCCACGCGGTTTCTCGCGGAGTCGGCGGCGCTCGCGGCATCGCGCGGGCTGACGCGCGAGCAGGCCCTCGCGGCCATCACGATCGAGGCGGCGAAGGCGGTCGGAATCGCCAAGAGCCACGGGTCGATCGAGAAGGGGAAGACGGCCGACCTCGTGGTCCTTTCCGGAGAGCCCTTTGAGCGGCAGACGGTGGTCGAGAGGACTTTTGTCGACGGGCAGGCGGTCTTCCAGAGGAAGGGGGAGTAGCCGATGACCTTCCTCCTCGTTCTTGCGCTCCTCACGCAGGACAAACCCCGGACCATCGTGCTCAAAGGGGGGCAGGTCGTCACGATGACTCCGGCCGACGTGGAGAACGGGACCGTCGTCATCGAGGGCGGGAAGATCCGGCGCGTGGGGACGGACGTGGAAGTCCCGGCCGGCGCGGAGGTGATCGAACTCCCCAAGGGATCGATGGTCCTCCCGGGGTTCATCGATCTCCACTCCCACCTGGGGAGCGCCTTCGAGGTCGAGGAATCAACCGAGGCCTCCACTCCGCGCGTGAAGGCGGTCGAGGCGTTCACCAGCCGGCACCCGGACGTCCAGGCCGCGCTGGGATCGGGCGTCACGTCGGTCGCCCTGGCGCCTGGAAACGGGAACGTCATCGGCGGGCGCGTGGGCGTGATCAAGCTCAACGGGGCGCGCTACGACCGCGCGCTCTTCCGCGACAGCGTCGCCCTCAAGGTGTCGCTCGGGGGCGAGGCGCTCCGCCGCGACCGCGAGCCGACCTCGCACGGGGGGGCGCTCCGGCTGCTTCGCGACCTCCTGAAGGAGCCCGCGGACGAAATCAAGGGGCTCCCGCTGTTCGTCCACGCGAACACGGCGGGCGAGATCGAGAGCGCGCTGGATCTCGCGGCGGCGTTCAAGCTTCCCCTGGTCCTGCTCCACGCCCGGGAGGCCGCACGCCCCGGGGCGCCCCGACTCGCCGGCCTGACCGTCGGCTTCGGTCCGCTTACGCCGAACGACCCTCGCGAACTCCTCGAGGCCCCCGCCGCGCTCGCCCGGGCGGGCGCGAAACTCGCTTTCGTGAGCGACGCGCCCGCGACCTCGGAGGAGCAGCTGCGCGTCACCGCCGGGTTCGCGGTGAAGTACGGGCTCGACCGGCAGGAGGCGCTGCGCGCGATGACCGTCACGCCCGCCGCGGCACTCGGGCTCGCGAGGGAGATCGGCACGATCGAAGCGGGCAAGGACGCGGACCTCGTTGCCTGGTCGGGCGACCCCCTGTCGCTGACGAGCTCCGTCGAGCTCGTGATCGTGAACGGGACCATCGTGTACCGGAAGCAGGAGAAGCCGTGATCGCGCTCGTCGCCGTCCTGCTGGCCCTGGGCCCCGACGAGACCGTCGTCGTGAAAGGCGGCCGGATCCTCACGATGAAGGGCGAGGAGATCCGGGACGGGATCATCCTCATCGTCGGGGGGCGGATCCAGAAGATCGGCCGCGACCTTGAGATCCCCGCCGGCGCGACGACGATCGATGCCTCCGGCAGGACGATCATTCCCGGCCTGATCGACGCGGCCTCGACCCTGGGAATCGAGGGGTCGGCGAACGAAGACGGCAGCGAGGTGACGCCGGACCTCCGCATCCTCGAGATGATCGATCCCTCGAGCCGCGAGCTCGCGCGCGCCCGGCAGTGCGGGATCACGTCGGTCTTCGTCGGCCCCGGCAACCGGAACGTGATCGGCGGCCTGGCCGCGATCATCAAGACCCAGGGGACCGATCGAAAATCGATCCTCCTCCGCGAGGACGCGGCGCTCAAGGCCGCGATGGGCGGCGCGCCCACGGCGGGAAATTACCCGCCGCGTGGTACGGCCGCAACGTTCTACGCGCGGAGGCCGACGACGCGGATGGGCGTCGTGTGGGAATTCAAGAAGGCGTTCGTCGATGCGCGGGAGGGCGGAAACGCCGTGCTGCGCCGGGCGATGGAGGGGAAGCTCCCCGTGCGCGTGGCCGCCTCCCGGGCGACGGACATCGAGTCCCTTTTGAAGATCTCCGACGAGCTCGGGCTTTCCATCGTGCTCGAGGAGGCGCAGGAGGCGTACAAGCTGGCCGACGCGCTCGCCTCGCGCAAGATCCCCGTGCTCCTCCGGCCCGAGTTCTCCGCCGAGGGGAGCGAGGGGAGCGAGGTGCGGTTCGACGCGTTCCGCCGCCTGGTCGACAAGGGCGTCCGCGTGGCGCTCCTCCCGGTGCAGGCCGACAACCCCGATTCGCTCCTCGGCGCCGCGGCGCTGGCCGTCAAGCACGGCGCAACGCGCGACGAGGCCCTGCGCGCCGTGACGATCGGGGCCGCGGAGATCCTGGGCGTGGCCGACCGCGTGGGCAGTCTCGAGGAGGGGAAGGACGCCGACCTCGTGATCCTTTCGGGCGACCCTCTCGATCTCACGTCCCGCGTCGAGACGGTGGTCATCGCGGGCCGGGTGGTCTTTGGCAAAAGGAGCGATCGATGAGCGCGCTCGTGGCAGTCGTGGCCCTACTCGCCGCGGCGCAGGACGGGGTCGTGGCCATCAAGGGCGCGCGCGTCATCACCGTCAGCGGCGAGGAGATCGACGGCGGGACCATCCTCATCCGCGCCGGCCGCATCGAGGCGGTCGGAAAGGACGTGGAGGTCCCCTATGACGCGAAGGTGATCGACGGCGCGAAGAAGGTCGTGATGCCCGGCCTCGTCGAGGCCCACACGTTTCGCGGCACCGACCGACCCAACGAGCGGCTTTCGAGCGTCCCGTTCGTCTCGACGTTCGACTCGATCAATCCCGTCGATCCCTACTTCGAGGACTCGCTCCGGCAGGGGCAGACGGCGCTCTTTGTCCTTCCCGGGAACGACACGTTGATCGGCGGCCAGGGCTGCATCGTGCGGCCGGTGGGGGTGACGACGGAGTCGATGATCGTGGCGAAGAACGCGGCGATCAAGATCTCGCTCCGTCCGCGTCCCGGCCAGAGCCGGATGGCCCACCTGGCGGCGCTTCGAAAGGAGCTCGACGAGGTCTCCGAGATGCTGAAGGAGAAGGAGACCAAGAACCCTGACCTGGAGGCCAAGCGCGAGCCGATGGCGCGCCTGCTCAAAGGGGTCACGCCTGCCTTCGTCTTCTGCCCCACGGCCTCCGACGTCCACCGCGCGATCGAGCTCGCCGAGACCTACAAGTTCCGGATGAAGCTCGTCCTTGGCCGCGACGGATGGAAGGCCGCGGACGAGATTGCGAAACAGAAGCTCGACGTCATCCTCGCCCCGGAGGTCGCGTACTGGGAGACCGACGACGAGAAGCACGAGGAGGTCCGTCGATCCGGCGTCGCCGTGCTCGTCAAGGCGGGCGTGAAGGTCGCGCTCCAGACCGAGGCGTCGGGCTTCGGGACGAACCACGCCTGGTACCAGGCGGCCACCGCCGTGAAGCACGGCCTCTCCCGCGCCGACGCGCTCAAGGCGGTCACCCTCTGGCCCGCCGAGATCGTGGGGCTCGGCGCCCGGATGGGGTCGATCGAGAAGGGCAAGGACGGGAATCTCGTCATTCTCACGGGCGACCCGCTCGACGCGCAGTCGTGGGTCGATCTGGTGCTCATCGACGGCAAGGTGGTCTACGAGCGCTCGCGAGACGAGAAACTCAAAAGGGTGCTGGAGGGACGCAGGCCTTGAAGAAGAAGTATGTTGCGATCCTGGCGCTGATCGCGCTCGCGGCGGCCCCCCAGGAGGTCCGCATCGTCATCGTGCGCACGGCGCGTGTCTACACGATGGCGGGCGAGCCGGTCGAGCGCGGGATGATCCGCATCGAAAACGGGCGCATCGCCGAGGTCGGCACCGTGATGGACATTCCGCCGGGGGCGACGGTGATCGACGCGTCGAGCGAAGTCGTCATTCCGGGCTTGATCGACGGCCACACGTCGCTCGCGGACGGCGGCCGGGACGCGGAGGAGTCGATCTCCCAGGACGTGCGCGCGATCGATGGCTACGATTTCTACCAATCCTCGTGGCGCCAGCTTTCGGGGGGCGTGACCACCGTCTACGTGACGCCGGGCTCGCAGCGGCTCGTCTCGGGCGTGGGCGCGATCGTGAAGACGGCCGGCCGCGGACCCCGGGAGCGGACCCTCGCGGCGATGCACGGCCTGCGGGTCACGCTCGGGGAAGTCCCGAAGAATCCGCCATCCCTGTTCGCGCCTCCGACGCGGGCGTCGGCCGACCGCCCGCTCACGCCGGCGAAGCGGCAGTATCCGTCGACCCGCATGGGCGAGTTCGCGGAGCTCCGGCGGGCGACGACGACGCCCGGCCCGCTGAAGGACCGCTCCCAACCGGTCATGGTCGCCGCCCGCTCGGCGGACGATCTCGTCAAGGCCATCCTCTTCGCCGAGGAGGCGAAGCTTCAGGTGGTGCTCCTCGGGGCCGAGGAGGCACCGCTGCTCGCCGACCTCCTGGCAGAGAGGAAGATCCCCGTGATCTTCAACTCGTCCTACGCTCCCGGGCGGCGCGAGTACGCCGAGTCGCCGCTGGAGCCCTCGGGATCGCTCGAGGGAGCCGGGGTGCTTGCGAAAGCAAAGGTGAAGTTCGCGCTCCAGGCGCCGGACGATGGAGGGCTCAAGGACCTGCTCTTCATCGCCGCGGCCGCCGTGCGAAGCGGCCTTTCGGAGCGCGAGGCGCTGGCCTCCATCACGATTGCGCCGGCGGAGATCCTGGGCGTCGCCGACCGTGTCGGGTCGATCGTGCGCGGCAAGGACGCGGACCTCGTCTTCCTGGCGGGCGATCCGCTCGCTCCCGCGTCGGCGATCCGCCGGGTGATGGTCGACGGCGAATTCGTCTTCGAGCGCAAGGCCTCCGACGTCCAGACGTACCGCGCGGTGCGCGACACGTCGGGGAAGGGGAAGGAGCTCCTCGCGATCAAGAACGCGCGGATCCTGACGGTGACGCAGGGCGTCATTCCCGAGGGGCTGATCTTCGCGGAGAACGGGAAGATCTCGTACGTGGGGCGCGGCCGGCCGATCCCGGGTCACGCCAAGGTCATCGACGGGACGGGCCTGACGGTTGTGCCCGGATTCATCGACCTCGATTCGCGGCTCGGTTTCCATCTCGACCGCACCGAGGCGGCCGTCCATCGCGGGCGGGCCGCGACGGCGCCGGCGACGCTGAACATCGCGCCTTCGATCCTCGTGAGGACCGACGACCCCGAGTACCGTACCGCGTCGGAGTCGGGAGTGACGGGGATCCTGCTCGCCCCGGATTCGTCGGGCGTCTGCAGCGTGGTGAAGCTGTCGGGCGAGCGGAACGCGGTGGTCCGGGAGGCGGCCGCGATCAAGTTCAGCGTGCAGGGCGGCACGGCGGCGTACGTGGCGCTCAAAGAGCAGCTCACGCGCGCGAAGAAGTACGCCGACGAGTGGGACGCGTACGACCGCGTGAAGAAGGAACCGGCCAAGCCCGCCGCCGAGCCGCCGAAGCCGGGAGACGCGATCTCCGGGACGTGGAAAGGGACGATCGAGGTGTTGCAGGCAACTCCCGGCGAATTCGTCCTCGAACTCAAGCTCGAGGGGACGAAGGTCACGGGGACGTTCCATGTCGAGAAGGTGGCCGGGGCGCCCGTGGAGCCGATGGAGGGGACGTTCGACAAGGGCGAGCTCGTGCTCCAGCGCGTGCAGGGTGCGGTGAAGACGGAGTTGACCCTGAAGCTCGTCGAGGCGGACCACCTCAAGGGGACCTGGAAGACCACGGGCCCGAACGGCGAGATCCGGGGCATGATCGAATGCCGCCGCGAGGTCGTGGCGCCGAAGGTCGACGTCAAGGAACCCAGGAAGGACGAGGCCCTGGAGCCCTATCGCAAGCTGTTCGCGAAGGAGATCCCCGCGCTGGTGGAGGCGCGCGACCTCCCGGCGATGGAGAACGCGGCGAAGGCGCTCCGGACGGACTTCGGCCTCGACACCGTCATGGTGGGCGCGGCCGACTCGGCGTTCGGAAGCGACCTCCTGTTCGAGCGCGGGGCGTCGGTCGCGGTGGGCCCCGACTTCCTCGTCGAGCGGCGCGGCGCGGTGATCAACGCGGCCGAAGCGCTTGCGTCGCAGGGCGTGACGATCGGATTCGCCTCGTCGGCCGCGTCGGGCACGCGCCACCTGCCGCTCTCGGCGGCCTACGCGGTGCGGCACGGGCTCGACCCCTTCGACGCGCTCAAGGCGCTCACGATCAGCCCGGCGCGGATGCTCAAGCTCGACGCACGGCTGGGCTCGATCGAGCGCGGGCGGGACGCGGACCTGGTCCTCTTCAGCGGCGACCCGTTCGCGATGACGAGCCGCATCCGGTACGTCATCATCGACGGTCGGATCGTGCACGAATCCAAATGAGACGCGAGTGGATCGTCCTGGGGATGGTGGCGCTCCTCGGAGCCCGGCAGGAGAAGCCGGCTCCAGTCATCGCGATCCGTGCCGGAAAGATCTTCACCGCAGCGGAAAAGAACCACGACAACGGCGTAATCCTGGTGCAGGGCGGGAAGATCAAGGCGATCGGCGCCGTCGAGATCCCCGAGGGTGCGCAGGTCCTCGACTTCCCCGACGCGTGGGCCACGCCCGGGCTCGTCGATCTCCACTGCCACATCGGCGGCATGATCCGCGACATCAACGACATGGTCCACCCGACCAACCCGGAGCTCTCGACGCGCGCGACAATCGATCCGGACAGCGAACTCCTGAAGGACGCGGTCGCGGGCGGGGTCACGACGGTGCTCTACATCCCGGGCAGCGGCACCAACATGTCGGGTTTCGGCACGCTGATGCACACGGCGGGCGGGAAGACGATCGAGGACCTCGTGATCCGCTTCCCGTGCGGGCTGAAGGTCGCGCAGGCGTGGAACCCCGAGCGCTACGGCGGCGACCTCGGGATGTCGCGCATGGGGATGTGGTGGGGCCTGCGGGACGTGCTCAAGGAGGCGAAGGAGTACAACGACGCCTGGACCGCCTACGAGAAGGGCGAGACGAAGACGGCGCCGAAGAAGAAGGAGAGCCTCGAAAACACGCGCGGGCTCTTCCAGGGGAAGTGGCCGGTCATCATCCACACGGCCGACGCGCGCGACGTGATGGGCACGGTCCGCATGTTTCACGACGAGTTCCACATCCCGTGCATCGTGTCGCACGGCGAGTTCGGCGGCTTCAAGTCGGCGCCGGAGATCGCGAAGCGCGGGCTGCCCGCGAACATCGGGCCGCGGACGTACGACTGGACGATCATGATGCACGACGGCAAGTGCCACGGGATCGCGGCGAAGTACCTCGAGGCGGGCGTGGAGCACCTGTCGCTGAACACGGACTCCCCGGTCGTCCCCGAGGAGGAGCTGATCGTGCAGGCCTCGATGTCGGTGCGGCTGGGGCTTCCCGAGGAGAAGGCGCTGCGGGGGGTGACGATCGAGCCCGCGAAGGCGGTCATGATCGACCAGCGGCTCGGTTCGCTCGCGGTCGGCAAGGATGCGGACATCGTCCTCTGGACGGGGAACCCGCTCGACGTCCGGAACCGGGTGCTGCTCACGATGATCGCCGGGAAGGTCGTCTATGACGAGCGCGTCAAGAAGCGCGTCACCTTCGGGGGTGGCTGGTGATGTTGCTGGGAGTCCTTGCCGGATTGGTCTGGTGCGCCCAGGAAGACGTCACGGCCATCACCCACGTCCGGATTCTCACCGTGACGAAGGGGGAGATCGAGTCGGGGACGATCCTCATCAAGGGCGAGAAGATCGCCGAGGTCGGCAAGGACGTCAAGGTGCCGGCCGGGGCGCGCGTGATCGAGGGAAAAGGGCTGGTCGCGTTCCCCGGGATGGTGAACGCCGCGTCCCGGATCGGGATCGCCGACGCCCCGGGTGGCGGGAGCGGCGCGACCCCTCTGAACTCCGCGGCCGACGAGATCAACCCCGCCTCCGACGTCTTCATGCAGGCGCTGCGGACCGGCGTGACGACGTACGGCGTCCATCCCTCGGGCGGCGCCGTGGGGGGGCAGGGCGCGATCCTCAAACCCGTCGGTCTCCAGAAGGAGACCATGATCGTCGACCGCTCCGCGTTCCTGCGGATCAGCCTCCAGGCAAACACCCCGAGCAAGGAGGCGCTCCGCCAGGCGCTCGACGCGGCAAAGCGGCAGATCGAAGTGGAGAAGAAGAACCCCAAGCCGGCGGGCAAAGCGGACGAAAAGCCGCCGGGCGCGGTCCGATTCCTCCGGGGGGAGATCCCCGCGCTCGTGATCGTCGGCGGCGCCGCGGAGGTCCTCCATTTCTGGCAGGTGATGGACGCGTTCGCCGAGTTCAAGACCCGCGTGGTCTTCGTCGCCCCCGTGGACACCTACAAGGCGGCGGAGGAGCTCGGGAGGCGGAAGTCCGCGGTGGTTCTCCGGCCCGACCTGACGTTCGCGCCTTCCACGCGCGACCGGGTGAACGCCGCCGCGGAGCTTTCGCGCGCCGGGGCGACGGTCGCCTTCGCGCCGGGCGCCGACTCGGGTGACCTTGCCGAGAGCTACCTCTTCCGCGTCTCCGAGATGGTCAAGTATGGCTTCCCTCGCGACGCGGCGCTCAAGGCGCTCACGCTCGCGCCCGCGGAAATGCTGGGTGTCGACAAGCGCGTCGGCTCGCTGGAGGCCGGCAAGGACGCGGACGTCCTCCTGTTCGAAGGCGACCCGCTTTCGGCGGCGGCGCGGCTCCGCCGGGTGTTTATCAACGGCGCGGAGGTCTACGGCGGGGAATGATGAGATTCGCGCTGGCCCTCGTCCTGTTCGCCGCCCAGGAGCCTCCCAAGGAGGCTCCAAAGACGGAGAAGAAACCCGTCTACACGGCGCTGGTCGGCGGCGACGTCTACACCGTCACGAAGGGCGTGCTCAAGAGCGGCACCGTGCTGCTCAAGGACGATAAGATCCAGCGCGTGGGCGCGTCGGTGGACCTGCCCGAGGGCACGGTCAAGATCGACGTGACCGGCAGGCGCGTGCTCCCGGGGTTCATCGCGGTCAGCGCGCGCGGCCTGGGGGTCCACCCCGCGTCGGGGAAGGTCGCGGACGCGCTCGACCCGTTCAGCGAATCGATCAAGCTGGCGCTCGCGGGCGGGATCACGAGCGCGCATGTCGAGCTGGGCGGCGGCGGCGGATTCTTCGGCGGCGGGGGCGGCTCGGGCGGGTCGAACGCGGTCATCAAGATGACGTACGGGACGCTCGAGGGGATGGTGCTCCTCGAGCCGGCGAGCGGTTCGCTCGCCCCCTGGCTGACCGGCGGGCCCTCCGACCGCTACGACATCCGCGAGAACTTCCAGAAGGCGCGCGACCAGCTGGAGAAGGAACGCGAGTTCGAGCGGCGCCGCGCGGAGAACAAGCTCAAGCCCAACGAGCAGCCGCCCCCTCGCGCGCTCCCCGCGATCGAGCCCTACGTGAAGTATCTCAAGGGGGAGCTGATCGCGCGGATGCCGGCGGGCGATGCCGACCAGATCAAGAAGGCGCTGGAACTCGTGAACGACTTCAAGTTCAAGGCGGTGCTGACCAACGTCGTCGAAGGCTGGACGATGCCCGAGGAGATCGGGCGCGCGCGGGCCTACTGCACGATGACGGTGCGGACGAAGCAGCACGCCGACCGCGACGCCGGCCGGCCGACCGGGTCGTCGATCGAGCAGGCGGCCCTGTTGAAGAAGGCGGGGGTCAAGTTCGGGATCATCTCGATCACGCAGGGCGTGTCGACGGGGGGGATCGCCGGGCGCGACCTTCTGAACCTTCCGCTCGAGGCGGCGTTCGCGATCCGGGGCGGGCTCGACGAGCAGGCGGCGCTCGAATCGATCACGATCACGGCGGCCGAGATCTGCGGGGTGGACGCGCGGGTCGGCTCGATCGAGGAGGGAAAGGACGCCGACCTCGTGGTGCTCGACGGCGACCCCTTTGACTACCGCACGTTCGTGGACCTGACGTTCGTCAACGGCAAGCTGCTGTACGACAAGGCGAAGTCGCCGTACTTCTCGCACCTCAAGCCGAAGAAGTAGCCCTCACTTCGAGAGCGGTCCGGGGATCGCCACGAGGGGCTGAAAGAGCGCCCAAACCGCCCAGGACCCAAAACTCACCACCGTAAGCACGGAGAGAGTCCTTGCCAGGCGACCGCCCCTTCCGCTCGCCGGTTTACCGAGCCACCACGGGTAGAGGAGACCCAGCAGCACGGCGGGAATAATCCAGCTACGGAGCCCTTGCGACAGGCGAAGAACAACCTCGGTGGCGGCCGGCTTGGGGCGCTGCATCTGGGCGTAGGCCTCCTCGAAGAACGGCCCAAGGGAGAGGAGGCCCCAGAAGGTGACGGCGAGAAGGATCAGTCCACCGACGGTCGCCCCCCAGGAACGTCCCTTCACCACCGGAGGCGGGTCTGGAAGCGGAGGCAGTTCGTAGGAGTCCGGCAGCGGGCGGAACAGCGGGTCTCCCGTTCGCATGAAGGTAAGTATACCGCAATTGCCTTGCTGACGTTCCTGCCCTTCCTATAATCCACCCCCGGAGCGCGTATAATCAACCTCGGAAGCCACGCACGTGAACATCCTCAAAAAGGTGTACCTGACCATCGAGGGGTACGACCTCATCCGGCAGGGCGAGACGGTCCTCTGCGCCGTGAGCGGGGGGCCCGACTCGGTCGCCATGCTCCACATCCTCAAGGACCTCAACGACGTCCAGCAGCTCAACTGGAAGATCCACGTGGGCCACGTCAACCACGGGCTCCGCGGCAAGGCCTCCGACGAGGACGAGGAGTTCGTGAAGGACCTCGCCGCCAAGATGAAGCTGCCGTTCCACTCCGCGCGGGTCGACGTCAAGGCCTTCCAGGAGAAGGAGCGGAAGACCCTCGAGGAGGCCGGCCGCGAGCTCCGGCACGAGTACCTCGAGAAGGCTGCGCTCGAGATCAACGCCCAGAAGATCGGCCTCGCGCACAACCTCGACGACCAGGCCGAGACGATCCTCCACCGCATCCTGCGCGGCACGGGCCTCCGCGGCCTCAAGGGCATGGCCCCGATCCGCGTCATCTCCCGGAAGCACGACCTCTTCGTCGTCCGGCCGCTCATCGAAATCGAGCGCTACGAGATCGAGACGTACCTGCGCGAGAAGGGGATCGCGTACAAGACCGACCTCACGAACTTCGACACGTCGCTCACGCGGAACAAGATCCGGCACAAGCTCTTCCCGATGCTCGAGGCCGAGTTCAACCCGCGCGTCAAGATGGCGCTTGTCAAGCTCGGGCAGACGGCGGGCTCGTTCTACCTGCTGCTCCGCGAGATCGCCAACGAGGTCTACGAGAACACGAAGATGATCTCGGGCGAGGGCGAGGTCTGCCTGTCGGTGGAAGAGTTCTCGAAGCTGCCGCCGGCGATCCAGACGTTGATCATCGACCGCGCCGTCAAGACGGTGCTCGGACGCGTTCCGCAGCTCAACTTCGAGCACTACCTGGAGATCATCTCGCTCTGCGGCGATCACGCCTACCAGAAGGCGATCCGCCTGCCGCGCGGCATCGAGGCGCGGCGCGAGGGGTACATCCTGAAGATCGCGCAGCCCAAGGCGCCGCCGCCGCCCATCAAGTTCGCGCTCCGCAAGATCAAGGTGCCGGGGAAGACGGTCATCAAGAAGCTCAACCTCCAGATCGAGGCGGAGATCCAGGAGGGGAAGATCGTCGGCATGAAGGAGTACATCAAGAACAAGGACTACACCGAGGAGATCATCGACTTCGAGAAGCTCCAGGGGCCGCTCATCCTCCGGCTCCGGAAGGGCGGCGACCACTTCGTCCCGCTCGGCTCCCGCGGGAGCACCAAGCTCAAGAAGTTCTTCATCGACAACAAGGTCCCGAAAACCGTGCGCGACCGCGTTCCGATCGTGACCGACGACTCGCGGATCGTCTGGGTCGTCGGCTACCGGATCGGCGACGAGGTGAAGATCACCGACGCGACCAAAAAAGTGCTCAAGCTCAAGGCGAGGCGGATCGAGGAGCCGAGCGCCCAGGGGTAGTGCCTCATGAGCGACTACGAAGGCCTTCGGCTGCGGATGGTCGAGGAGCAGCTGAGGGCGCGGGGGATCAAGAGCGAGCGCGTGCTCGACGCGTTCCGTCGCGTGCCCCGGCAGCTGTTCCTGCCCGTTTTGCTTCGCGACTACGCCTACGAGGACCATCCCGTGGGCATCGGCGCGAACCAGACGATCTCGCAGCCGTACATGGTCGCGACGATGACCGAGGCCCTGGAGTTGCGCGGGGCCGAGAAGGTCCTCGAGATCGGCACCGGGTCCGGTTACCAGACGGCGATCCTGCTCGCGATGGGCGCGGACGTCTACACGGTCGAGCGGCTGCCCGAGCTGTCGGAGTGGGCGAAAGAGAATCTCGAACAGGCGGGGGTCGGCCACGCTCATTTCAAGGTGGGGGATGGGACGCTCGGATGGCCGGAAGAGGCGCCCTTCGACCGGGTGATCGTGACGGCCGGCGCGCCATCGCTGCCGGTCTCCCTCGTCCAGCAGTTGAGCGAGGGCGGGTCGATGGCGATCCCGGTGGGGGACGAGACGGAGCAGGAACTCTTTGTCCTGAAGCGCGAGGACGGGTTCGTGAAGAAGAAGAAAGTCTGCGCCTGCACGCTCGTGAAGCTGGTGGGGGCCGAAGGCTGGGGGAGATGAGGTGAGGGTCCCCGTCGTCCTGTCGGCTCTCCTGGTCGCCTCGTGTGCATCGCCGGGACGAGGCGGCGAGTCCATCGACCTGGCGTCCGCGAAGACGCCCCAGGAACTGACCGCGATCCTCGAGTCGATCGGCCCGCGGCGCGACGCCGAGGCGTGCGCGGCGCGGGCGCGGATCTTCGCGCGGCTGCGGGAGATGGAAGGCGCCGACGCCCCGATCCTGCTCGCGCGCGGGGACGAGGCGGACGTCGACCTCCTGTCGCGCGCGGCCCCGGAGGATCTGAAGGCCGAATCGGCGGAACGGCTGGCTCGCCATTTCGTCGAGCGGGCCCGCCGGCCGGCCGGCGCGGGTTCGCCCTTCCAGGGGTCGATCGCGCTGCTGATCCGCCGCTTCACGCTGCTGACGGTCGCGTCGAGCTTCGCCGAGTACGCGCCGCGCGACCTGAAGGCGGGCGCGCTTGAGGAGCTGGCGCGGGCGGCGGACGCGCTGGCGTCGGCCGAGGGGACGAAGCCCGCGGTTCAAAGGGAGTGGCGGGCGCGCTCGAAGGCCTGCTCGATCGGCGCGGCGGTGGTCCGGGCGGCCGAGGAGAAAGGCGAGGTGACCCCGGAATCTCGCCGCTTCTGCGAGGTGGACTTTGCCCGCCACCTGGACGAGGGGACGCGGGCGGCCGATCGCGGGACGACCGAGAAGGCGGCGCGGGGCGACCCGGGACGGATTCTCGACAGCTACCTGATCGCGCTGGCCCACTACACGGTGGCGCGCGAGTGCCTGGTCACGCCCACTCCCGCGCAGGAGCACGCGCTTTCCGGCATGGAGATCGTGGTCCACAGCCTCTGCGATCTCCTCTGCCGGGAGCCGTAGCCGGCGGCCGGGACCTCAATCCAGTTTGCTGAAATCGGACGCGAGTTGCGCGTCGGTGGGCCACTGCGTGCTGGGGGTTGCTGCCGGCCCGGTGAGTTGTGCCACAGGGATGACGCCATTGGGCACGGCCCCTGTGCCGGGGCGGACGTACGTGCTGGTGACCCCGCGCTTGTAGATCGTGTTGCTCTCATTGATGACGAAGATATTACGCCCCATGGCGCGGCTGTCCGGGAAGGCATAGAACCCGAACTTCTCCGTGTGGAAAGCGGCAAGGGCCGCCCAGGGGGCCTGGCCGTTCGTGATGTTCGCGTAGGCCGCGCCCGTCTCGTCCTGGAGGAAGACCCGGTACCAATAGCTGGCCTTGGCCGACTGGAGGCCGAAGTTGGCGATGGCGGGCTCCGTTCCGGCAGCCGTTACGCCGACGCCCAGGGGGAGGGTGTCGCCCAGGGCGACGGAAAGTTCGATCAGTTTGATGGGCTCCGCGACCCCGGTGGGGCAGAGGGAGTAGAGCCCCGACAGATCCCGGGTCCAGAAATCACGAACCTTGTTCCCGTCGCGATCGTTGCCGCGGAAATCGGCCTCGGCGGCCGTGACGGTCTTGAGCGACGCCGATGCGTTGCGTTCGTTGGAGGCCCGTTGACTGGCCAGGAGTCCGGGGATGGCAATCGCCGCGATGATGGCAATGATCGCGATGACGATCATCAGTTCGATCAACGTGAAGCCCTGGTTCCGCCGCATGGTTGCCCCCGTCAAGTCGTTTCCCAGCCCAAGTATGGAGTGAGCCGTCCTCTGGCGCAAGAGCCATGCCGTCGAATCCGGCGGGGTGGCTATCTTCCGATTCCCGCAGATCGAAGCTGTCCGATCAGCGTGGTGGTTCGGCGGGCCTTCCCTTCTGCCGTGAGATGGTCGGGAGTGTCGAAGAAGTATTCCCCCGGAGACGAGGTATCGGCCGGAGTTCCCAGGATCGGCATCCGGAGCTTCTGCTTGAGGAGGCCGTGGAAGGCCACGATCTCCTCCTCGTGCGCCGAGTAGGTCTCCCGCATCATTGGAGGATACGCGAAGAAGACGGAGACATCCCTGGATCGACAGTGGTCGAAAAAGTCATTCAGAAGCGTCATCCGATCCCGGAGCAGGTCGGAATCGTGATGGGGGAGGCGGAATCCGGTAGCCTGGATCGCCGGCCTCTTCATCGATTCATGGGCCACCACATCCCCATGGTCATTGAAGGAAGCGCGACTGTACGGAGGCAAGGCCGGTTCCGGATCGGCTCCAAGGAGCCAGTCCCTGAGGGTTCTCCTGGCCTCCGCTCCGATCGCTCGATGCCCTCGGTCAAGGAAGACGTGCAGATCGGGCCAGCTCATCCAGCCGAGGGAACGAAGATCGATGAAGACGATCTCATCGAGGGCGTCTCGCGACGCCGAATGGATCCAGAGGGAATAGTCAAATAAGAGAACGACGACATCGTGGCTCCTCAAGGAGCTCTTCACCTCGGAGAGCATGAACTCCGGGCCCAGGCGCGCGTAAAGCCCCATGTTCACGGCATTCCGTTCAAGCTCCCGCTCGATCCTGGGCGAATCCAACCCGAAGGCGGCGCCGCTTCCGCCGATGAAAATGATTCTCGGGGGCGGGAGGGAAGCGAGCCTGCGATGTTTGTCCAGGATGGCCGCCGGGTAGCCGTCGGAGGGTGAATGAGACCATTTCCAAAGGAGGGCCCCCGCGGGCACCGCCTGAACGGCGAGGAAGAGGAAGACGTTCAGCAGGTACCGCTTCATCAGAATTGGAAGTAGATGAAAGGCCGGCTTTCGCCGGTTCCAAGAAGTAGAGTTCCCCAGGCAAGCGAGGTGTAGGCCGCCCAACGAAAGGGCCTGGCCCACCGGTCGAGGACCAGGGGATGGGCTTCCCGTCGACGCACCCATTCGGCCAGTACGAAGGCGGCGATCAACAGGATCAGGCTGCCGGGAGGGACGGCGGTGGGGATCGGCGCTCCGGAGGTCAGGGCGAAGGGCGCGCCCAGGATCCGCCCCAGGATTAGGAACGCCTCTCTTACGGTCCGGGCCCGGAAGAACACCCATCCCAGGCATACCAAGCCGAACGTGCCGGCCATCTTGAGGAGCGTGGAGAGTCGGGGGAAGGAGGAGTCCCCGCCGGGGATGTCAGCGACGTTCAGGGCCCTTCGACCTCTTCCGATTGCCGCGGGCAGCATCGCAATTCCATGGAGGGTCCCCCAGAGAAGGTAGGTCCACTGGGCGCCGTGCCAGAAACCGCTCACGACGAACGTGACCAGTACAATGAGGGCCCGACGACCGGGCCCCACCCGGCTGCCTCCCAGGGGAACATACAGGTAGTCGCGAAACCAGGTGGAGAGGGAGATGTGCCACCGTCTCCAGAACTCCGGGATGCTTTGGGCGAAATAGGGGTATGCGAAGTTTCTCATGAGCCGGAACCCGAAAAGACGCGCCGTCCCGGAGGCGATGTCCGAATACGCGGAGAAGTCACAGTAGATCTGGAAGGCGAAGCAGATCGTGGCGAAGGCCAGCGCGGCGCCGCCGAACGCCATGGGCGTCGCATAGACGGCATCCACCGTTTCGCCCAGGGTATCCGCGAGCAGGACCTTCTTGAACAGGCCCCACAAGATCTGGCGGCTTCCATCGACGGCATCCGCATACTCGAACCGGCGGGGATTCTGGAATTGCGGGAGCAGATTTCCCGCCCGCTCGATCGGACCGGCGACGAGCTGCGGGAAGAACGTGACGAAGCCCAGGTAATCGATCACGTTCCTGGAGGCCTTGAGCGAACCGCGATACACGTCGATGATGTAACCCAGGGTCTGGAACGTGTAGAAACTGATTCCCGCCGGCAGGATGATGTTGAGCGTGAAGGGATGGATACTCCAACCCGCCGAGTGGGCGATCGCCTGCAGGTTGTCCGAAAAGAAGTTGTAGTACTTGAAGAAACCGAGAAGCCCAAGATTCGCGGCGCAACTGATTCCAAGCAGGATCCGCTTTCGGCGGAGCGTCGCCTGGCGCTCGATAAGAAGTCCGAGATAGAAGTCTGCAAGCGCCGACCCGAGCATGAGACCGCAGAATCGGACATCCCACCAGGCGTAAAAGACGACGCTGGCGATCAGCAGCACGACGTTCTGGAGAATCCGGTTTCTTGACAGCCAGTACAGCGCGAAGGTCGTGGGGAGGAAGATGAGGAAGATGATGCTGGCGAAGTTCATGAGTCCCCAGGCCCTTCGGCTCGATTCATCGTGGCCGGCGAGGCCCGGCTTACCGCTGACCGAAGTGGTTTCGCGTCAGTGCGGGTTCAGGCAGGAATGTACACTCCATTTCTTCGCGCCGACGCTCACATCGGACAAAGGATCCATTTTCCAAAACAGAACCCCCCGGATCGAGGGATCCGGGGGGGTCGCAATTGGCTGAGCGAGCGCGTTAGTCCATCTTGCTGTAGTCGGTGGCGAGCAGGGCATCGGTGGGCCAGACCGCAGGGTTGTTCCCGCCCGCCCCGGTCAGATTCGCGACCGCGATGGCACCGTTGGGGATAGCGCCCGTGCCGGGCCGCGTATACGCGGCGGTGACGCCTCGCTTGTAGATCGTATTCCCCTCGTTGATGAAGAAGACGTTGCGCCCTGAAGAACGGGTGTCGGGGAAGGCGCAGAACCCGAACTTCGAGGTGTTGAAGCAGGCGGAAGCATTAAAGGCGCCCCGGCCGTTGGTCACGAGGGCGTAGGCGACCCCGGTCTCATCGGTGGTCAGTTTCCGATACCAATAGGCGGCTTTCGCAGACTGGATACCGAAACCACCGACAGCACCGACCGTCCCCGCCAGGTTGGGGGCGGCAGCCCCAAAGGGGAGCAACGACGCATCGGCGAGTGCCACGGAAAGCTCGATGAGCTTGATGCTCTCGGCTACACCGATGGGGGCGAGCGTGAAAAGCCCCGCCACGTCGCCCGTGTAGAAGTCCTGAACGCCGTTGCCGTCACGGTCGTTGCCGCGGAAGTCGGCCTCGGCCGACGCCAGCGTCTTGAGCGACGCGGACGCGTTCCGCTCGTTCGACGCGCGCTGGCTGGACAGCAGGCCCGGGATGGCGATCGCCGCGATGATGGCGATGATCGCGATCACGATCATCAGTTCGATCAGCGTAAAGCCCT
>JBGPCZ010000002.1:0-104612 GCA_041482015.1 Planctomycetota bacterium | reverse complement strand
CACCGACGGCGACGGCCGCTACGACACGCGAAAGGTCTTCTGCGACGGGCTCACCTTCGCGACCGGGATCGAAGTGGGCTTCGGGGGCGTCTGGGTCGTCGCGCCGCCGAACCTCCTCTTCTACCCCATGAAGGACGGCGGAGACAAACCCGACGGCCCGCCCGAGATCCTGCTCGACGGCTTCGGCAGCCAGGGCGGCCACAACGTGGTCAACGGCTTCACGTGGGGGCCAGACGGATGGCTCTACGGCGGCCACGGGCGGACGTCGATCTCCGACCTCGGACCGCCCGGCACGCCGCCCGACAAGCGCATCCACTTCGACGGCGGCGTCTGGCGCTACCACCCGACGCGCCGGGTCTTCGAGGCCTTCGCCGACGGCGCGACCAATCCGTGGGGCGTCGCGTTCGACGAGCGCGGCCAGATGATCGTTTCGAATTGCGTGAACGCGCACCTCTTCCACCTGGTCCAGGGCGCCCACTACGAGCCGTCGCGCGAGCGACCGTCGAGCCGCTACGCCTACCGTCGCGTCGAGACGATCGCCGACCATCTCCACTTCGGAGGCGGGAAGGGACTGGGCCTCGGGAACGACGCGTTCGGCGGGGGCGCCGCCCATTGCGGCATCCTCGTCTACCTCGGCGACAACTGGCCCGATCGATACCGCGGCTCGATCTTCATGAGCAACCTGCACGGCCACCGCATCAACAACGACCTCCCGGTCCGAAAGGGTTCGGGCTTCACCGCCTCCCACGGGCCCGACTTCCTCCTGTCGGGCGACACGATGTTCCTGGCCCTGCTGCTCCAGACCGGGCCGGACGGCTCCGTCTTCGTCAGCGACTGGTACGACCGCGGGGAATGTCACACGCGCGACAATCCGGATCGCGGGAGCGGCCGGATCTACAAGATCTCCTATGGGAATCCCGCCCCGGCCCGTCCGGACCTCGCCCGCCTTTCCGACGACGAGCTCGTGAAGCTCCAGTTCCACAAGAACGACTGGTACGTCACCCACGCGCGGCGGCTGCTCCAGGAGCGGGCCGCAAAGGGGCCCCTGCCCAAGGTGCACGAGGCTCTTCAAAGGATGCTCCGCGATCATCCCGATCCGACGCGCCGGCTCCGCGCCCTCTGGGCGCTGCACGTCACGGGCGGACTCGACGCGTCCTCGCGGCGCGCGCTGCTCGACCATCCCGACGAGGACGTCCGCGCCTGGACGATCCAGTTGGAGCTCGAGGACCGGAAGGTCGACGAGGCCACGTCCGCGAAGCTCGCGCGGCTCGCCGCATCCGACCCTTCCCCCGTCGTGCGGCTCTACCTGGCCGCGGGGATCCGCCGCCTCCCGCCGGAACGGCGCGTCGCCGTGCTCGAGGGGCTCGTCGGCCACGCGGAGGACGCCGGCGATGCGAACCTCCCGCTCGTCACGTGGTACGCCGCGGAGGAGCTGGCCGAGACGGACCTGCCCGCCGCGATGAGGCTTCTCAAGAGCTCGCGCATCCCCCTCATCCGAGAATTCATGGCGCGCCGCATCACGGGGCTGGGCACGGAACGGCCCGTCGTGAACGTGGTGTCAATCGGCGCGAAGGCCGACGGAACGACCGATGACTCCGCGGCCTTCCAAGCGGCGATCGACCAGCTCGCGAAGACGGGCGGGCGCGTGCTCGTCCCGTGGGGCGTGCACCCCTACAGGATCGCCAAGCCGCTCACGGTGTCGTCGGACCACCTCGAGCTCTGGGGGCCGGGCGCGCGCCTGCAGTTCGTGGACGGCGCGGGCCTCAATGCGCTCGAGGTGAAGGACCTGTCCCTGCGCGGGATGCGAGTGGAAGGAAGCGGAAAAGGGCCGGTCCTCGAGCTGCGAAAGGTCGCGGACGTGGTCCTCGAGGACCTGCAAGTCAAAGGCGGAACGGTGATCGCCGGCGCTCCGGTCTCGGTCTCCACGAGCCGCTTCGACACGCTGGAGATCGCGCTGCCCGAGTCGGGGGCGCCGTCGGTGAAGCTCCGCGGGGCGACGGTCGATCGCGGCTTCCGGATGACGGGCGATCGCGCGGGCGTGCGAATCGACGGCGGGACTCAACCCTCGAAGTAAACGTCCTTCAAGGACCATCGACCCATTCTCTCACATCTTTCGCGTTGAACGCGAAGGCCCCTCCGATGCTCCCGACGGCCATCGCGACCGCACCCGCGACAACGCACCCCTCGATGCCCCCGGCGCGGCGTCCCGCCCAAAGCAGCCCCGCGACGATGGCCAGCGGAAGCAGGGCGCACTCCCCGAGAAGGAAGGTGCGGGCCCAGCGACGGCGGAGGAGGAAGCCGACCGAAGCCGCGAGCGCGACCAGGGAGGCCACGAGCGTCGGGGGACCCCCGAATTCCGTTACCCACGCTCCCCGGGGCGTCCCGAGAAGAGCGAAGACGGAGAAAACGGCGAAGCAGGCTGAGGCGAGAAGCTGGAGTTGGGCGTAGAGCCGGGCCGTCTTGAAAGAGAGGGTATGCTTGGATTCGATGCCGCCTTCTTCGACTTCAGGCTGGTTCATGGATCACCAGGAGAAGTATACTCCAGCGGGCAAACTAGTCTTTCCGCCCCGATGTAAGAATCGATGGGGCCCTCGGAGGTCGGTTTGAGCTTGTTCACAAGGTCCCTTCTTCCCGTCTTGCTGCTGGGCCCGCTCACGCTCCAGGCCCGCCAGCAATCCACGCCCGAGGACGTCGAGTTTTTCGAGAAGAACATCCGCCCCGTGCTCGTCGGCCGCTGCTACAGCTGCCACAGCGCGACCGCGGAGAAACTCAAAGGGGGGTTCCGGCTCGACACGCGCGACGGGCTCCGGAAGGGGGGCGACACGGGGCCCGCGATCGTGCCGGGCGACCCCGACAAGAGCCTGCTCATCCGCGCCATCCTCCGCGGCGAGGACGCGGAGAAGATGCCGCCGAAGGATTCCGAGCGGCTCAGCCGCGAGCAGGTCCGCGACTTCCAGGCGTGGGTGAAGATGGGAGCGCCCGATCCGCGCACCGCGGCCGCGGCCCCCGCCGCCGCGAAGCCGCCGATCAACTTCGCCGAGGCCCGCAAACGCTGGCCGTTCAACGCGGTCGTCGAGCCCGCCCTCCCCGCCGTTGCCGACGCCGCGTGGGTACGCAGCCCGATCGACCGCTTCATCCTCGCGAAGCTCGAGGAGAAACGCGTGCGCCCCGCGCCCGACGCCGACCCGCGCACGCTCCTCCGCCGCGTCACGTTCGACCTCACCGGCCTGCCGCCGACGCCCGAGGAGATCGACGCCTTCCTCGCCGACTCCTCGCCCGATGCGTTCTCGAAGGTCGTCGAGCGGCTCCTCGCCTCAAACGCCTACGGTGAGCGGTGGGGCCGGCACTGGCTCGACGTGGTGCGCTACTCCGACGGCGCCGGCGACAATTCGGACTACCCGATCCCCCAGATGTACAAGTACCGCAACTGGGTGATCGCCGCGTTCAACGAGGACAAGCCTTACGACCGCTTCATCCGTGAGCAGCTCGCGGGCGACCTGCTTCCCTTCAAGAGCGACGACGAGCGCCGCTCGAACCTCGTCGCGACCGGCTACCTCGCCAACGCGCGGCGGTTCGGCTCGGTCACCGACGACTACCCGTGGCACCTGACGATCGAGGACACGATCGACAACCTGGGCCGCACGTTCCTCGGGGTCACGGCCAGTTGCACCCGCTGCCACGACCACAAGTTCGACCCGCTCACGAACGAGGACTACTACGCGCTCTACGGGATCTTCGACAGCACGCGCTACCCGTTCCCTGGCATCGAGCTCCAGCACTACGCGAGCGACCTTGTCTATCTTGCGCCCGACGAGCAGGTCGAGAAGGCGATGAGCGACCGCCGGGCGAAAATGGCGGCGCTGGACGAATCGACCAAGCCCATCGAGGCGCGCAGGAAGATCGCCGACGGCGCGGCCAAGGGGACCGACGACGAATCGGTGCGGGCCAAGCAGTACGCCGACGAGCTCGGCAAGGAGATCGACGCCGTCAAGAAAGAGCGGACGAAAGTCCAGCAGACGCCGCTCCCCTTTGAATCGATCTACGCGGTCGCCGACGCGCCCGTCACCGGAAACGCGCGGGTCCAAATCAAGGGCGATCCGACGCGCCTGGGCCGCGAGATCCCCCGCCGCTTCTTCGAACTCCTCGGCGGGCAGGAACTCTCCCCGGAATTCAAAGGGAGCGGGCGCCACCAGCTGGCCGAGTGGATCTCCGATCCGGCCAACCCGCTCACCGCGCGCGTCATGGCCAACCGGATCTGGCACCACCACTTCGGAAAGGGGATCGTCCAGACGCCGAGCGATTTCGGGAAGCAGGGGCGCGCGCCCACCCACCCGGAGCTGCTGGACTGGCTGGCGCGGCGCTTTGTCGAGACGGGGTGGTCGAACAAGGCGATGCACCGGCTCATCCTCTCATCGCACGCGTACCGCGTCTCCAGCGAGGACGACCCCGCGGCCCAGGCGGCCGACCCCACGAACGACCTCCTCTGGAAATTCCGGCGCCGGCGCCTCGAGGCCGAGGCGGTCCGCGACAACCTTCTCGCCGTGAGCGGGACGCTCGACCGCACGATGGGCGGCCCCCACCCGATCCCGCCCATGGCGACCTGGGAGTACACGGAGCACAAGCCGTTCCTGTCGGTCTTCGACCACAAGCAGCGGAGCGTCTACCTGCTGACGCAGCGGATCAGCCGGCATCCGTTCCTTGGCACGTTCGACGGCGCGGAGACGAACTCCGGGACCCCGGCGCGGATCACGAGCACGACGTCGCTCCAGGCGCTCTCGCTCCTGAACGACCCGTTCGTCCACGAGCAGGCCGCCAAGTTCGCCGAGCGGCTCGCCCGCGAGCGGACCGACGACGAGTCGCGGGTCGAACGGGCCTACCAGCTCGCGCTGGGCCGCCCGCCCACGGACGAGGAGAAGAGCGCGTCCCTGGACTACCTGAAGAAGACCCGCGCCCGGCTGGACGACACGCAGGCGTGGGAGAGTTTCTCGCGAGTCCTGTTCCGGTTGAGCGAGTTCATCTATGTCCGGTGAAAACGGTTGCAGCCGTCGTGAGCTCCTCCGCTCGCTCGTGGGCGGATCGATCCTGCTCCCCGGCTTCCTTTCGCAGTTGCTCGCCGAGGACGCCGCGCGGGATCCGCTCGCGCCCCGCCCGCCGCACTTCCCCGGCCGCGCGAAACGGGTGATCTTCCTCTTCCTGACGGGCGGCGTCTCCCACATGGACACCTTCGACTACAAGCCCAAGCTCTTCTCGAGCGACGGGAAGACGCTGGTCGCCGGCGGCGGCCTTTCGCGCGACAAGAAGAAACTCCTTCGGCCCGGCTGGGAGTTCAAGCCCGGCGGGAAATGCGGGACGATGGTGAGCGACCTCTTCCCGCACCTGCGGGACCGGATGGACGACGTCGCGCTCATCAACTCCATGAAGTCGGACAACAACGAGCACTTCGAGGCGACCCTCGCCATCCACACGGGCTCGTTCACGTTCACGCGGCCGAGCATCGGGTCGTGGGTCAGCTACGGGCTGGGCACGATGAACCAGAACCTGCCGTCGTTCATGGTGATCGCGCCCAAGCTGCCCTTCGCGGCGGCGCAGGTCTACTCGAACGACTTCCTCCCGGCCTACCACCAGGGGACGCGCGTGGTGCCCGGCGCCGAGCCGATCCCGCACCTCGCGCGCCGCTCGAAGTCGGAAGGCCTCCAGGAAAGCGAGCTCGGCCTCGCCCGCGCGTTCGACGGGGAGTACCTCAAGAACAACGGGAACGACTCCGAGCTCGCCGCGCGGATCCGGTCGTTCGAGACCGCCTTCCGGATGCAGACGGAGGCGCCCGAGGCGTTCGACCTCGCGAAGGAGCCCGACGAGACGCTCAAGCTCTACGGCCTCGACCGCTCGAAGCCGCAGGGCTTCGCGTGGCAGTGCCTGATGGCGCGGCGCCTGGTCGAGCGCGGCGTCCGGTTCGTCGAGCTGATCGACACCGGCGCCTACGACAACTGGGACGCCCACGGCGACATGAAGACGTGCATCCCGCTGGCCAAGAACGTCGACCAGCCGATCGCCGCGCTGATCCAGGACCTGAAGCGCCGCGGGATGCTGGACGAGACGCTGATCGTCTGGACGACCGAGTTCGGCAGGACGCCGGGCGAGGACGCGCCGGGGGGCCGGGGCCATCACGGCGCGGTCTTCTCGTCGTGGCTGGCGGGCGGCGGCACGAAGGGGGGCGTCGTCCACGGCAAGTCGGACGAGCTCGCCTCGACGGTGGCCGAGAAGCAGGTGCACGTGCACGACTTCCACGCCACGATCCTGCACCTGCTCGGTCTCGATCACACGAAGCTCACCTACAGACACGCGGGCCGCGACTTCCGCCTGACGGACGTCTACGGCACGGTGGTGCAGGACATCCTGGCCTGAGCAGGCCCGGAGGCGGGACTACCTCTCGGGCTTCGCTTCGGCGAGTCCGGACTTCTTGAGCTCCTCGAATCCCGGCTTCAGCGCGCGGACTTCGTAGCCCGCCTTCTTGAGGATGGCGGCGGCCGTCAGCGAGCGGACGCCCGCGCGGCAGTGGATGTAGAGGACCTTCTTCGCCGGGAGCTTCTCCGCGAGCTTTTCGGAAAACTTCTCTCCGTCCCTCTCGGCCTTGAGCCAGGTCAAGGGAAGGAAGATCGCTCCTTCCAGGTGTCCGGCGTCCCACTCGCTCTTCTCGCGGACGTCGACGAGCACCGCGTCCTTCTTGGCCACGTTCGCCTTCACCATGTCGAGGGAGTCCTTCGTGTGCTCGATCTCCTGGGCCAGCAGCGTCAGCACCAGGGCGAACGACCTCATGCGATCAACTCCTTGACGACGTTGCCGTGCACGTCCGTGAGGCGGAAGTCGCGGCCCTGGAACCGGTACGTCAGCTTCGTGTGATCGAACCCGAGCAAGTGGAGCACCGTCGCGTTGAGGTCGTGGACGTGCACCTTGTCCTTCACCACGTTGAAGGCGAAGTCGTCCGTCTCGCCGAGCGTCAGGCCGGGCTTCACGCCGCCGCCCGCCATCCAGATGGAGAACGCGTTCGGATGGTGGTCGCGGCCGTCGTCGCCGCCCTGCACCATCGGCGTCCGGCCGAACTCGCCCCCCCAGATGACGAGCGTCTCGTCCAGGAGCCCGCGCGCCTTGAGATCCTTCAACAGCGCCGTGCACGCACGATCCGTGTCCTCGCAGTTCTTCCTCAGGTCCTTCACGAGGTTGCCGTGCTGGTCCCACGCCTCGTGGAAGAGCTGGACGAACCGGACGCCCCGCTCGACCAGGCGGCGCGCGAGCAGGCAGTTGTTCGCGAACGACGATTTCCCCGGCTGCGCGCCATACAGCTCCAGCGTCTCCTTCGACTCCTTCGAGAGATCCATCAGCTCCGGCGCGCTCGTCTGCATCCGGAACGCCATCTCGAACGAGTTAATCCGCGTCGCGATCTCGGGGTCGCCCACGACGTCGAGCCGCTGCTCGTTCAGCGCCTTGACCGCGTCAAGCGAGTCCCGCTGCATCGCCGGGTCGACGCCCGGCGGATTGGACAGGTAAAGAACGGGGTCGCCCGTGCCGCGGAACTGGACGCCCTGGTAGAGCGTGGGGAGGAACCCGCAGCCCCAGTTGGAGTTGCCGCCGCTGGGCCCCTTCTTGCCCGAGCTGAAGACGACGAAGCCGGGAAGGTCCCTCGACTCGCTTCCCAGCCCGTAGGTCACCCACGAGCCCATGCTCGGCCGCCCGAACTGCTGGGCGCCCGTGTTCATCATGATCTGGGCCGGCGCGTGGTTGAAGGCGTCGGTCACGAGCGACTTCACGATCGCGATGTCGTCCACGACGGTGGCGAGCTGCGGGAGGAGCTCGGAGATCTCCGCGCCGCACTGCCCGTGCTTTGCGAACTTGAACTTCGGGCCCAGGAGCTTCGAGCTCGGGTTGATGAACGCCGCGCGGTAGCCCTTGATGAGCTCTGGCGGCGGGAGCGTGCCGCTGAATTTCGCGAGCTGCGGCTTGTAGTCGAACATCTCGAGGTGGCTGGGCGCTCCCGCCATGAAGAGGTAGATGACGTTCTTCGCCCGCGCCTTGAAGTGCGGCGCGCGCGGGGCCATCACGTCCCTCGCCGCCGCCGCGGTCCCGCCCATGAGGGCGTGGAACGCCAGCCCGCCCATCCCGACGCCGCACTGCTGAAGGAACCAGCGGCGGGACGTCTCGTTCGTCGTCATTCCGTCTCCTTCAGGGCCGTCCAAAACCTGCCTCGCAGTTTTTTGACCGTGATGGGCCAAAAACTGCCACACAGGTTTTTTCCGCTCACTCCTTCGTGATCGTCTCGTCCAGGTTCAAAAGGACCCGCGCGAGCGCCGTCCAGGCGCCGCGCTCCGGCGTGGCGCCCTCGCCCGCCAGCTCCTTGAGCTGCGACTCCTTCCCCGCCAGCCGCTCCTTCTGCCTCGCGAGGAACCCGAGGAGCACGGCCTTTTCCTTCTCGTCGGGTCTCCGCGCCGTGCAGCGGCGGAATGCCCATTCGAGGCGCTCCGCGTCGGTCGCGCCGCCTTCCGCCAGCGTCTTCGCCCCGAACGCCCGCGCGCACTCCACGAAGAGCGGCTCGTTCAGAAGGGTCAGCGCCTGGAGGGGCGTGTTCGAGCGCGTCCGCTTAACGCACGACGCGTCGCCGTTCGGGGTGTCGAACGCCTGGAGCGCGGGGTACGGGACCGACCGGTAGCGGAACGTGTAGAGCGCGCGGCGGTAGCGCTCCTCGCCCTTCTCCTCCTTCCACACCTTCGGGCCGTAGCTCACCGGGGGCTGGAAGAGGGATTCGGGCGCCGGCGGGCAGACGCTCGGGCCGCCGATCTTCTCGTTGAGGAGTCCGCTCGCCGCGAGCGCGATATCGCGCACGGCTTCGCCGTCGACCCGGAACCGCGGGCCCCGCGCGAGAAGCCGGTTGGCCGGATCGCGCGCCAGCGTCTCGGGCGTCGCCTTCGACGACTGCCGGTACGCGGAGGAGGTCACGATCGTGCGAAGGAGGGTCTTGAAGCTCCACCCGCGGTCCATGAACTCGACGGCCAGCCAGTCGAGGAGCTCCGGGTGGGACGGCGTCTCGGCCTGCGAGCCCAGGTCCTCGCTCGTCGAGACGAGTCCCGTGCCAAAGCAGCCCTGCCAGGCGCGGTTCACGATCGCGCGGGCGGTCGTCGGCGATTTCCGGTCGACGAGCCATTTCGCGAAGGTGAGGCGGTTGGGCGGCGCGTCCGGGGCGAGCGGGTTCAGGAAGGCGGGGACGCCGGGCGCGACAGCGCGGTCGGGCTTGAGGAAGTCGCCGCGCAGGAGGACGTGGGTCCCGCGGGCCATCTCGCGTTCCTCGAGCGCGAGCTGCGTCGCCCCCTCCGGGTGGCGCTTCCACGCCTCTTCGATCATTTCGTTGGCTTCCTTCCATTCCGGAACGACGGTCCTCCAGGAGGAGAAGACCGCGTCCCCCTGCGCCGGCGTGCGGCGCTCCTCGGGAATCGAGAGGATCGACCGGACGACCGCGGGCAGCGGGTCGACCACCGGATCGGGCGCCGAGGTGATCGAGATCCTCATCCGTCCGAGGTTGCAGTTCTGGTTGTCGTCGCTGTTCCAGCCGCCGTGGTTCTGCTTGAGGTAGACGTGGATGACCGCGCCCCCTTTGAACGCGATCGGCTTCTCGGGGACGAACACGGCCTTCCGCGGCTGGTTCCGGCGCCCGGGGCCGTTGTCGATCCCCCACGCGGTCTCGTCCTTCCCGTCGATCGCGAACGCCACCCCCCCGGTCACGCGCTTCTTCCCGCTCTTGTCGTCGTAGATCGCGTCGAGCGGCTTCTCCGGCGTCTCGAGATCCGCCGTCGCGGAGACAATCTTCACCTTTGCGGGCGGTTTCGAGCCGTCGGCCGGCCCCGCCTCGACCTCGAACTCCGTCAGGGCGCCCGTCCCCTTCACCGAGCGGCCGGGCCCGTGTCGCGGGAGATTCGGGTCGGTCAGCAACTCGAGGCGGAATCCCGTCACCGCGTCGAGCTCGCTCTTGAACGTGAGCTTCACCTTGTGCTTCGTGGGCGCGTAGCTCTGGGCGAGGACCGAGCCATCGCCCATCGGGAGATACTTCTGGCCGCCCGTCGAGATTTCGTCGACCGCGGGCGTGACGACCGTCCACTCCGGCTGGCCCCCGCGGACCGCCTCCTCCCACGCGCGCATCTTCGCGCGCCACTCCGGCTCCTTGTGGCGGAGGTCCTCCTCGATCCCGCGGATCTCCCGCAGGACCCCGGCCCGCGCCATCACCTCGGCGGGCGTGTAGACGGTGACGCACGCCTCGTGGGCGTTGTTCAGGTACGCGAACAGCCGGTAGTACTCGTCGTGCGTCAGCGGGTCGAACTTGTGGCTGTGGCATTGGGCGCACTGGATGGTCAGCCCGAGGATGCCGCGGCCGATCGCGTCCATCCGGTCGAACATCGCCTCCATGCGGAACTGCTCGGGATCGACGCCGCCCTCCTCGTTGACCATCGAGTTTCGGAGGAAGCCGGTCGCGACGACCTGCTCCTGGCCGGCGCCGGGCAGCAGGTCGCCCGCGATCTGCTCGATGATGAAGCGGTCGTACGGCAGGTCGCGGTTGAAGGCGTTGATGACCCATTCGCGGTAGAACCACGCCTCGCGCGGCTTGTCCTTCTCGAAGCCGTCCGAATCGGCGTAGCGGGCGCCGTCGAGCCAGAAGCGCGCCCAGCGCTCCCCGTAGTGGGGCGAGGCGAGAAGCCGGTCGACCTGCCGCTCGTAGGCGTCGGGCCGCGCGTCGGCGAGGAATGCGTCGAGGTCCGCGGCGGCGGGCGGAAGCCCCGCCAGGTCGAGGCTGAGCCGCCGGAGGAGCGTCTCGCGTCCGGCCTCCGGCGACGGCGCGAGGGCTTCCCGCTCGAGTCGGGAGAAGATGAACGCGTCGACCGGGTTGCGCAGGCGGTCCTTTGACTTCACCCCGGGGAGCGCGGGCCGCTCGGGCGGCACGAACGCCCAGTGATCCGACCAGCGGGCGCCCTGTGCGATCCACTTCCGCACGGTCTCGATCTGCTTCTCCGTGAGCTTCTTGCCCGACTTCGCCGGCGGCATGTGGTCGTCGACGTCCTTGGTGACGAGCCGGCGGTAGAGATCGCTCTTCTCCGGATTTCCGGCCACGACGGGGGTGACGCCCTCCTTTTCACGGAAGGCGTCGGCGCGACGGTCGAGCCGGAGGTCGGCCTTGCGGCGCTTGTCGTCCGGGCCATGGCAGAGGAAGCAGTTGTCCGAGAGGATGGGCCGGACGTCGCGGCGAAAGTCGACCGCATCGTCGGCCTGGAGCGCGAGGAGAAGGAGGGCGCCGATCATCAGGGACTCTCCGGGTTCAAAGGGGGATCATACGATCATTTCCCCCCGGGCGAAACAGCGGTAGAAAAAAGACCAAGAAGATGAACCACAGAGGCACGGAGACACGGAGAAGAAAAACTCCTTGTGAATCCCCCTCCCCCCGGGGGTTGGGGGGACGACACAGAATTTTCTCTTCTCGGTGCCTCTGTGTCTCTGTGGTTTTCTTCCTTAAAGAAAAAGCCCCGCGCCGGAGGGCACGGGGCTCCTTTGACTTCCTTGCGACGTTACTTACCCAGCGTCCCGTTGTAGCCGCCGTCGTGCAGCGCCTTCATCACGGCCGCCGCCTCGAAGTTGCCCTTGACGGTGACCTTCGTGGCCTTGTCGGCGAGATCGTCGGACTCGTAGCCGTCCGCTTTCGCCAGCGCGGCCTTGATGCCCTTGGTGCAACCGCCGCAGCAGTTGTGGATGCCGGTGATGACCACGCTGGTCACCTTGACCGGCTTCTTCGGGTTGGCGACCACCTCGTCCTTGATCATGAGCGCCTTGTTGCCCGTGTCGCCGTAAAAGCCCGCCTTGGCGAACGAGTCGAGGGCCTTCTGTGCGTTCTTCTCGTTGGAGGCGCTGAACGTGATCGTGCCCGCCGCCTTGTCACACTTGGCGTCCTTCGCGCCTCCGTCGGTCAGCGCCTTGCTGGCGGCCCCTTCGCACCCGCCGCAGCAGAGATGCACCCCTTTGAGTTCGACCTTGACGTCCGGCGCCCTCATGCCAACCAGCACCGCGACCGCAACCGCCACCAAGCCCGCTCCGAGGGTTTTCATGCGACGATCCTTTCAGTTCAGTCCCATGGATAAAAACGGCGAATGGACACTATTTAATACAATTCACGGGGCGAAAATGGCTCATTTCCCCTTCAGCGCCCCGAGGATCCACGAGGGGCCGGCCGGCTCTTCCGCTCCGACCCGCCGGTTCAGGCCGTCCACGAGCGCCTCCTGGCGGACCTCCCGAGGCGCCAGCGCCGCGACGACGGCCCCCAGGTCTCCCGCCGTCAGCGCGCCAGGCACGATGGCGTCGTGCGGAACGTAGAGGAACGGACTTTCGAGCGTCGACCGGTAGCTGGCGAGCCCGCCCCGCGCGTGCACCGCCCGCACGTCCTCCTCGAAGAGCGCCCCGAGGAGCGCGACCAAGCCGCCCATCGGTTCCGCGATCCGCGGCGAATCGTCGAGCTCCAGCGGCACCGCGAACCGGCGATCGGGCGGATTGGACTCCACGAACGAGTCGCCCCAGAGCGCCAGGCGCTTCGCGTCCACGTCGCCGCGGCTCCGGAGGTATTTCAACACGGAACGGAGATCGCGCACGCGTAGGCCGACCATCGTCCGCCCCAGCATGAACTCCGTCGCCGAGAGGTCCGTGGCCTCGCTGCTTCGCCCGCGCGAGGAGCCCGGCCGCGTCTCGCCCGTCCCGCGCAGGTCGGGCAGACAGACGATCGCGCCCCCTTTGAGCAGCGCGGCGATTTCGACGGCACGATTTTTCAGGAACTCCCGCTTCCCACCCTGGGCGAACGCGACGACGACCGGGAGCCGCGCCTCTTTCCCGTGCGGCGGGACGAGGACCAGGGCCGGAACCACGATGCCCGCGTCGACCTCTAGAGAAAGGCGCTCGACCGCGACGTCGCCCGCGCGAAGGGGCTCGAGGGCCGCGACCCTCGGATCGCCGGTCGGGTCGACTCCGCCCAGCAGCTTCGCCCACGCCTCCCGGCTGAACGTCCCCGTGCGATCCTTGAGGAGTTCGTGGAGCGGGCGCGGCTTGATCTCGGGCGTGAGGCACAGGAGGTCGGCGGAGTTCCGGTGCTCCTGGATGTCCTTCTCCGGCTCGGGGAGATCGAACCAGCGCTTGAATGCCTCGTGGATCCCCTTCCGCTGCACGGGGCCGATGTTGTTGCAGTGGCTCGACTCGGGCGGCTGGCCCTTGACGCTCCCGCGCCCCTTCGCGAACGAGACGTTGCCTGGCGCCTCGTAGAACGAGTAGATCTTCTCGAACCGCTTCCAGACCGGGTCGTGATCGATGTCCCACGCAAACTCGTGGCCGTAGACCAGGCGCCGGGGCGCGAGGCTGCCGACGATCACCCACGGGAGGAACCCGTCGCGCGCGGAGAGGCGGAGGTTCCGCGTCGACTCCCAGCTTCCGCCGCCCGCATAGTTGAAGCTCGTCTCGGCGTCCGCGGGGAGCGGGAAGGTCGACTCGGGCTGCGGGCCGCCAAAGTTGAACGGGACCGCGGCCGCGATCCTGGGATCGAGCGCCGCCGTGACGCCCGCCGGGTCGCCCCCTCCCGCCACCGAACCCAAAAGGATGATCTTCTCCCTGTCGATTCCAGGGCGCGCAAGGAGGAGATCGACGCCGCGCGAGAGGTCCCACGCCATCCAGCCGACCAGGCTTTCGCCCGCGACGTAGAGCTGAAGCGAGGTCATATATCGATGGAAGTAGTCCTGTCGCGTCACGCGGTACGCCGTCGGGTAGCTCGACGCGTCGACGAACCCGTGCTGCCGGCGTTCGCCGTGGCCGAGCTGATCGAGGACGAGGACGAGGCAGCCCTGTTTTGCCCAGGTCACGCCCATGTCCTGGAGCTCACCCTGGGTCTTCGGATTGTGGTGGCTGTGGATGATCAGGACGCCGGGCATCGAGGCGCGCGGCGGGTCGGGGACATAGAGGTTCGCGGTAACCAGGAGGCCCGGGCGGCTCTCGTAGACGATGTTCTCGACCTTGTGGCCCGGGCCCTCCAGGGTCTTCGTGACGCGGACGTGCAGATCCTTGGGGACCGGCTCCGCCGCCCCAAGCGACTCGCGGAGCGCCCGGATCTTCGCGTCGCGGTACTTCTCCCAGTCGGCGCGCGTCTTGATCTCGTTCCACGCCTGGGTCTCGCGCCGGTTGGCCTCCTTGATCCGGGCGCCGGCGTCACGGCCGATCATCCGCGGCTGCGGCTCCGGGAGCACGGTCGCGTCAAGCTCGCGAAGCTTCGCCGCGAGGTCCGCGTCCTGGAGCGCCAGGCAGAAGAGGAACGGGAGCATCCAAGGATGGTACGCGGGCGGGCGCCCCCTACTTCCAGTCCGCGGTGAATTCCGGGAGCGTCTCCCGCAGGATGCCGAGGATCGCGGTGCGATCGTCCGCCGACAGGTGCGCGAATTCCTTCTTCGTCTCCCGGCCCGAGAGGATCTCCCAGAGCCGGCCGGAGACATACTCCTTCGCGATCGCGGGCAGGCCGGCGAAGGCCTTGGAATAGATGAGATAGCTCAGCGGGTGCCGGAAGAGCCTCTTCTGGAGGTCGAACTGGCGGAGCGAACGGCCTTTCGCGTCGAATGGTCCGCGCTTTTCGAAGTCCGCGGCGAACGTCGAGTTCCCCTTCACCGGCGACGCGAGGGGCGGCTCGCCCGAGAAGAGGAGCGCCTCGACGAGCGGCTCGCCGCTGGCGCGGATGCGGGACTTCGTTCCGTCGGTCAGCCCCGCGCCGGGCGTCCCACCCAGCCGGTTGATCTCGTCGCTCTGGAGGAGCGCGAGCCGCGACTGGTGATTGGCGCGCGTGATCAGGTTGTGGACCGACGCCTGGTGCTCGAAGACCATCAGCGCGACAATGTCGCTCGTCTCCGCGAGGTACGAGCGGAGGTGCACCCGGTCGGAGAGGTCGGTCACGTTCGCGCCGAGATCCCCCAGCCGCTTGAGGTCGGGGTTCGGGTCCTCCTCGTACGTCAGGTTCCCGAGGTGGCGCATCGCGCCGTGCTGCCCGGTCACGTACCAGCCGCCCCAGCGTTCCGCGTAGGGGCTCCGGTCGTCGGTCCGGAACGTCCCCATCGTGAAGTGCGGCATCCCGTCGGGGTCGGGGAAGACGGAGCGGACGACGTGGCCGGGAACGCCGAGCGCGAGCCCCATGCTGTCGTGGCACTGCAGGCAGTTGTGCGTCTGCCGCGCGATTTTCGGAGTTTCTCCCGCCTGCTGCGACACGGTGTAGAAGACGGCGCCCAGCTGCGGGTCGACGGCCGAGACCTCGAGCACCTCGCCGCCCCGGACGAAGCCGACGTAGACGTCGTCGTTGAAGTAGAGCGCGCGCGGGGAGCGGGGAGAGATCTTGTGGCGCTGGAAGCTCGTCTTGCTGAAGACGAGCGACTGGGACGAGACCGGGATGTCGAGCGACGCAAGGAGCGAGCGGAGCCAGCCCTGGGCGTCGTCGCGCGCGAGCTTCGCCTGTCCGGACGCCATCCGCTCCTGGAGCTTCGCCAGCGGATCGGCCGGCTTCGATGTGCTGTACCGGACGGGCGCCAGCTCGTAGCCGGGCTCGTCGGGGGCGGCCGCGACCCCGGTGGATAAGGCGAGGACCAGGAGAATTCGGCGCATGGTTACCCTCGAAGATCGCAAGAATCGTGCCGCGGCCAAAAAGCGGCGAACAGGAGGTTCCAGGCGCGGGAATTCCCGTTCACTCCGGGGATTTTCACCGATCGAGCCCGTATAGTGGGAGGCCTTGCGAGGAACCCTTATGAAGAGCGTGCTGCGGTGGGTCGTGCTGTTCGCGGTGGGATGCTCCGGCCCCGGGCCGGCGCCCGCGCGCCCCCACGCCATCCCCGGGTTCAGCCAGCCCGACCCGCGGCGCCACCCCGACCTCTTCACGTGGACCGACACGTGTAACGTCCACGTCCTTCGCGACGGCGACGCGGCGCTTCTGATCGATCTCGGCGACGGGAGCGTCCTCGACCACCTGGGCGAGATCGGCGTGAAGCGCGTGGAATGGGTCCTCTTCACCCACCACCACCGCGAGCAGTGCCAGGGCGCGCCGCGGCTCAAGGGGACCGGCGCGCAGGTCGCGGCCCCGGACCTCGAGGCCCCGCTCTTCGAAACCCCCTCGAACTTCCGGCGGATGAACGTGAAACTCGGCGATCCCTACACGGTCCACGGCTCGAGCTACGTCCGGCCGCCCGTGCAGCCCATCAAGATCGACCGGAAGCTCAAAAGGATGGAGACGTTCGCGTGGCACGGCCGGGAGCTCTGGTGCCTGGACACGCGCGGGAACAGCCCGGGCTCGATGTCCTACTTCCTGAAGGAGGGCGGCCGCTGGCTCGCGTTCACCGGCGACCTCGTCTGCGCCGGGGCCACGATGCACGCGTGGCCCGACACCGAGTGGGACTACGGGTTCGCAGCGGGGATCTACGCGCTCACGAACTCCGCGGGGCTCGTCCACGGCTTCGACCCCGGGTGGCTCCTGCCGTCGCACGGCCCGCCGGTCCGCGACGCGGCGAAGATGCTCGCGGAGTACCAAGAGAAGCTGCGGCGGCTCGAGAAGCTCTACGTGCGCGGGTATGACGTGAACACGTTCTCGGGGTCGAGGCAGGACGTCCTCTCGCGGCCGTCGCCCGTCCCGCACGTCTGGCAGGTCCTGCCCCACCTCTACAAGTTCCGCGGTCCGAACTTCTACCCGAACATGAGCATGATCCTCTCCGACAGCGGCCACGCGCTCCTCTCAGACTGCGGGCTGCTCGACGAGAAATTCCTCGACGAGACGATCGCGCTCATGAAGGAGCGGATGGGCCTGAAGTCAATCGACGCCGTCGTGATCAGCCACATGCACGGCGACCACTTCCTCCAGGCGCCCCATTTGAGGAAGAAGTACGGGACACCGATCTGGGCGATCGACCGGATGGGCCCGATGTGCGAGCACCCCGAGCGGTTCGACTACTGCGCGTCGATCCAGTCGTACGGGCAGATGTTCGAGGGCGCACCGATCCAGGGCGTGAAATTCGACCGCCTCTTCAAGGACGGCGAGAGCTTCGACTGGGAGGGCTACCGGTTCACGATCGACTGGATGCCCGGGCAGACCGAGTTCGCGCTGGGCCTGACGGGGATGATCGACGGGAAGCGGGTCGTCTTCACGGGCGACAACCTGTTCGGCGATCCCGAAGATCCGCGCCACACGGGACACGAGGCGGTGGTCGCGCGGAACAGCGGGATCCTGGAGGAAGGCTACATCTACGGCGCGGAATATCTCTCGCGCCTCAAGCCCGATCTCATCATGGGCGGCCACTCGTACGTGATGCCAAACCCCGCGGCGTTCGTGGAGCGCTACCGCCAGTGGTCGTACGCGATGCGCGACGCGTTCCGGTCGCTGAGCTCGGAGGACGACTACCGCCTCTGGTTCGATCCCTTCTGGGTGCGTGCCGAGCCGTACCGGGTGAAGGTGAAGCCGGGCGAGGCGGTCGATGTTACCGTCCACCTCCGGAACTTCCGGCCGCGGGCGCAGCAGCACCGGATCGAGATCCACGCGCCGCCCGGTCTGTCGACCGAACCCGCGGTGCTGGCCGGCGAGCTGATGAAGGAAGAGCGGAGGCCCTTCCCCATCAGGGTGCGCGCCGCCGCGGACGCGAAGCCGGGGGTCCAGATCGTCGCCTTCGACGCGACGCTGGACGGCCGCCGCTACGGCGAGCGCTTCGATCTCATCGTCGAAGTCGTGCCCTGATCAGAATTCCAGCTGGAGACGAAGGATTCCGCCGTAGAAGTGCCTCCGCCGGCTCCCGTCCGCGAACTGGATCTCGTCGTCATATCGTTCGATGAACACGTTGGGCGAGATGCGGATGCCGCGGTTGAGGTACCAGTTCACGCCGAGGGCGTAGGTGGTCAACCCGTTGCTGTTCGTCGCGGAAGAGGCGACCCCCAGGTCGAACACGTCGTCGTCGATCTTGAGCCGCGCCGCCCTCGCGGCGAGTTCGATGGCCCCCCAGCTTCCCGTCCGCGGGTCGAAGGGATGGAGCGGGACCACCCGCGTCTCGATCGGCTTCTCCTCCCCCGTCACGAGCCACGAGGCCGAGACCTTTCCGCCGGTCGAGCGGATCTTCCGGTTCCGCGCCGCGCCGAGATCGACCGAATCGGTCCTTCTCATCTCCTCGGCGCGGAGCTCAAAGGGCCCGTATGCCCACGTTAGCTCCGCCGCGAACCGCGTTCGCGGACCGTCCAGCTGTCCGGCCGTGGCGTCGAGGAAGAGGACGTTGAGGCCCGTGGAGGTGAAGTCCAGGCCGTTGATGCCCGACTTCGTCACCGTCCCCGCGGTGCCGGCGAGCCCCAGCCGGAGCCGGTGGAGGAGGAAATCGGGCTCGCTCCCCGCAAAGGGGAAGGAGCGCAGCCGGCCCGCCACCTCCTTGTCGTCCGTCGCATCGACCACGGCCCGGCCCTGGCCGTTGAAGGCCCCCGCTTCATAGGAAAGCAGGCCGCTCCACAGGCTGCCATACACCATGGCGCCCAGGTCGCGTCCGGGAACGAGCCGGTCGAAGTCCGAGCGCTCGTCCATGTTGATGAACCGGTCCGGCGTGGTCTGCTCCTGCCCGAAAGGCTCCTTGAACTGGCCGAACCGGAGGGAGAGTTCCGGCCAGTACCTCCAACCGACATAGGCATCCTGGACCGTCCCCGTGACGGCCGACGCCGTGCCCGTGGGGAAATCCATCTGGAAACGGAAATCGAAATCGCGATAGACGAATCCCGAGATCTCGGGACGGGCCTGGCGGACGAAGAACGTGTCGGGCGACGTCCGGACATTGTCCGCCGGCCGGTGCGCGAAGACACGGTAGTGCAGACCGAGATAGCCGCCGACCATGATGTCGGTGTCACCCTCCGGGGTGGTGAAGTGGAGTCCGTCATTCAGCGTGACCTGGACCGGAGGCGGTTTCGGCCCTCCGGTGTCCTGGGCGAGGGCGAGACGCGAGAGGCCGAACGTGACGAATAGAGCGGCAATCCATTTGAGTTTCATGGCTTCCCCTTCATGGCCGGTCCGGGACGAATCCTGATCGACAGAGAGAAGATGAGGGAGCCTGGGGAGGGGAGAGTCAGCGCGCGGTTCCGAGAGGGACCGGCTTAGGCCCTGGTGGCGACGTGAGAATCCCCGCCGTCGGCTCCCGACCTACAGCAACAGCAGGAGCCGAGCGTCCCGGCGAAGGTGAGGTTTCTCACGGCCGGTGATTATGCCTTCGTCCGCGGAAAAGTCAAGTTACGATGGTTGGCCCATGGCCGACCGGCTCCCCATCTACGACATCGAGACCGAGATCGTCGCGCGCCTGGAGGAGACGCGGCGGCTCATCCTCTCGGCGCCCACGGGCTCGGGCAAATCGACCCAGGTCCCCCAGATGCTCCTCAAGCACGGGCTGCTCGAGCGCGGGCAGGTCGTCATCCTCCAGCCGCGGCGGATCGCCGCGCGGCTCCTCGCGGCGCGCGTGGCCGGGGAGCTCGGTGTCACCCTCGGCCGCGAGGTCGGCTACCAGGTGCGGCTCGACACCGTCTCGGGCCCGCAGACGAAGATCCTCTACGTCACCGAGGGCATCCTCCTCCGCCGCATGATCCAGGATCCCTCGCTCGTGGGCGTCGCGGCCATCCTCTTCGACGAATTCCACGAGCGCCATTTGTACGGCGACATCACGCTCGCCCGCGCGCTCGACCTCCAGGAACGCTCGCGACCCGACCTGCTCCTCGCCGTCATGTCGGCCACGCTCGACGGCGACCGTCTCGAAACCTATATGAAGCCGTGCGCGCGGCTGGTCTCCGAAGGCCGCGTCTTCCCCGTCTCCATCCGGTACGCCAGCTCAAAGGAGGACGTGCCCGCCTGGGAGCAGGCGGCCGACGCGTTCGCGGGGTGGGACGGCGGGGGCGACGCTCTCGTCTTCATGCCGGGCGGCTACGAAATCGCGCGGACGATCGAGGCGATCCGCGCGCGGCCGGAGTCCAAAGGGGTCCTCCTCCTTCCGCTTCACGGCGAGCTCTCGCCGCGCGACCAGGACGCCGCCGTCGCGCGGTACCCGCAGCGCAAGGTCGTGGTCGCGACGAACGTGGCCGAGACGTCGCTTACCATCGACGGCGTCCGCCTGGTCATCGACAGCGGCCTCGCCCGGATCCCACGCTACGACCCCTATCGCGGGATCAACACGCTCCTCGTCGAGAAGATCAGCCGCGCCTCGGCCGACCAGCGGGCCGGGCGCGCGGGCCGCACGGCGCCCGGGACGTGCGTCCGGCTCTGGAGCGAGCGCGAGACGCGCGCGGCCCGCGAGGTGCCGGAGGTCAAACGACTCGATCTCTCGGAGGTCGTCCTCACGCTCAAGGACGCGGGCGTCGACGATCTTCGCGCATTCCGCTGGCTCGAGGCGCCCGACGAGAAGTCGCTCGCCCACGCGGAGACGCTGCTTCACGATCTCGAGGCGCTCAAGGACGGGAGGATCACCCCGCTCGGCCGCCGCATGCTCGCCTTCCCTCTCCATCCCCGGTACGCGCGGATGCTCCTGGCGGCGCAGGAGCACGGCTGCGTGCGGGAAGCCGCGCTCGTCGCGGCGCTCACGCAGGGGCGCGATCTCCTGATCCGCAATGTCGATCGCGAGACCGACCGGTTCCGCGAGCAGCGCTTCGGCGGCCGCGCGTCGTCGGACTTCGAGTTCGTGATGAAGGCCTACGCCTGGGCGGAGAAGGGCGATTTTTCGCTCGACGTCTGCCGGCGGGCGGGGATCCACGCGCAGACGGCGCGACAGGTGGGCCCGCTCTTCGAGCAGTTCCTCGGGATCGCCGAAAAGGAAGGGCTCGACACGAAGCCGCGGGAGAAGACCGACGACACGCTCCGGAAGTGCATCCTGATCGGCTTCTCCGACCGCGTGGCACGGCGGCTCGACGAAGGGACGCTCCGGTGCGAGCTCGTCCACGGCCGATCGGGGACGCTGGCGAAGGAAAGCGCGGTGCGGACGTCACCGCTTCTCGTCGTGGCCGAGGTCCGCGAAGTCGAGGGGAAGGAGCTCCAGACGATCCTCAGCCTCGCGACCGCGATCGAGCCTGCGTGGTTGCGCGAGTTCTTCCCCGGCGACTTCACGCGGAAGCCGCACGTCCACTATGAGCCCGCGGCGAAGCGGGTCTACGCGGAGGAGTGGACCTGCTTCCGCGGCCTGGCGATCGAGAAGAAGAAGGTCGACGCCCCGCCGGGGGACGAGGGGGCACGGCTCCTGGCGGAGGAGGTGCTCGCGGGGCGTCTCAAGCTCGACCATTGGGATGCCGCGGCCGACCAGTGGATCCAGAGGGTGAACCTGGTCGCGCGAACGTGCCCCGAACTCGAGGTCTCTCCGATCGGCGACGCGGAGCGGCGGACCCTGGTCGAGCAGATCTGCCACGGGGCGTCGAGCCACAAGGAAATCAAGGCGCGGCCGGTCCTGCCGGTCTTCAAAGGGTGGCTCAACCCCGCGATCGCGGATCTCGTGGAAAAGCACGCGCCGGAGCGGTTGGCGCTCTCGAACGGACGGACACCGCGGGTGACGTACGTCCCGGACGGCCCGCCGTATGTCTCGGCGCGGATCCAGGAGCTGTTCGGCGTGACGCAAGTCCCCAAGATCGCGCTCGGCCGCGTCGCGCCCCTCGTCCACATCCTCGCCCCCAGCCACCGCCCCGTCCAGATCACCCAGGACCTCGCCGGCTTCTGGACGGAGCACTACCCGAAGCTCAAGAAGGAGCTCCAGCGCAAGTACCCGAGACACGAATGGAAGTGATAAGCCGGGTGCGCCGCGCTCGGCTTATCACCTACAAAGTCGCCCCGGATGGGCTATCTATGATGATCCGGCGGGGCCGGGGACCGGGGATGCGAACCTCGCACCTCCGCGCGCGCCGCCTTTACGTAAGAGACATGGGCCGCGGAACGACCGCGGCCGCACGGAGGCCATCGCGATGAAGCACCTGCCCGTCATCCTCGCCGTTCTCGCAACGCTCGGTCCCGCGCCCGCCCAGGACGCCGCCCCCTTCAAGCTCGAGAAGGGCGACCACGTCTCCATCATCGGCAACACGCTCGCCGACCGGCAGCAGCACGACGGGTGGCTCGAAACGCTCCTCCAGGGCCGCTTCCCGCAGCACGAGATCGTCGTCCGCGACCTCGGGTTCTCCGGCGACGAGCTGACGCTCCGCCTCCGCTCCGCCAACTTCGGCAGCCCCGAGCAGTGGATGACCGCGAACAAGACCGACGCGGTCTTCGCCTTCTTCGGCGCCAACGAGTCCTTCGCCGGCGAGGCGGGCCTCGACAAGTTCCGCAAGGACCTCGAGGCCTTCATCAAGAACACCCTCTCCGCGAAGCTCGGCGGCAAGGGCGCCCCGCGCCTCGTCCTCCTCTCCCCCATCGCCCACGAGAACACGAAGGACCCCAACCTCCCCGACGGATCGAAGACCAACCCGAACCTCGAGCTCTACACCAAGGCCATGGGCGAGGTCGCGAAAGCGAACGGCGCGACCTTCGTCGACCTCTTCCATCCCTCGCAGAAGCTCTACGCCTCGGCCCCCCGGCCGCTCACGATCAACGGCATCCACCTCACCCACGAGGGGAACCGCCAGGTCGCCGAGGTCATCGACGCCGCGCTCTTCGGGCCTCCGCCCGCCGCGCGCGAGACCGCGACGCTCGAGAAGATCCGCCAGGCGGTCCTCGACAAGAACTTCCACTGGTACAACCGCTACCGCACGACCGACGGCTTCTCGATCTTCGGCGGCCGCGCCGACCTCAAGTTCGTCCAGGGCCAGACCAACCGCGTCGTCGCCCAGCGCGAGATGGAGATCCTCGACGCCATGACCGCCAACCGCGACCCGCGGATCTGGGCCGCGGCCCAGGGCAAGGACCTCAAGGTCGACGACTCGAACACCCCGGCCTTCGTCCCCGTCACCACCAACAAGCCCGGCGCCGGCGCCAACGGCGCGCACGTCTTCCTCTCCGGCCAGGAGGAGATCTCGAAGATGCAGGTCCACGAGGGGATGAAGGTCAGCCTCTTCGCCTCGGAGGAACAGTTCCCCGACCTCATCAAGCCCCAGCAGATGGCGTTCGACGCGAAGGGCCGCTGCTGGGTCACCGCCTGGCCCTCCTACCCGCACTGGAAGCCGAAGGACGAGATGAACGACAAGCTCCTCATCCTCGAGGACACCGACGGAGACGGCGTGGCCGACAAGTGCACCGTCTTCGCCGATCACCTGCACAACCCCACGGGCTTCCAGTTCTGGAACGGCGGGGTCATCGTCGCGATGTGCCCGGAGATCCTCTTCCTCAAGGACTCGACGGGCGGCGACAAGGCGGACATCCGCGAGACGCTGATCCACGGCATGGACACCGCCGACACGCACCACACGTCCAACAGCTTCGTGATGGACCCGGGCGGATCCTTCTACTGGCAGGAAGGCACGTTCCACCACACGCAGGTCGAGACGCCCTACGGCCCGCCGCAGCGGTGCGCGAACGCCGGCGTCTTCCGCTACGAGCCACGGACCCAGAAGTTCGAGGTCTACGTCTCCTTTGGATTCGCCAACCCGCACGGCCACGTCTTCAACCGCTGGGGGTCGGACTTCGTGACCGACGGCACGGGCGCCGACACCTACGACGGCGTCTCGTTCAGCGGCCACGTCGACTTCCCGAAGAAGCACGGCCGGCCGCCGAAGCCCTACCAGCAACGCACGCGCCCCTGCCCCGGCACCGAGTTCCTCTCGAGCCGCCACTTCCCCGACGAGCTCCAGGGCAACTTTCTCGTCGCCAACGTGATCGGCTTCCAGGGCATCCTCCAGTACAAGTTCGAGGAGCAGGGCTCAGGCTACAAGGGCACCGAGATGGCGCCCCTCGTCCAATCCTCCGACCCGAACTTCCGGCCCGCGGCCATGGAGATCGGCCCCGACGGCGCGCTCTACTTCACCGACTGGCAGAATCCGATCATCGGCCACATGCAGCACAACCTGCGCGACCCGAGCCGCGACCACGTCCACGGCCGCGTCTACCGCGTGACGTATCCCTCGCGCCCGCTCCTCAAGCCCGAGCCCGTCGCGGGACAGCCGCTCGCGAAGCTGCTGGACCTCCTCAAGTCCCCCGAGGACCGCGTCCGCGCCCGCGCGCGGATCGAGTTGAGCGGCCGGAAGACGGCCGACGTGATCGCCGCCTGCAGGACGTGGCTGGCCGCGCTCGACAAGAACGACCCGGACTACGAGCACCACGTGCTCGAGGCCCTCTGGCTCCACGAGAGCCACAACGTCATGGACGAGGAGCTCCTCAAGAAGGTGCTCCGATCGCCCGAGCCGCGGGCCCGCGCCGCCGCGACGCGCGTCCTCCGGTGGATGCGCGACCGGGTGGCACAACCGCTCGACCTCCTCGCGGTCCAGGCCAACGACGAGCACCCGCGCGTGCGGCTCGAGGCGGTCGTCGCCTGCAGCGAGTTCCAGGACGGCCAGGCCGCGGCGATCGCGCTCGAGGTCCTGAAGCGCCCGCGCGACCCGCTGCTCGAGTTCTGCCTCAAGGAGACGATGCAGACGCTGGACGCCCATTGGAAGACGGCGCTCAGGGAGGGCAAGCTCAAGGTCTCCGGCGACAACCCCGCGGCCGCCGAATTCCTGCTCGCCACGGTGAGCAACGCCGACCTCGCGAAGATGCCCCGGACGCAGGCGGTCTGCATGGCGCAGCTGACGCGGATGGGCATCCCGCTGGAGACGCGGCGCGAGGCGCTCGCGACCCTTACGAAGCTGCGCGGCGCGGACGAGATCAACGTCCTGGTCGACGTCATCGGCCGCCCCGACCCCGGCGAGCACGGCCCGCACGTGACGCCGGAGCTCGGCCGGATGCTCGTCGAGAACCCGAAGCAGGACCTCTTCAAGGCCGGCGACCGGATCATGGCGCTCGCGATCTCGGGCTCGACCCCCGAGGCGCGGCAGTGCGGCTACGCCGCGTGGGTGACGTTCCTCGGCACGGCGGACGCCCCTTATGGAGCCGCGGAAAAGACGGCCGAGGGGCTCTCGGCATTCCTACGCGCGATCCCGATCATTTCCGACGCCGCGATCAAAAGCGGGCTCTACGCGCGGGTGAAGCCGCTCCTCGCGGAGCTGCCCGCCCACCTCAAGACCGCGGAGACCGCGCCCCCGCCCGGCCAGGCGAAGGGGCTGAAGGTCGAGTATTACGACCAGAACCCCGGCGGAGCGAAGAACGACGTCTTCGACAAGATGAAACCGAAGACGACCGCGGTCGCGTCCGAGATTTCGCTCAAGCTCCCGTTCCTCAAGAAGCCCGAGGACCCGTTCGGCCTGCGCTTCTCGGGGAGCCTCTATGCCCCGACGGCCGGCGCGTACACCTTCTTCACCTCCTCGGACGACGGGTCGCGGCTCTACGTCGACGGCAAGGAGGTCGTGAACAACGACGGCCTGCACGGGATGGGCGAAAAGAGCGGCACGGCACCGCTCTCCGCGGGCGCCCACTCCATCGTCGTGACCTACTTCAACAACGGCGGCGGCCACGGTCTCTCGGCTGCGTGGCAGGGCCCCGGCTTCGCGAGGCAGCCCATCTCCGGCACGACCGGCACGGGCGGCGGCGCGGAGACGCTCCAGGACGTCGCGGTCCGCTCGCTCTCCTCGATCCCCGGCCACGAGACGGAGAAGTTCGAGGACCTCGCGGCGCTAATCCAGGCCGGCCGGAACCGCGGCAGCGCGTTCGAGGCGATCCGCTTGGTCGACCGGAAGGCGTGGCCCGCCGGGAGGGCGAAGACGCTGATCGACACGATCCTCTCGTGGGTCACGGCGCTGCCGCAGGACCAGCGGACGACGCCCGCGGCGATCGACGCGCTCCGTTTCGGGCAGGACCTGGCGTCGCTGCTGTCCGACGACGACGGGAAGCAGGCGCGCGCGCGGCTGAAGAGCCTCGACGTCAACATCATCGTGATCCGCCCGGTCCGCGACCAGATGCAGTTCGACCGGAAGCAGATCGCCGTCGAGGCGGGCAAGGCGGTCGAGATCCTCTTCGACAACACGGACATCATGCCGCACAACCTCGTAATCACGCAGCCGGGCGCAATGGCCGAGGTGGGCGGTCTCGCCGAGAAGATGGGCCTCGAGGGGCAGGCAAAGGATTACCTCCCCGACTCGAAGAAGATCCTCTGGGCGACCCGGATGGTGACCCCCGGCCAGTCGGCGAAGCTCTCGTTCACCGCGCCCGACAAACCCGGCCGCTATCCGTACGTCTGCACGTTCCCGGGGCACTGGCTGGTGATGAACGGGATGATGATCGTGGTCGAGAAGGGCCAGCCGCTCCCGGCGATCAACGACGCCCCGGTGGAGATCGCGCTGTCGGGTCCGTCGAGGCCCTTCGTCAAGACGTGGGCGATGACGGACTTCGAAGGCGACTTCAAGGCGCCGCTCTCGGGCCGCTCATTCGCGCGCGGGAAGGAGATGTTCGCCGCGGCGGGCTGCATCAAGTGCCACACGATCGCGGGCGAGGGCGCGAAGATCGGCCCGGACCTGACGAAGGCCTCCGAGAAGTACAAGGGCGAGAAGCTCCTCCTGCAGATCGTCGAACCCTCGAAGGAGATCAACGAGCAGTTCAAGACGTGGATTCTCCAGACGACGGACGGAGACGTCCTGACGGGCCTGATCGCGAAGGAGGACGACCAGTCGATCCACCTGGTGGCCAACCTGCTCAAGCCCGCCGAGGTGACGGTGGTGGCGAAGTCGAAGATCCAGGCGCGCAAGGCGGCGGAGCTCTCGATGATGCCGGCGGGCGTGCTCGTCACGCTCCAGAAGGAGGAGATCCTGGACCTCGCGGCCTACGTCGAGGCGGGCGGCGATCCGAAGGCGGCCTTCTTCAAGAAGTGAGCGGGGAGGCTACTCGCCGCCCTTCTGCTTGATGTAGCCGCGGCAGTCCTGCAGGCTGTCCCGGACCGACGGGGCGAGCGACGGCATCAGGCGCACGGCCGTCTCGAGATCGTCGCGCGCGGCGCGCACTTCGTCCAGCACCTCCAGGTTCGGTGCTGTTTCTATCATCCAGCGGGCCCAATAGTAGCGCACCGCCCCCCGGTATCGCCAGGCACGCGCGTTGGCCGAATCGAGCTCCAGGCATTTTCCAAAATCCTCGATCGCCGCGCGGTAATGCTCCGCCGGGTCCTCGCGCTTCCCCACGTTCGCGTTCCCCCAGAGGAGCTGCGTGTCTCCGCGAACGAACAGGGGTTCGGCCTTCTTCTCGGATCGACGGATCACCTCGCCCAAGCCCTCGATGGCCGACCGGTACTCGTCGCGCGGGTCGCCCTTGTGCTCCTTCAGGGTGTCGGCGACGGCCAGGCGCGCCATCACCCGGAGCCACCAGAGCTCCAGGTCGTCGGGCGTCCTCTTCAGGGCCTCGTTCAGGTCGGAGAGCGCGGACCGGTAGAAGGCGACCGTCCCGTCGTTCCGCTTCCCGAGAGCCATCCCTCTCAATGCCTTCCCGAACCCCTTCATGCACCAGGCGCCCGCGTTTTCCGGGTTTCTCTTCAGCGCCTGTTCGAAATCGGCTTCCGCCTCGAGCAGCAAACCCTCGAAGGGTTCACCCTTCTCCTGCAGGGTCGCCGCCCGGTTGAACTTCAGGCTCCCGCGGCTCGTCCAGATGCGGTCGTCGGAAGGATCGAGCTTGAGCGCCTCCTCGTAGGCCGGGAGGGCCGCGGCGTAGTGCGGCTCCGGGTCGCCGCCGCGAAGTTCCGATTTCCTCCCCCAGTTGGCCTGCGTGATGGCGACATCGTACCAGGCCTGGGCCCGGTCTGGATTTCGACGGGCGACCTCCTGGTAGTCCTCCGCCGCCCCCTTCCACAGCTTCTCGCTTTCTTCGGCGCTCGTCTTCGGGTCATGTGCCCAGATCGCCCGCGTTTGTCCGCGCTCCCCGACGAAGGGAACATAGCCGCGGTCCCGCTCGATCCCCGCCGTCCAGCACTTCTCCGATTCCGCAAAGCGCCCCATCCAGAACTCGATCGACCCGACCGCCTCGTACGCCTCCTCCAGCGGGGTCTTCGCCTCGACCAGGGGGAGCAGCGTCCCGAGCGCGCGGAGGTTGTCCCCCGTGGCCCATTGAAGGAGACCGCGGGCGCACTGCGCCTGCGCGCGTTCCAGCATCGATTTCGAGGTCTCGATCGCCTTGAGGTCCTCCTCCAGTTTCGCCCGGAGCGCCGACGCCTTCGCGTCCCTGGACGCCAGGTCCGCGGACTTGGGCGTTTCGAGGCCCGCGCCCGCCTTCACCTCGCCGCCCCCCATCGCCGCGAGCCGGCGTCCCGTGTCCCTTCTCGCCTCAGTCTCGAGCTGGGTCACGCGGGCACGGTACCGGCGCGCATTGAGAATCACCCGCTCGTACCGCGCGGGCGCGTACTCCGGGTCGAGGGCGAGGGCCTTCTCCTGCTCGCGCAGCGCGTCCTCGTCCTTCATCAACGCGCGGTGCATCCGGCCGAGCCGGTAGTGGGGCTCCGCCTCGTCGGGCAGTTCCGTCGCCGCCTTCCGGCAGGCCTCCTCGGTCTGCTTGAGGTAGCGGCCCATTTCGTCGAGGCGGCCCTGCTGGCGGAACCCGAGCGCCGCGGACAGCGCGGCCTCGGTGGTCTGGCGCAGCTGATCCAGCACCGCCTTGCGCGCCTCGAGCGCCGCCCGGTTCGCCGCGTCCGCTTCGTGGCGCGCGCTCCCCAGCTTGGGAAGGAGCACGCCGGTGACGAGGGCGACCGCCGCCACGCCCGCCGCGGCCGCGAGGAGGATGCCCTTCCGCCGCGCCGCCTTCCGCCTGAGTCGCTTGAAGACGCTGGGTGGACGCGCCGTGATCGGGACACCGTCCAGGTAGCGGCCCAGGTCCTCCGCGAGCTTCGTCCCCGTCGCGTAGCGATCCGCCGGCTCGGGCTCCAGGCACTTCATGATCACCGTCTCGAGGTCACGCGCAATCGCCGGGTTCCGCTTCCGCACCGGGACCGCGTCCTCGTGCGTCACCTTGTGAAGCACCTCGGCCGACGTGTCCCCCTCGAACGGCGCCGATCGCGCCGCCACCTCGTAGAGCATGACCCCCAGCGCCCAGACGTCGGTCCGCGGGCCGATCCGCTCCCGCTCCCCCATCGCCTGCTCCGGGCTCATGTACTGCGGCGTGCCGATCACGCTTCCCGTCGACGTCACCGTCAGCCCGCGCTTCATCTCCCGCGCGAGTCCGAAGTCCATCACGCAGACCCGGCCGGCGTCGTCGACGATGATGTTTTGCGGCTTCACGTCCCGGTGGACGACCTTCCGCTCGTGGGCGTGGCCGAGCGCGAGCGCGGCATCCCGGATCAACCCGACCGCCCGCTCCAGGGTCGCCCGCTCCTCCCGCGGCCGGTGGGGATCGAGGATGGAGGAGAGCGATCTGCCCGGCAGGAATTCCATCGCGATGAAGGGAAGGTTCTGATGCACCCCGACCTCGTAGACCTTCACGATGTTGGGATGATCGAGGCCGATCGCGGTGCGGGCCTCGCGCTCGAACCGCCTCACCTCGACGGGATCGTCCGCGCGCAGCATGAGCTTCAGCGCGATCGTCCTCCCCGCCTCCGGGTCCCGCGCCTTGTAGACCACGCCCATGCCGCCGCGCCCGAGTTCCTCCTGGAGGATGTAGCGGCCGAAGCGGTGGCCGGGCGCGAGCGGGGCGGCCGGCGACGCCGGCGGCGCGGCCCCACCCTCCTCGATCAGCGTGGGACGCTCCGCCAGTTCGCGCGTCAGCGGAAAGAGGTCCTTGAAGATCTCGAGGCACTCGCTCCGCTCGCGCGCCGGGAGGCGGGCCAGCGCGGCCGCCTCCTTCGAAAGCTCCTGCGAGAGGCCCAGCGACCGCGCCGCCGCGGCGGTGTCGCCGCTCCGCAGCACCGCCGTGCGGGCCTCCTCCCGCGTGATGAGCTTCCGCACCACGGCGAGGCTCAGGACCATGACGTCGAGCTCGTCCCGCTTCGTGCCGGTACCTTCGTCGGCGGGGTCCAGGTCTTTCACAGGAACTTCCTGAGCGCGACGATCTCGGCCGGGACGTCCTCCTCGGCGCTGTACTCGGAGATCATCTTCCGGATCTCCCGGCGCAGCCGCTCGGACGCGCGGTGGACGTGGTTGGTGACGTCGGTCTCCTTCCGCCCGAGCGCCTGCGCGATCTCGCGATACGATTTCCCCTGGAGCTTCAGGCGGTAGGCGGGGATCGTGGCATCCCCCTTGAGGCGGTCGAGGGCCTTCTCCACCAGGTTGCGCGCCCAGAGCCGGTCGAACTCCGGGTCCTCCGCGGGCGGCTCGCCGGCCACGTCGAAGTCCTCGAGGGAGACGCGCCGGCGGCGGTCGCGTTTGCCGGCGTTCTCGCGGCGGCGCATCGCGTGGATCACGTGCTTCGTGACGGCGAGGAGGAGCGTCCGGAACCTGCCCCGCGTCCGGTCCGCCTTCTCCAGGAACTCCTCGCGGCACACGCGGAGGAAGACCTCCTGCGCCACGTCGTCGGCGTCTTCCGGCGTGAGCCCGCGCTGGATCGCGAACTCGTAGACGGGCTGCCGGTACCGCCGGACGACCAGGTCCTTCACCCGGTCCGGATCGTTCCTGACTTTCAGGAGGGTGCTCCACACCGTCGTAGGAAGATGCATCGACTTGAATTCTAGCCCACTTCGCCCGGAGGTGAAAGGGCCCGGCTACGAGCGCCGCTCGACGAGGAAGTGGGCCAGCGCGAAGCCGAGAAAGATGACGCCCCCGTAAATCGCGCCGAAGCGGATCGCCGCGTAGACGCGGGTGCCCGCGCACGCAACAAAGCGGGCGAAGAGCGGGAGGAACGCGAACCAGGAGAAGAAGACGCCCATCACCACGTAGAACACGCAGCCCTCGCCCATCGGGATGCCCCCCTTGTAGGTCCACCATCCCGCCCGGACCGCGAGGAACTCCGTGCAGGACGTCACGAGCGCCCCGAGAAAGCCGCCCACCATCATCGCGAGGCCCAGCCCGACGTCGCCGATCAGCCGTTTTGAAATCGCGCCGTAGAGCCGGAGGATCGGGTAGCCGAAGTCGACCATCGCGCAGGCCCACCCGAGCGGCACGTACGCGGGGGAGGCCAGGAGGAGGGCGCTCCCGGGAGGGTAGACGCGCTGGCCGCTGCTCTCCCGCGGCCAGTTCACCATGAGGTAGTCCGCGAAGATTTCAAACACGCCGGTCACGAGTCCGAGCGCGAGCAGCCGGCCGAAGATCGTCCCCCACGGTTGCTGCGCGAGGCAGAGGACAATCGCCAGGCGGACCATCACCGTCGCATAGGCCCAGAAGACGCCGTGGTCCGGGAAGCCGATCGCGGCGAGCACGGTCGCCATCAGGCCGGACAGCAGCGTCGCCAGCCACCACAGGTCGGACTGCAGGTCGAACCCGCGGATCAGGTCCCGGAGCGTGTCGGTGTTCATGAAGTGAACTTCGGCGGACGCTTCTCCACGAACGCGGCGATCCCCTCCCGTCCGTCGGGCGTCCCCGCGGAGGTCTTCACCAGGACATCCTCGGCATCCATCGTCGGCGCGAGCGCCCGGCCCTGGCTCTCCAGGAGGAGCTGCCGGTTGCGCACGATCGAGCTGCGGCTCTGCAGCTTCATCCGCTCGATCAGCTCCACCACCGTCTTGTCGACCTCGCTCGCCGGGACGACGCGGTGGATGAGGCCCAGCGCGTGCGCCTCGTCCGCGTCGATGTCCGGGTCCTCGAAGACGAGCCGCTGCGCGTGGGAGTAGCCGACGATGCGCGGGAGACGCCACGAAAGCCCGCCGTCCATGGTGAGCCCGGCCCGGCCGTAGCCCACGCGGAAGATCGCCTCGGGAAGCGCCAGGCGGATGTCCCCCGCGAGGGCCAGCGCGTACCCGCCGCCCGCCACGGGGCCGTTGACGAGGGTCACGACGAGCGCGGGGCTCGTGGCCAGCGTGTCGAGCATCGAGTGGAACGAGCGGGCCAGCGCCCCGATGTAGTTCGAGATCGAGTCGCTCTTCGCCGCGGCCTGCAGGTCCGCGCCGGCCGAGAACGCCTTCCCCTCGCCGGTGATCAGGAGGACGCGGAGCTTCTCGGATTCGGTCACGCCGCGCACGAGGTCGCCCAGCTCGCGGAGCATCTCGCGGTCGAAGGCGTTGTACTTCTCCGGCCGGTTCAGTGTGACCCGCGCCAGGAGGCCGCCCAACTGCACCTGGATCTTGATTGCGCTCATGGCTTCTCCCTGCCCGGCTTCCTGAATCGTTCGAGCAACTCGCGGGGCGACCACTCGTCGCCCTCGGCGAACCCGTACCCCAGGCGGCTCAGCGCCTCGAACTCCGCGACAAACGGGTCGGCATCGCGGCCCGTCCCGCCAGGACGCCGGACCTCGAGCACCCACTCATCCCCGACCCGCGCGTAACCCCGCTCGGACAGCTCCCCCGGATGCACCTCGCCCACGACGTGGATCCGCCGCGTGCGGGGGTCCGACTCCGTGATCCGCGCGACATACGCCTTGAGCACGACGACAAAGTATAACTCCGGAGGGTATAATCGCCAATGTCATGAAGATCGCCTTCCACGGCGCGGCGCGCAGCGTCACCGGGAGCCGCCACCTCCTCGACCTCGACGGGAAAAAGGTCCTCCTCGATTGCGGGATGGTGCAGGGCCGCCGCGAGGAGAGCTTCCAGCGGAACCGCGTCTTCGGCTTCGACCCGAAGTCGGTCTCCGCCGTGATCCTCTCGCACGCCCACATCGACCACTCGGGCGCGCTCCCGACCCTCGTCAAGCAGGGCTTCTCCGGTCCGATCTACGCCACGCCGCCCACCGGCGAGCTCGCCGACCTCATGCTCCAGGACTCCGCCAACATCGCGGAGAGCGACGCGGAGTACGTCAGCCTCCGCGAGGGGCGCAAGGTCGAGCCGATCTACACCGTGGACGACGCGAAGGCGGCCGCGCGGCTGATCAAGGCCGTCCCGTACCACCAGGAGTTCGAGATCGCCGACGGCGTGCGCGTCTCGTTCCACGACGCGGGCCACATGCTGGGCTCGTCGCTCGTCCGGATCCAGACGCGGACGCGCAAGATCCTCTTCTCGGGCGACCTGGGCCGCGCGTCGCTCCCGATCCTCAAGAGCCCCGAGCTCCTCGCGGGCGCCGACGCCATCATCGTCGAGAGCACGTACGGCAACCGCGTCCACCCGCCCGAGGGGGACGAGGCGAAGCTGCTCAAGGACCTGATCCGCCGCGTGGCCGACCGGAAGGGCAAGATCCTCATCCCCGCGTTCGCGGTCGGGCGGACCCAGCACCTGACCTACCGCCTGAAGAAGCTGCAGGGCCAGATCCCGGACATCCCCGTCTTCGTCGACAGCCCGCTCGCCGCGAACGTCACGGAGGTCTACCGCCGCCACCCGGAATGTCACGAGCCCGGGACGTGGTCGCAAGGCGACCCCTTTGGATTCGAGATGCTCCGGTACACGCGCACCCCCGATGCCTCGAAGAAGCTCAACGACCTGAAGGACCCCGCGATCATCATCGCCGCGAGCGGCATGTGCGAGCACGGCCGGATCCTGCACCACCTCTTCCACCACGGGCCCGACGCCCGGAACGCGCTCCTCTTCGTGGGCTACCAGGCCGAGCACACCCTGGGGCGGAAGATCCTCGACGGCCTCCGCCAGATCCGCGTCCACGGCCGCGAGATCGAGCTCCGCGCGGAAGTGGTCAAGATGGACGGCCTCTCCGCGCACGCCGACCGCCCGGGCCTCGAGGAGTTCATCCGCGCCCACGCGAGGACCCTCAAGGACTGCTTCGTGGTCCATGGCGAGGTCGACGCCGCGGAGGGCTTCTCGAAGTGGGTCCACGAGACGACGATGGCCCGGAGCCTCGTGCCGGGCCTGGGGATGGAAGTCCAGCTGTAGCCGGTTTTTTTCGACGTCCCCGAAACCACTTCCCCGCCCTCCCGGTAGATTCCGGTCAGGAGGACCGCCGATGAAACTGACCCTTCTGGCGATGCTGATCGCCACCCCCGTGCAGGACGCCTCCTCCAACCCGATCGACCGCTACTTCGACAAGAACTGGAAAGAGAACGGCGTCCAGGCCGGCGCGCCCGCCGACGACTACGAGTTCCTCCGCCGCGCCTCGCTCGACGTCCTGGGCCGCCTCCCGAAACCCGACGAGATCCGCGCCTTCGAAAAGTCGAAGGACCGCGCGAAGAAGATCGACGAGCTCCTCGAGAGCCCCGAGGCCTCGGAGTTCTTCGCCGACACCTGGCTCCGCATCCTCATGAACTACCATTTCGACGAGACGGCCCCCTTGCGGATCAGCTTCCCCGCGTTCAGCGGCTACCTGAAGCAGGCCTACGCGAAGGACCTCCCCTACCGCGACTTCGCCACCCAGCTCCTCTCCGACGTCGGCGACTACAAGCAGCACCCGGCGAGCAACTTCATCCTGGCCGCGCTCGACCCCAACCTGGCCGAGCCTCCCCACGAGCTCACCTCGCGCACCACCCGGATCTTCCTGGGGATCCAGATCCAGTGCGCCCGCTGCCACGACCACCCGTTCGACAAGTACACGCAGGAGGATTTCTGGGGCCTCACCGCGTTCTTCGAGGGGGTCAAGCCCAAGGCGCGCCAGACGTTCGACGGCTTCGGCGTCAAGCTCATGAGCGAGCCGAAGTCGATGATGATGGCGATCCCCGACACCAAGACCGAGGTCTCCGCCCACTTCCTCGACGGCCGGGCCCCCGAGGACCCGAAGGCGCCGCTCAAGTCCTACGCGAAGTATGTCGTCGATCACCCGCTCTTCGCGAAGGCGATCGTCAACCGCCTCTGGTCCCACTTCATGGGCCGCGGGTTCGTCGAGCCGATCGACAAGTTCAGCGACCGCACGAAACCGAACCACCCGGAGCTGCTCGACACGCTGTGCGAGGAGTTCAAGCGCGGCGGGACGCGGCTCCACCCGTTCATGAAGAGGATCCTCTCGTCGAAGGCCTACCAGACCGCGTGCGACGCGGGCAAGGATCACGACCCGTCGACCCACGCACGGATGATCCTCAAGCCGCAGAATCCCGTGCAGGTCCTGAACCTGCTGACGTGGACGCTCAACCTCGACGTCTTCTTCCAGCAGTTCTACAAGCAGTTCATCGAGAACAAGCAGCTCCCCGAGACGTACCGGAACCCCGAGGTCTTCCGGATGTACCTCCACCAGTTCACGTCGGGGCTGCTCGCGCCGACCGGGACCGCGCCCGAGACGTCAAAGTACACCGGGAGCGTGCGCCTGGCGCTCAAGCTCATGAACTCGAACGACCTGCAGGGTCTCGTCCGCGCGGAGTGGGGGCGGCTCGCGACGATCCTCAAGGAGCGCGAGTCCTCCGAGGACCGGCTGACGGAGATCTTCTACACGCTCCTCTCGCGCCCCCCGCACGCCGACGAGAAGGCACGCTATTTCGAGTACATCAAGCGGAAGCACGAGGACAAGAAGGCGTTTGAGGACATCTACTGGGTCCTTCTCAACTCCACCGAGCTTTACTTCAACCACTAAGAAGAATCACGGGCAGCAAGACCAGGGCGGAAACGCCACCTTCAGCCCGAGGGAGAATGTGATGAGCGAATGTAGAGGATGCAATGGGGGGAGGCGCGATTTCATCAAGATCGCGTTCGGGGCGAGCGCGGCGGCCGCGCTTTCGGGAAAGTTCTACCAGCCCCTTTACGCCGAGACGAAGAAGGCGAAAGCGAAGGCCGTCATCCTCCTCTGGATGCAGGGCGGCCCCAGCCAGCTCGACACGTTCGATCCCAAGCCCGGCGCCGAGACCGGCGGGCCGCACAAGGCCATCGAGACGAAGACGAAGGGCTCGCTCGTCTCCGAGCACCTTCCCCGCGTCGCGGCCGTCTCCGACAAGCTCTCGATCCTCCGCACGATCTTCTCCAAGGACCCCAACCACGACACCGCGCGTTACCTCCTCCACACGGGGTATCGCACCGACCCGACGATCGACCATCCGCACCTGGGCAGCCTGATCGCGAAAGAGCTCGGGATGACGGCCGAGGGGCTGCCGGGCTGCATCACGATCGGCAAGGACTCGAACTCCGCGGGCTCCGGCTACCTTCCTTCCGAACTCGCGCCGCTCCTCGTCGAGAAGATCGACAACCCGCTCGAGGACCTCAAGCTCCCGCAGGGCGTGAACAAGTTCCGGCTCGGCGACCGCGAGCGGCTCCTGGCGGCCCAGAACGAGGGCTTCGCGAGCGTCCACGCCGACCCGCGCGTCGAGTCGCAGCAGAAGGCGTACGACCGCGCGCTCGCCCTCATGAAGTCTCCCCACCTCAAGGCATTCGACATCTCGGACGAACCGGACGAGACGAAGAAGCTCTACGGCAACGCGGGCTTCGGCAAGGCGTGCCTCATGGCGCGGCGCCTCGTCGAGGCGGGCGTCCGGTTCGTCGAGGTCACGCTTGCCGACTGGGACACGCACGCCGACAACTTCAACCGGACGAAGGGCCTGATGGGCGAGCTCGACCCCGGCATGTCGGGGCTGCTGACCGACCTCGACCGCCGGAAGATGCTCTCCGAGACGATGGTCGTCTGGTTGGGCGAGTTCGGACGCACGCCCCGGGTGAACGCCGGGAACGGGCGAGACCACTGGACGAAGGCCTTCTGCGCCGCGGCCGCGGGCGGCGGCCTCGCCGGCGGCCGGGCGATCGGACGGACCAGCTCGACGGGGGTCGAGACCGTCGACCGCCCCGTCTCAGTCCAGGACCTCTTCGCCACGATCTACGGCCAGCTCGGCATCGACACGTCGAAGAAGTACATGTCCCAGACCGGCCGCCCCGTGAAGATCCTCGACGGCGGCGAACCCATTAAGGAGCTCCTCTCATGATGCGGATCGTCCTCGTCGCCGCGCTGCTGGTCCAGGGGGAGGCGGTCAAGCCCCGGTACGCCACGGACAAGACCGAGAAGGACAAGGTCTTCTACGAGATGAAGCTCGGGATCAAGATCGAAGGGCCCGAGCAGGTCGTGGGCTACGTCCGCTCGATGCACCCATTCCTCAGCATGGAGAAGCTGCTCGTGCGCGCCGAGGGGACGCGGCAGGTCCAGGGCGGGAAGAAGCAGAAGATCGACTCCGACGAGGCGCGGGTGGAGATGCGCTACGACGACGAGAACCACGAGTACGACTACACGAAGGGCCAGGCCCCCGAGGGCGACAAGGACAAGCTCAAGCAGATGATGTGGTACCTCGCGGCGGGCGGCAAGGGCTTCACGCTTTCCGCGGAGGGCGAGTTCCGGAGCGACGACGCCAACCAGGACCACAACGGCGAGGCGATGGACCTGATCGCGCTCGGCATCATCCGGATGCCCGAGAAGGCGGTGAAGGAGGGCGAGACGTACGAGGCGAAATTCAAGGGCCTGAGGGCGGAGAAGGGCAAGAAAGGGATCTACGCCTTCGTGCAGAAGGTGAAGATCGAAAAGATCGAGGAGAAGGACGGGAAGAAGCTCGCGACGCTGTCGGCGGAGCTCACGGGGAAGGTCGAGGGCGCCGACAAGGACCCGGGGGCCGACGAGGCGTGGGCCAAGGCCGAGGGGAAGCAGAAGGCGACGATCGAAATCCCGACCGGCCGCGTGGTCTCCTCGGAAGGCGCGGGCAAGGTCGTCATCTACCACCGCGGGACGAACGACCAGGGGGGCAAGCAGGAACTGACGATGACGTTCACGGTCGAGGGCAAGGTGACGCCCCGCTAGGGAACGCGGTCGCCCGCACGTCCCGGTAGAGTGAGGACGAGGGTGCTCCTCCCGATCCTGATACTCTGGGGGCGCGCTTCCCCTCTCCCCAACGAGCGCCCCGTCACCGTCGAGTCCGTCAGGGTCCGACTTGCGGGCTATCGATGCCGGCCCCATGGCACCGGGTGCGACATCGTCCGCGGCGAGGACGTTACCGTTCTCACGCGACGCATCACCTTTCTCAACGAATACTGGCACGAGGAGACGGTGTACATGCCCGACCCCGACGAGCAGCCGAAAGCGGGCCGAGCAGGCGGACTAACTGTTAAGAGAGGAATCCGATTCCTCTCTTAACAGTTAGCGCCAGCCAGAAGCCCGGTGAATTCCTGGCGCGCCGGTTTGCCGGGAGCAAACGACCAAAGCGCTGAGCGTCAGACCACGATGCTATAGAGGACCTTGAGGTAGCGCCCCTCGGGGTAGAGGCTGCTCACGGGGTGGTCCGGCCCGGCGCCCGTGATGCGGAACGTGCGGAGCTCGCGCTCGCTCGCCTGCTGGACGATCTGGACGAACTCCATCTCGCTCACCAGGCCCGTGCACGAGCAGCTGACCAGGACCCCGCCCGGCTTCACGGCGCGCGCCGCGAGGCGGTTCATGTCGTGGTAGTCGCGCCGCGCCTTGATCAACTCCTCCCGGTCGCCCGTCATCTTCGGCGGGTCGAGCACCACCACGTCGAACTTCTCCCGGGTCTGCTTGAGGTAGTTGAAGACGTCCTGGTGGTAGAAGTCGACCTTCACGCGGTTGAGCTTGGCGTTCTGGCGCGCCGTCTCGAGCGCCTCCTCGTCCATGTCGACGCCGATCACGCGGTTCGCCCCGACCTTCGCCGCCGCGACGCCGAACCCGCCCGTGTAGCAGCAGAGGTCGAGGAGGTCCTTGCCGCGGGCGAGCTCCGCGACCGCCTTCCGGTTCTCCCGCTGGTCGCAGAAAAAGCCCGTCTTGTGGCCCCGGGCGAAGTCGACGCGGAAGTGGACGCCGTTCTCGCGGACGACGACGCCCTCGGGCGGCTTCTCGGGAGGCAGCCGGAAGCCCTCGAGCTCCTGGGTCCGCTCGTCCGCCTGGACGAACACCTTCGGGAAGAACTTCCGCACGATCGCGAGCTGCTTGAGCATGCCGAGCGAGAAGATCTGGACCGAGTGGACGTCGGCGTAGCGGTCGACGACGAGGCCCGAGAGGCCGTCCCCCTCCGAGTGGCAGACCCGGTACGCGTCGGCGTCGATCTTGAGCGACTCTCGGAACGCGACGGCGGACCGGAGGCGGTTCTCCACCAGGTTGTCCTCGGGGAGGCCCAGCATCCGGACGGCGATCTCCGACTTCGGGTTGTAAAACCCGCAGCCCACCGTCGCCCCGGTCCGATCCACGACGTCGACGACCGCCCCCGCCTCGATGAACTTCTCCGGCTTGACGACCATCTTCCGGAAGAAGAAGAGGTGCTTCCGGTCGCCGGGGACGCGGAGGCGGATGGACGGACGGGCGGCGGGCGGGGCGGTCACGCGGGAATGATACTCGCGGGACCGCCGCGTGTCATGCGTTTCGTCGGGCCCGCGCGAAGACCTGGAGCGGCCGGGCGCCCGCGGCGTCGCGGCGTCCCAGGATTCCGGCCGACGCGCGGACCCCGGCCGCGGAGAGACGCACGAAGGCCCGGAACGGCCAGGACAGCCACGATCGCGGCGACGCCCCGATCCCGAGCGGGAGGTGGGAGGGAAGATCGCGAAGCTGGTCGTCGAGGAGCGCAAAGTAGCCGCCGGCGGCCTCGAGCTCGATCTCCATGAAGCCGGCCCCGCCCAGCAGCGAACGGAGGCCGTGGGGGCTGTAGCGGAAGTAGTCGTGCGGCTCCTGGTGCAGGGGCTGGAGAAACGGGACCGTGAGGACCACCCGGCCGCCGGGCTTCAGGACGCGGCGAAGCTCGACCAGGACCTCGCGCGGCCGCGCCACGTGCTCCAGCGTCTCCGTGCAGAGCACGACATCGAATCCCGCGTCGGGAAAGGGAAGCCGCTCGAGGTCCGAGAGCGCGTCCAGGCGCCCGTAGTCCCACGCGCCATCGCCCACGGCGCGATCCACGGCCACGTACCGCTGGAGGGCGAAGAGCGGCCGGTAGATGCACTCCCCCGCCCCGGCATCAAGGACCCGGGCCCCCGCGGGGACCGCGGCCGCCGCCTTTCGGACGAAACCATTGATCGCGAACCGCAGGGGGTCGTCGCGCCGGGTCGCCTCGAGGGAGGGCTTCTCCACGGATCGTCGCGTCACGCCGAAGGATAACTGCCGAACACCTTGATGAAGGTGGTGTGCTCCTTCAGCTCCTTGAGCGCGGAGGAGACGGTCTTCTCGTGCAGGTCGCCCGTGAAGTCGACATAGAAGAGATATTCAAAGGGCTTCCCCACGATCGGGCGCGACTCCAGCCTCGAGAGGTTGAGCCCTTTCTTCGAGAAGACCTCGAGCGTCCGGAGGAGCGCCCCGGGCTTGTTCTCGGTCGCGTAGGCGAGCGACACCTTGTTCCCCGCCGTCGCGGCCTCGCGCGCGATCACGATGAACCGCGTGAAGTTCTGGGGATCGCTCTCGATCCCCTCCTTCAGGATGTCCATGTCGAAGTGGCGGGCCGCCGCGGAGGACGCGATCGCCGCCGCGTCGAGCGCCTTCTCCTCCTTGATCATCTTCACGCTGCCCGCCGTGTCGTAGACCTGGAGGATCGACCAGGACGGGTGCTGCCGGAGGAACCGCTCGCACTGCGCCGCCGCCTGCGGATGGGCGTAGATCCGCCGGATCTGCTCCAGCTTCGTCCCCTTGTTCGCGATGAGGCTGTGCACCACCTTGAGCTTCGTCTCTCCCACGATGTGGACGTCGTTCTCCACGAGGAGGTCGTAGTTCTGGTGGATCGAGCCGCCCAGCGTGTTCTCGACCGGGAGTATCCCGTAGGGGACGTCGCCCGAGGCGACGCGCTCGAAGACCTCGCGGAACGACGGCGTGGGCGACGTCTTCATCGCGTCGCCAAAGTACTGCCGCGCCGCCTTCTCGCTGAACGCGCCGGTCTCGCCCTGGAAGGCGACCTGGTCCGCGTGGCCGTGGCCGTGCGACTTCTTCGCCGCCTTCGCGGGGGGGAGGTGCGGGCGGGAGAGCGCGAGCCGCTTCCCCACCACGGACGCCACCGCCTCGAGATCGCGGAGCAGCTTCTCCACGAGCTCGAACGTCAGGCTCTGCGGGCCGTCCGAAAGCGCCTTCTCGGGCTCGGGGTGGCACTCGATCATGACGCCGTCCGCGCCCGCCGCGATCCCCGCGAGCGCCATCGGCGCGACGTAGTGCCGGACGCCCGTCCCGTGGCTCGGGTCGATGATCACGGGGAGGTGCGTCCTCTCGTGGAGGACCGGGATCGCGTTCAGGTCCATCGTGTTCCGAGTCGCGGTCTCGAACGTCCGGATGCCGCGCTCGCAGAGGATGACGTCCTTGTTCTTCCCCGCGGAGAGGATGTACTCCGCGGACTGGAGCCACTCGTCGATCGTCGCGGAAAGCCCGCGCTTGAGCAGGATCGGCTTGTGGATCTGCGCGCATTCCTTCAGAAGGTCGAAGTTCTGCATGTTGCGGGCGCCGACCTGGAGGATGTCGGCGTACTTCGCCACGACCCCGACCTTGTCGGGGGACATGACCTCGGTCACGATCTTCATCCCGGTCTCCTCGCGCGCCTCGACGAGGCACTTGAGGCCGTCCTCGCCCAGCCCCTGGAACGAGTAGGGCGAGGTGCGCGGCTTGAACGCGCCACCCCTGAGGATCGTGACGCCCATCGCGGAGAGCCGGTGCGCGGACTCGAGGAGCATCTTCCGGTTCTCGACGGCGCACGGCCCGGCCATGATGACCACCTGGTCGCCGCCGATCGCGACGTCCCCCACGTGGACGATCGTGTCCTCGCGCTTCACCTCGCGGCTGGCGAGCTTGTAGGGCTTGCTGACGCGGAGGACCTGCGAGACGCCCGGCAGCGTCTCGAACTGCGCGGGGTCGACCTTGGTCGCGCCGATCACGGCGACGACCGGGCGCTCCTTGCCCTCGACGAGGACGGGGCTGGCGCCCGCGCGGCGGACGGCCTCCTCGATCGCGCGGAGGTCGCCGTCGGTCAGCCCGGCCTTGAGAACGATGATCATAAAGAGTCCCTGATTAAAGCTTCGGACCGGGAAAAGCGCAACGGTGAGGGCGGAGGCTTCCTATGGCCTACTTCAGACCGCCGAACTTCTTGAAGTCGCGCAGCGCCTCGTCGTGCTCCTCGAGCGCCTTCCGGACCGCCGCCGCGATCTCGGGGGAGGCCGGCGCGTCGGTCGCCTCGAGGAGCCGGGTAAATCGGAGGCTCAACTCGTTGACGAACTTGTACGCGCGCTTGCGGTTCTGCAGGAGCGGCGGGATCTTGAAGAGCGCGGAGAGGCAGTCGCGCCGCGCGTCGCGCCGGACGTCCTCCCCCTGGCCCTTCTCGATCCACGCGCGGAGCGGCGCGAAGGCGGTCTCGTAGTCGCGGACGAGCGGGCCGACGCGCTCGATGTCGAGCGGGGCGTCGATCCCGATGACCTCGATCGCCTCCTCGAAGTAGTTGTGCCAGCCCTCCACCATCTCCTCGAGGTGGGTGAACTCGGGCTTCGGGGCCGCGAACTGCTCGGTGTATCCCTTCGCGATCCGGTCGAGGAGCACGCACATCCCGCCGACCCGCATCTTCGCCTGCCGCTCCATCCAGACAGCCCAGAGGTTGTAGCGGAGCTTGTTGGTGATCTCGATGTCCTCGATCTTCGAGATCCAGGTCCCCTTCCACGCCGCCCACGCGGCCGGGTCCGCCTTCTGGCGCTGCTCGTCGACCTTGTGGCGGATCTCGTTGTAGAGCTTCTCGAGCGTCATGAGGTCGTCGGTCGCCTCCTTGACCCCGACGCGGAGCTGCTCCCCGTACTCCGCCTCGGTGCCGAAATGGAGGTCCGCACCGACGGACCAGTCATCGTCGCCGTAGGCCTGGACGACGGCCTCGGCCTGGTCCCGCGAGCGGTAGTGGATGCGGCCGCGGTAGAAGAGGCACCACGGCTTCTTCGCGAAATGGTAGATCTCCTCGCGGAACTTCCCGCCGGTGAAATCGACGGGCTTGAGGGACGGCTGGCCGTCCTCGTCCTCCCAGACCAGCTGCTCCTCGTCCTCGCGCTTGCCCTGCACGGGATCGTTGACGAGCTCCACGGCGTAGACGCGGGCCTTCAGGACGACCTCCTTCGGCACGTTCGTCGTGCCCTGGAGGATGAAGACCCACTCCTTCCCCTTCTGCTCCAGCGTGAGCTTCAGGTCGGCCTTCCACTTCGTCGTGGGGCCTTCCTTGGGATTCTCCTGCTGGACCTTCACCGCGGGCGGCTTGGAACGACCGCACCCGGCCAGGGCCAGGAGGGACGCCAGCAGCAGGCTCACCGCGCGCATCTCCCGATGCGAACGCAAGCCGCGGGCCATGGGTTCGGGAACCGGCTTCGTGTCCACTCCGTCATCATCGCCTGTCTAGTCCGACGACACTAGTGATACGCGGGGATTCCCGTGATGTGATCCCCCACGATCAGCATGTGGATGTCGTGCGTCCCCTCGTAGGTGTAGACCGACTCCAGGTTGCACATATGGCGCATCGCGGAGTACTCGTTGAGGATCCCGTTCGCGCCCAGGATGTCGCGCGCCGTACGGGCGATCTCGAGCGCCTGGTGGACGTTGTTCCGCTTGGCGAGCGAGACCTGGACGAACGTCGACTTCCCCTGCTCCTTCAGGCGCCCGAGCTGGAGGGACAGGAGCTGCGCCTTGGTGATCTCGCTCACCATCTCGACGAGCTTGTTCTGGACGAGCTGGTAGCCGGCGATCGGCTTCGTGAACATGATCCGCTGCTTCGCGTAGTCGAGCGCCTCCTCGTAGCAGCCCATCGCGGCGCCGACGGCACCCCACGCGATCCCGTAGCGCGCCTGGTTGAGGCACGCGAGCGCGCTCTTCAGGCCGTCGGCCTTCGGGAGCCGGTTCGCCTCGGGGACCTCGCAGTCGCGCAGGATGAGCTCGCCCGTGTCGCTGGCACGGAGCGAGAGCTTTCCCTTGATCTCCTGCGTCTCGAAGCCCTTCGTGCCACGGTCGACGATGAAGCCGTTGACGACGTCGTCGACCTTCGCCCAGACGACGGCGACGTCGGCCATCGTCGCGTTGGTGATCCACATCTTGGTGCCGTTGAGGATCCAGCGGTCGCCCTTCCGGACGGCGCGCGTCTGCATCCCGCTCGGGTTGGAGCCGAAGTCGGGCTCCGTGAGGCCGAAGCAGCCGATGAGCTCCGCCTTCTGGAGCTTCGGCAGGTACTTGTCCTTCTGGACGTCGCTCCCGAACGCGTGGATCGGGTACATGACCAGGCCGCTCTGGACGGAGGCGAAGCTGCGGATGCCCGAATCGCCGCGCTCCAGCTCCTGCATGCAGAGGCCGTAGGCGACGTGGCCCATCCCCGCGCAGCCGTAGCCCTGGAGCGACCCGCCCAGAAGCCCGAGCTCCGCGATCGGGCGGATCAGCGTCTTGGGGAACTCGCCTTTCTCCCAGGCGTCGCGGATCACCGGGAGGAGCTCCGCGTCGACGAAGTCGCGCACGGTCTGCCGGATCATCCGCTCCTCCTCCGTGAGAAGCGGGTCGAGGTCGTAGAAGTCCACGCCGCGGAATTTTTTCACGGATCGTCCTCGAGGCGACAGTATCATAGCGTCGAGGAGTTTGCACGTCCATGACCCGCCGCGAGTTCGAGAAGGTGGTGGAGGAGGCGGTGGCCGCGCTGCCGGAGATGTTCCGGAAGAAGATCGAGAACGTGGAGTTCCGCGTGGCCGAGTCGCCCAACCGCCGGCAATCGGGCCCCGGCCGCCAGCCGTCCCTCTACGGGCTCTACGAGGGGACCCCTTACGGGGACCGCGCGGCCGACGGCGGCGTGCGGCTCCCCGACCAGATCACGATCTTCCGGCGCGCGATCGAGCGCGACTGCAAGTCTCGGGCCGCGATGGTCAAGTGCATCCAGGAGACCGTCTTCCACGAGATCGGCCACTACTTCGGCCTCGACGACGACCAGCTCGACGACCTGGGAATCGGCTAGGCGCTGACACCGGTGAAGATCAAGCAGCGGCCGGAGGACTTCGTCGTCACGGAACTCGACCGGTACGAACTTTCGACGACCGGCCCCTTCTCGCTCTACCGCCTCGAGAAGTGGGACATCGGGACGATCGAGGCGGTGGCCAGCCTCGCCAAGAACTGGAAGGTGCCGCGCGCGAAGGTCTCCTTCGGCGGCCTGAAGGACCGGCACGCGCGGACCGCCCAGGTCATCTCGATCCACGGTGGCCCCGGGCGCGACTTCGAAGGCTCGACGTTCCGCGCGCGCTACCTCGGCCGCTCGCGCGACCCGATTACGCGCGCCAGCTTCAGGGGCAACCGCTTCGAGATCGTCGTTCGCCACCTCGCCGATCTCCCCGACCTCGACCCCGTGCGCCGCTTCGGCCTCCCGAACTACTTCGACGACCAGCGCTTCGGATCGCTCCGCGGGACGGAGGGCGAATTCATCGGCCGCGCGCTCGTCCGCGGAGAGTACGAGAAGGCGCTCCGGCTCGCGCTGGCGTCGCCGTCCGGAGAGGACCGGAAGAGGGACCGCGACCTGAAGTCGCTCGTGCGCGACCGCTGGGGCGACTGGGCGGGGTTGAAGAAGGAGCTCCCTCCCTCCGTCGAGCGGACCGTGGCCGACTACCTCGCGGCCCACCCGGGCGCGTTCGGGTTCGCGTTCGAGCTTCTCGACCAGAACCTGAGGATCCTCTATGTTTCCGCCTACCAGAGCTGGCTCTGGAACCGCGCGCTCGGCTAGCTCCTGCGGAAAATCCCCGGTTCTTTTGAAGTCGACTACGCCGCCGGGCGGCACGCGTTCTACGGGATCCTCGACGCCGCGACGCACGACCGGCTGGCGGAACTCGCAATCCCGCTCGTCACGCCCGCGCAGAAGTTCGAGGGCGACGCCGCGGACGTGATGGCGCGGATCCTCGCCGACGAAAAGGTCGAGCCCCGCATGTTCCGGATGAAGAAGCTGCGGAACACTTTTTTCGGGAAGGGGATGCGCGACGCGATCGTCGCGCCGGCGGGACTCCGGGCGGTGCCGGGCGACGACGAGCTCAACACGGGCCGGAAGAAGCTGACGCTCTCCTTTGAACTCCCGAAGGGAAGTTACGCGACGATCCTCATCAAGCGCCTGTTCCACGCACCGCTGCCGCCGGAGGAAAACGAGGAATCGGATTAGGCCAGCAGGTCCTTGATGACGTGGCCGTGCACGTCGGTGAGCCGCCGGTCGCTGCCGTTGTGCCGGAACGTCAACTTCTCGTGGTCGATCCCCAGAAGATGCAGGATCGTCGCGTGGAGGTCGTAGCAGTAGACGGGGTCCTTCGCCGCCTTCCAGCCCCACTCGTCGCTCTCGCCGTAGGCGATCCCGGGCTTCACGCCCGCGCCCGCGAGCCACGTGACGAACGTGCCGCCGTTGTGGTCGCGCCCCACGCTCCCCTGGCTGAAGGGCATCCGGCCGAACTCGGTGGTCCAGACGACGAGCGTGTCCTCCATGAGGCCGCGCTCTTTCAGGTCCCCGAGCAGCGCGGCGATCGGCTTGTCGACCGAGGTCGCGATGAACGTCAGCTCCTTCGAGATGTCGGCGTGGTTGTCCCAGTTCCCCGTCGCCCCCGACGTGCCGCTCCAGAGCTGGACGAAGCGCACGCCGCGCTCGAGGAGCCGCCGGGCCGTGAGGCAGCTCGTGCCGAAGTCCGACGTCGGCTTCTCGTCGAGGCCGTACATCTTCCTCGTCGCCTCGGTCTCCTTCGAAAGGTCGAGCGCGCCGGGCGCGGAGAGCTGCATCTTCGCCGCGAGTTCGTAGGAGGCGAGCCGGCCCTCCAGGCGCGAGTCGCCCGGGTGGGAGGCGAGGTGCTCGCGGTTCATCCGGCCCAGGAGCTCCAGCCCCTCCACCTCGCTCTCCTTCGTCACGTGGGCCGCGGACTTCGGCGGGAAGAGGTCGGCGATCGGCTCGGGCGACGTCGGCTTCAGGATCGTGCCCTGATGGGCCACGGGAAGGAAGCCCGAAGAGAAGCTTCCCTTTGAATTGTAGGGCAGCCCGCGCGAGTCGGGGATGACGACGTACGCCGGCAGGTCGTCGGTGAGGCGCCCGAGGCCATACGAGACCCAGGCGCCCATCGAGGGAAACCCGGGGAGCACGAACCCCGTGTTCTGCATGTAGACCCCGGGCCCGTGGACGTTGGTCTTCGAGACCATGGAGAGGATGAACGCCATGTCGTCGACGCGGGCCGCGAGGTGCGGGAAGACGCTCGAGACCCAGCGACCCGACTGGCCGTGCTGGTTCCATTCATAAGGGCTCTTCAGGATCGTCCCGGGCGTGCTGGTCGACGCCTCGACTCGCGCGCCGCCGCCCGGGTCGAACTTCTGCCCGTGGCGCTTGGCGAGCTCCGGCTTGTGGTCGAACGTGTCCATCGGGCTCGCGCCGCCGTTCATGAAGAGGTGGACGACCCGCTTGACCTTGGCGCGATGATGGAGCCCGCCGTTGAGATCCGACTTCGGCTCCTGCCCGAACAGCCCCTGCTGCCCCAGGAGATGGGTGAGCGCCAGGCCACCCACGCCGTTCGCCGCCCGGAAGAGGAAGTCGCGCCGGTCCATAAATAAAGTCAGTCCAGGAACATGAACTCGTTGCCGTTGAGAAGGAGCCGACACGCGTTGGCCATCCCGTGCTTTCCCGCGTAGGCGGAGAGCGACGAGGCTTCCTCCGCCGTCGGCGCCCGCTGGAGCGCCCGCCGGTAGAGCTCCTCCACCCGGTCCCCCACCCGCGCGGCCAGGTGCTCGCTCTGCCGCACGATGAAGCGGTCGTTCATCATCGCCATCGCCTGGAGCGCCGTGACGGACAGGTTCCGCACGGGCGTGAGCTGCGACGCGTCCGCGCAGTCGAGCGAATCCATGAAGGGATCGGGCAGCGTGCGGAAAAGGTACCGGTAGATGCTCCGTCGGAAATTGTCGGGGTGGTCCACGTCGTACTTCGCGTAGTCGACTTTCGGGGTCCGGTCGGGGTTCGGGTCCTCGAAATGGAACTGCTTGACCGAGGGGCCGCCCATCGCGAGGTCGAGCTTGCCGCTGAGCTGGAGGACGCCGTCCCGCACCTGTTCCGCGTCGAGGCGCAGGCGGTTCATCCTCCATAGAAGGAGGTTTCCCGAATCCTCCTTGGCGAAGCGGGGATCGTGCCGTGAGGATTGGCGGTAGACCGCGCTCGTGAGGATGAGCCGGTGGAGTTTCTTGAGCGAGCCGCCGTTCTCGAGGAACCACGAGGCGAGCCAGTCCAGGAGCTCCGGGTGGGTCGGCGTCCCGCCCATTCGGCCAAAGTCGTTGGGCGTGTCGACGAGGCCCCGGCCGAAATGGTAGTGCCAGACGCGATTGACGATCGACCGCCACGCGAGGACGTTCTTCGGATCGGTGATCCATTTCGCGAGCGCGGCACGGCGCGCCCCCTCGTCCTCCGCATCGGCGAGGGCGAACGGAACCTCCACGCACGAGAGCGCCCCGGGGGCGACCGGATCGGCGGGCTTCGTCACGTCGCCCCGGCGCAAGAGGAAGATCGGGCGGGGCACGCGCGCGGGCGTGAACTTCGCGACCGGCGCGAAGTCGTTCGCCGCGCCGTAGACCATCCGGGGCGCCGGCAGCGCGGCCAGCTCCTTCTCGATCTGCCGGCCGTAGAACCAGGCCGCGATCTCGTTCTTCTCCGCGGCGCTTCGCTGCGCGGACGGGATTGCCGCGATCTTCGCAATCGCCGGAGGGAAGGTCGTGACGCGCACGGGGCGGGGAGCCGCGGTGACCGATAGCCGCGGCCGGGCAATCAAGTGGTGCCGGCCATGCTTCTGCTCGAGGATGAACGTGAGCAGGCCCGGGCCTGCGGACTCCTTCAGCTCGAAGACCGCGACGTGCGCCTTCCCGATCTCGGGAAAGATGCCCCACGCGGTCTCGATCTTCCCGTCGATCGCGTGGGCGATCGTCCAGCCCTCCTGGTTGAAGTCGGCCGTGGGGTTCTGGAGTTTCGCGGGATTCCCGTCCACCAGGACGCGGAACTCGCTCAGGTGGAGGTTGCCGTTGTCCTGGCGCCCGGGCCCCTTCCGCGGAAGATCGTCGACGGTGAGGACCTCGAGCCGGACCGCGGTGACCCCGCCCAGGTCGCACCGGGCCGTGATCGTGTACGTGTCCGATTCCGGCCGCTCGCCCGAGGAGAGGATCGAGTGGTCCTCGAGCTTCGTCAGCGTCGCCCCGGCGGAGGAGACGTAGGTTGCGGGGTCGAGCACGGTCCAGGCGATCGCCTCCTCGCGGATCTCCGGCCCGGGGAGCGAGTCCATGAGGGACTTCTTGCGCACCGCGAGCTCCGTCTTTCTCCGGAGGAGCTCCTGGCGCCGGCGGTTGACCGCGGGGTCGTCGTCAAAGGGCCGGTTCGCGCGGTCGACCCCGGCGAAGCAGGCCTGGAGGGCGTAGTGCTCCGACTGCAGCACGGGATCGAACTTGTGGTTGTGGCAGCGCGCGCAATGCACCGTCGTGCTCACGAACGTCGACATCGTGACGGCGACCATGTCGTCCCGGTCGAGGTTCTGGGCGATCTTCTTGTCGACGGTATCGGCCATGATGTGCATCTGGGAGCTCTCGTCCCAGGGGCCGGCCGCGATTAAGCCCGTGGCGACGATCCCGCGCGGGTCGCCCGGGAAGAGCACGTCGCCCGCGAGCTGCTCCTGGACGAACCGCGCGTAGGGCGTGTCGTCGTTGAACGAGCGGATCACGTAGTCCCGGTAGGGCCACGCGTCCGGGCGCGGCCGGTCCTGGTCGTGCCCGTGCGTGTCGGCGTAGTGGATGACGTCCAGCCAGTGGCGCGCCCAGCGCTCGCCGTATCGCGGGCTGGCGAGCAGGCGGTCGACGGCCTTCTCGTAAGCGTCGGGCGCGGGGTCGGCGAGGAACGCGTCCATCTCCTCCGCGGTCGGAGGCAGGCCCGCCAGGTCGTACGTGATCCGGCGAAGGAGCGTCCTCGGGTCCGCGGGAGGCGCGGGCGTGAACCCCTTCTCCCCGAGCCGGGCAAGGATGAAGGCGTCGACCGGCGTCCGCGCCCACGGACCGACCTTCGGCACCGCGGGCTTCATGAGCGGCCGGAGCGACCAGTGCTTCGCCGCCGCCGCGGCGCCGTCGTCGGGCCACGCGGCACCCTCGTCGATCCAGCGGCGGACGAGGTCAATCTTCTCTCTCGACAGCGCCGGGGCCTTCTGGGGCATGCGAGCGTCGTCATCGGGGTCGACGAGGAGCGTGTAGAGGCGGCTCCCCTTTGAGTTCCCGGGGAGGATCGACTTGCCCGTCACTCCGCCCTTGAAGGCGAGCGCCTTCAGGTCGAGGCGGAACTGCCCCTTGGGCTTCCCCTCCGCGCCGTGGCACTTCAGGCAGGAGGCCTGGAGGATCGGCCGGACGTCGCGGTCGAAGTCCACCTTCGACGGCGGCTCCTGGCTTCCGAGGAGGAACAGGACGAGCAGGGCCCGCGGTTTCATGCGTTCTGGATCGCCTGACTGATCTTATCCGCCGCCAGCCGGACCTGTCGGCCCGTCGCGGGAAATGACGCGCGAGGGAGCCGGCGCGACGGGGCCGAGACCCAGATCGTGGCGACCGCCTCGCCGTGCGGGTCGAAGATGGGGGCGGCGACGCAGTGGATGCCCTCGTCGGCCTCGGCGAAATCGAACGAGGTGCCCGATTCCCGGATTCGGTCGCACTCGCGCGCAAGCGCCCGCCGGTCCGTGATCGTCCGGGCGGTGCAGCGGGCGAGGTGGAGCCCGCGGATCATCTCCGCGCGCTCCTTCGCGGGCATGAAGGCGAGGAGCAGCTTTCCGGGCGCGTTGTTGTAGAGCGGAAAGCGGAGACCGGCGTCCACGGAGATGCGGAGCGGGTGAAGGCCCTCCACCTGCTCGAGGATGACCCCCTCGGAACCGAAGCGCCGGCCGACCTGGACGGTCTCGCGGCACGCGTCCCGCAGCCCGCGCATGGCGTCCATCGAGAGCTCGATCAGGCCCTTCTTCTGGATCCGTGGCTGGCTGATCCGGATCAGCTTCTCGGTCAGGATGAACCGGAGGGTCCGCTCGTCCCGCGCGAGGTAGCCCCGGGCGCGCAGCGTGCTGGCGATGCGGAAGACGGCGTTCTTCGGGAACCCGAGCGCGGCGCTCAACTCCGAGAGCGTGAGCCCGCCGGGCGACTCGCCCAGGCGCTCGAGGATCTCGAGCGCCCGGTCCACCGACGGGGTGGAAAACCCGGAATCGACCGGTTCCTCCACGGGGCGCGGCACGGCCACGGCGGGCTCCTCCCAATGTTCTACGTATGGATTTAGTTCTACATATGATACGTCCGGCCGGATCCGTCGTTGGCGATTTTGCCAATGGGACCGGGGGGGCCGGGTACATTCTTCTAGAATGAGGCCGAGCGCGACCGATGCGGCGCTCCTGGCGGACTTCCAGGCACGGAAGTCCGGGGAGGCCTTCAACGAGCTGGTGGACCGCCACGGGGCGATGGTCTTCCGCACGTGCGGGCGCGTCCTCCGGGACGCCCACGCCGCGGAGGACGCCGCGCAGGCGGTCTTCCTCGCCCTCGCCCGGCAGCCCGACGCCGTCCGCGGGTCGCTCCCCGGCTGGCTCCACGAGGTCGCGCGACGGACCTCGCTCAAGCTCCTCCGCTCCCGGCGGAGGCGCACCATCCACGAACGGGAGGCCCCCGCCATGCAGACCCCCGAGGACAGCCCCTGGCGCGAGGAGCTCGACGCGGCCCTGGCGTCCCTCCCCGCGATGCTCCGCGAGGCGATCGTGCTCCGGTACCTCGAGGGCCGGACGCAGGAGGAGGCCGCGCGGACCGCCGGCTGCCCGCCAGGGACGCTCGCATGGCGCGCCATGGAAGGCCTCAACCGCCTGCGGGCGCGGCTCTCGCGGCGCGGCGGCGCGGTCGTGACCGGCGCGGCGCTCCTGGCGCTGATGGCCCGCGAGGCGCAGGCCGCCGCCCCGCCCGCGGTGCTCGCGACCCTCAAGCTTTCGTCGCTCACGGCGGGCGCCTGCGGCGCGGCCGCCGTCGCAAAGGGCGTCGTCAAGGGGCTCGCCTGGATCAAGGTGAAGCTCTCCATCATGGCCGCCGGCGCGGTCGCGGCGATCGCGCTCCCGGTCGCCATGATGGCCGCTCCCGCCGAGTTGGTTCCCCCGCCGCCGCCCTCGCAGGCGCAGGGCACCGACTACGCCGTCACCCTGGTCACCGACCGCGCGCCCGACTTCACCGATCTCGAAAGCTATCTCCACTCGGTCACGTCGCAGTTCCCCACGCCGCAGGAGAAGGCGATCAACGTCTGGCGCTGGTCGCAGCGTCTCCGCAAGCAGACCGCCTATCCCACGGAAGAGGGCCACGAGGTCCTCGACCCGATCCAGCTCTTCACGAGCTACGGCTACACGCAGTGCGGGATCATCTCGGGCATCGACAACTCCTTCTGGCTCAACCTCGGCTGGAAGGCCCATTACGTCCAGCTCGGCGACCACACGGTCTGCGAGTGCTCGTGGGACGGCGGGAAGACCTGGCACATGTTCGACAACTCGATGAGCGTGTTCTGCTACAACGACAAGGGCGAAGTGGCCGGGACGCGCGAGATCGAGAAGAACCCCCGCTTCTACCTCGAGAACGCCGCCCCCGAGTGCGGGACGAACCCCGTCAAGGGCCTCACCGACCACCAAGGCTGGCGGAACGGGAGCGACCACCCCGTCGAATACAACCGGTCGCTCGCCAACGGCATGGACTCGTTCCTCGCGCCGAACGACGTCCTCGAGGACCACCTCGCCACGCGCTGGGGCCGGACGTTCGCGATCACGCTCCGCCCCGACGAGACCTACACGCGCCATTTCAGGGGCCTCGACGCGGGCAAGCCCGACCCGCACTATTACCGGCCTCTCCGCGGGAAGGACCCCGACACGGGCGGCGTCCGCGCCACCGGCGTCTGGACGTACGCGCCGGACGTGAAGAGCGGCGCCCGGGTTTTCCAGGTGGACGCGGCCAACGTCGTCACCTCCGCGAAGATCACGGCCCGCGGGAGCGGGCTCACGCTCTTTGTCTCGCGCGATGCCGGGATCTCGTGGATCAAAGTCGACGGCGAGCCCGACGTGGCGGGGACGACGCAGTACTGGGTGAAGGTCGACGGCCCGACGCTCGACGCGCTCGAGATCGAGACGATCACCCAGATCAACCGGCCGTCGCTCCCGAAACTCGCCCGCGGTGCGAACCGCGTGCAGGTGCGGCTCGGCAAGCAGGCGGAGACGATCCAGCTCCAGCCCTCGCTCATCGGCGGGAACCACAAGAAGACGGCCTTCGAGGAGAAAGCGATCGAGGTGAACGACAAGCCCTACTTCAACGTCGCCACCCTCCGCCCAGCGGGAAAGGGCGTCGGGTCGGTCACCTGGAAGATCGAGGCCCCCACGCCGATCGTCGACGTCTCCTTCGGCGGGAACGTCACGGTCAAGGCGACGGGCGAGCGGGTGAGCCTGCTCCACTCGTGGGACGGCAAGACGTTCACGGAGGACTGGAAGAAGACCGACGGGGCGCTTCCCTTTGACCTCGTCGCGAACACGGTCGTGGACAAGGTGCCCGCCGACCAGAAGCAGGTTTATTTCCGGTACGAGTTCGAGGCCGCGGGCGACGGCGAGAAGTGGCAGGCGCCGGGGATCCAGACGGCGCTCATGACGGTCCATCACAAGGCGAAGAACGCGGCGTTCGCGCCCATCGAGGTGACCTACGGCTGGGTGGAGCACCGGGCCGACGGCGACGTCGAGCGGACCCACACGGAGATCGTGCGCTCGCCCGAGCACGAGTACACGATCCACGTGGGCGGCTTTCGTGATCCCACAATGAAGTGGGTGAAGATGAGCCTGGGCGACAAGGCGAAGCCGGGTTACTCGGATGGCAAGGATGTCGGGCCGGGCGCGGGGGCGGTCCGCGCGAAGTACGCATGGGGGGTGAACCTGGCGAAGGGCAAGACCTACACGCTCGAAGGGAAGCAGAGCGACAAGAACCCCGACGGCGGGAACGACCTCACCGACGGCGTCATCGCGCCGCCCGAGGAGTACGTCTCGGTCAAATGGATGCCGACGAACGTGATCTTCGAGAAAGACGTCTCGCCCGTCGCGACGATCGACCTCGGCTCCTCGCAGCCGATCGCCGCCGTGCGGGTCCACGCGGGCCAGGAGGGCGGATTTCATCTGACCTACCCGGAGTCGATCACGGTCGAGACCTCGGCCGACGGGAAGACGTTCACCAAGGCGGGCTCGGCCGCGTTCAACCAGGTCTTCGATCCTCCCGCGGACTGGGTCGGGTGGGAGCTGGAGGATGCGCTGCAGTACGAGTCGCTCCCCGCGGGCGGCCGGCTCGCGTACGCCTACCGGATCCTCCTTGAGAAGCCCGTCTCCGCGCGCTACGTCCGCGTGACCTGCGCGGCCCGTAAGGGCTGGGGCGTGATGCTGTCCGAGATCCAGGTCTTCGACAAGGTGACGGTCGACACAAAGGTTCCGCCTTCGGTCGTCCTTCGTCCTTCGCCCAAGAAGTAGGGCCTCGACTTCCGCTTGATTCCTGATGCCCCATTCCGAATAATGTCCGCCCTATGATCGTCATGAAATTCGGCGGCAGCTCCGTCGCCACGAGCGAGCGCATCCGCAACGTGGTCGAGATCGTCAAGGGCCGCCTTCCGCGGAAGCCCGTCCTCGTCGTGAGCGCCTTCCGCGGCGTCACCGACGACCTCTTCAAGCTGGGCGAGGAGGCGGTCAAGGGCCAGGCCCCGTCCGTCGACAAGATCCGCCAGCGCCACGACGACACGGCCAAGGAGATGGGCCTGCCGCCCGATCTCCTCAAGAGCGAGATGGCCGAGCTCGAGGTCCTCCTCAAGGGGATCTCGCTCGTCAAGGAGCTGACGCCACGCACGCTCGACTACGTCGTCTCGTTCGGCGAGCGATTCTCGACCCGGCTCATCGCCGCCTTCTTCAACAAGGCGGGCGTCCCCGCCGAGCAGCACGACGCATTCGACATCGGGCTCCTGACGAACGACGAGTTCGGCGGCGCCCAGCCGCTCCCCGAGGCGGACGCGGAGATCAAGAGGCACATCTCGAAGATGACGAAGCTCCCGATCATCACGGGCTACGTCGGCAAGACGAAGAACGGCGACATCACGACGCTGGGGCGGAACGGCTCGGACTACTCGGCCACCATCATCGGCGCCGCCTGCGACGCCGAGGAGATCGAGATCTGGAGCGACGTGGACGGCATCATGACCGCCGACCCGCGCCTCGCGCCGACCGCGAAGGCGATCGACGCGCTCACGTTCACCGAGGCGAGCGAGCTCGCCTACTACGGCGGCAAGGTCCTGCACCCGGCCACGATCACCCCCGCGGTGCGGAAGCGGATCCCGGTCCGGTGCCTGAACACGTTCAAGCCCGACCACCCCGGGACGCCGATCGTCGCCGAGGCGAAGTCGGCCGCGAAGGGCCCGAAGTCGATCGCCCACAACCTGCACAACCTGATCCTGACCATCACCACGCCCCGGATGCTCCAGGGCCACGGCTTCCTCGCGAAGATCTTCGACATCTTCGCCCGCCACAAGATCTCGATCGACATGGTCTCGACGAGCGAGGTCTCCGTCTCGGTGACGCTCGACTCCAACCGCAACCTCGAGGCCGCCGTCGCCGACCTCCGGCAATTCGCGGAGGTGACCGTCGAGAAGGACAAGGCGATCGTCTGCGTGGTGGGCGAGGGGCTGCGGAGCACGCCCGGCATCGCGGCCGACACCTTCCAGGCGCTCAAGGAGGCGGGCGTAAATGTCTTGATGATCTCCCAGGGCGCCTCTAAGATCAGCATCGGGTTCGTGGTCGACGACGCCGACTGCCCGAAGGCCGTCCAGGCCCTCCACCGCAAGTTTTACGGCGTCTAGCGCGTCAGGGGATAGGGGGATCGGAGGAGATTCCGTGATGGCCGGTCCGGCGGTTGCCCTGCGCGTCGGCTCTTATCTCTACATCTCCTCCTATCTCCTCATCTCCCTCGCCGCCTGCGCCCCGGGGGACACGTGGTCCAGCCGCGTGGAGGAGCCCGCCGAGATCCGCAACTACCCGGGGATGACCGACAGCACCAAGATCTTTCCTTACGCGATTCCCCCGCCGCTCATGGAGCACCTCCTCCGGAAGCCGGCCGACTTCCGGATCCTCGACGCCCACGTCCGCAAGGAGTTCTTCCTCTACATGTACGAGGACGAGTCGCTCCGGGAAGAGGTGGTCACGGTCATCAATTACGCGCTGCCCCAGGGGACGCGCACCCAGCGCCTCGCGACGCGCGACGAGACCGACTACGCGATGGCCCTCTTCTTCGCCGACTGGAAGTCGCGCGGGCAGGACGAGCGGATCCAGTACTTCAACCGCCGCCACGCCGAGGAGATGTACCGAAAGTCCACCCAGCTCGACGACCAGATCGAGCACAAGAAGGAAGAGAAGAAGTGGTGGGACACGCAGGTCTTCAACCTGGAGGCCGACCTGCAGTCGCGCCAGAACACGGGGGCCTACGCCGCCGGTGACGAGAAGTTCAACCTGGCCGACACCCCGGCCGCGCAGCGTCAGCTCGGCCATGCGAAGCGCCTGCAGGTCCTTGCCGAGGCGCAACTCGCGATCCTCGAGTACAAGCGCGCGATCCGCGACTCGCAGTACGCGCGGGCCGGCGCCGTCTTCGTCGACAGCTCGGTCCGCGTGGAGGACCTCCTGCCCAACTACGGCCAGCCCGAGCGGCTCGTCGAGGACGTGCGGACGCACGTCCAGCCGTTCGCGTGGGGCTTCTCGGAGGTGCGCCTCCAGGTGGTCGAGGGACAGCTCGTCGTGCGCCACACGCGCGACGTGGTCCTCATGGTCCGCGACTACGTGGACCAGTTGCGGGCGGCGTTCCAGGCGAAGGCGAAAGAGAAGGACATCGCCCCCCTCCCCGCCAAGCCGTAGGCCGCGATGAACGCCGCCAAGATCCGGCAGATCGTCGGCTGGACCCTCGTCGCGCTGCTCCTCCTGTGGATCTTCCTGAACTTCCGATCGGTCGAGGTCCACTTCCTGCTGTTCCGGGTGGACATGCCGATCGCGCTGATCATCTTCCTCTCGGCGGCGCTTGGCGCCGGCGCGGTCTTCGCCTTCCAGTACATCCGGAAGTTCAAGAAGATCGGCGACGAACCGCCGAAGTAGGTCAGCGCAGAAGGACCAGCGCGTCCTCCATCGCGTACTTTGCGTCGGCGTCCGACTCGGACTTGTAGGCCGACTCGATCGCCGGGCGCCCGGACTTGTCGCCCGATTTCCCCAAAAGGAAGGCCGCGTTCCGCCGGACGACCGCCCGCGGCGCCTTGAGCTGCTCGACGATCCGGTCGCGGTACTCCACCGCGCCGAGCGCGGCGAGCGACGCGGCCGCCAGGCGCGCCACGCCGTCGTCGGCGTCCTGGAGCGCCGCGAAGAGCGGCTCGCGCGCCCGGCCATCCTTCGATTCGCCCAGCTCGTACGCCGCCTTCGTCCGCGCGTCGCGGTCGGGCGAGCGCAGCGCGACAATCGCCATCTCCACGCCGTCCTTCGGTCCCTTTGACCCCGTCTCGCGGAGCAGGTCGTCCATCTGCTTGTTGTACTTCTCGATCGCCGAGCCGAGGTCCGAGATCGCACCCCCGATCTTCCCCGCCGACGGGTTGTAGAACGCGATCACGTTCCCCACGTAGAGCCGCTGGATCGCCTGCCGCGCCTCCTCGCCGCACTCGCGGTCGGAGACGAGCGCCCCCAGCGCGTGAAACGCGCGAATGTCGGGGACCGCCTTGAAGAACCGCACCGCCTCGAGCCGGACGGGGCCCCGAGCCGAGTAGAGGAGGTCGACGACGCCCGGCACGGCCGCCCGCGATTTCAGTTTCGCGAGCAGCTGGACCAGGCGGATCCGCAGCTTCTCGGGCTTCTCGATCGGGAGGTGCGCGGCGTACGCCTCCGCAAGATCCGCCACGGGCTTCGCGTAGGCCAGCTCCCGCGAGGCGTCGTCCCTCCCCTTCTCGATCGCGGCCTTCGCGAGGGCGAGGGCCCGCTTCCGGTCCTTGAACCGGTCGAGCCCGTCGACGAGCGAGCCGAGCGCGGTCAGGCGCAGCTCCGGCTTTGCGAGGTTCTCCTCGATCAGGTCGAGGTCGCTCTTGCCGCCCACGAGGAGGATCGCGACGATCGCCACGAGCGCGATCGCGGCGACGACCCCCGCGGCCGCGACCGCCTTCCGCTGCTGCCGGAGCTTCCGTCGGAGGAGCTGCCACGCCGTGACCGGCCGCGCCGCCACCGGCTCGCCGGAGAGGAAGCGGTCCAGGTCGTCGGCGAGCTCCCCGGCCGTCGCGTACCGCCCCTTCTTCTCCTTGTCCATCGCCTTCATGCAGATGGCCGAGAGCTCGGCGGGGACCCGCGGATTGAGGCGGACCGGCTCGGTCGTGTACTCGTGGATCACCTTGTAGATCGTCGCCGCCACCGTCGGAGCATCGAAGGGCACGCGGCCGGTGAGGATGCGGTAGAGGACCGCGCCCAGCGAGTAGACGTCCGTCTGCCGGTCGATCTCGCGGACGCGCCCCTCGGCCTGCTCGGGCGCCATGAAGGCGGGCGTGCCCATGACGTCGCCCGTCACGGAGAGCAGCGACTTCGAGTCGACGTCCTTCGCGAGGCCGAAATCGGTGACGAGCGGTTTCCCCTCGCCGTCCACCAGGATGTTTCCCGGCTTGAGGTCGCGGTGGATGATCCCCTGCTCGTGCGCGTAGTGGGCCGCGCGGGCGATGTCGCGAAGGAGCCGGGCCGCGAGCTCCGGCCGCATCGGCCCGTCGAGGAGGAGGCGGTCGAGGCTCTTCCCCTCGATGAAGTCCATCGTGAAGAAGGGGAGGCCGTTGGAATCGCCGACCTCGTGGATCGCGACGATGTTCGGGTGTCTGAGGCGCGCCGCCGCGCGGGCCTCGCGGTGGAACCGCTGGAGCGACGCGGGATCGGCCGCGAATCCCCCGAGGAGCATCTTGATCGCGACCACGCGGTCGAGGCCTTCCTGCCGGCCCTTGTAGACCACGCCCATGCCGCCGCGTGCGATCTCGCTGTCGATCAGGTACTTGCCGAGGCGGACGGGGATCTCGCGCGGGGGCGGCGGCGGCTCGTCGCGGAAGCCGATCCCGGGCTTGACGGCCACCGTAGGGGCCTGCGACGCCTCGCCCACGAGGGGCCCCTTGCACGCCGGGCAGCTGTACGAGCGAGCCGGATCGTACTCCTTGACCTTGTAGTTCTTCCGGCACTGCGGGCAGGCCAGGGACGCCGGCGCCATGGAGCCATTGTACCCTACTTCTTCAGCTCCGCGGCCCGCTTGACGAGCTCCATGAACTCGACCGCGTCCTCGGGGTGTTTGAGGTCGGCCGAGGCGCGAGAGGCCTCCTCGAGGACCTTCTCCAGCGTCACCGCCTTCGCGCGCGGCCCGTTGCGGAGGATCTCGGCGAACTGGGCGACCGTCGCGGCGAGGCGATACGAGGGCGAGGCCGCGTTCACCGAGCCCAGGACTTGGGCGCGGCCGAGCGACTCCTGCGATTCGACGACCTCTTTCGTGTCGGGCTCCTTGTAGCGGAGGCGGACCGTCGCGAGGCGCCCCTCGGCGCCGGGCTTGAGCTTGATCTCGTAGAGCGCGGTCACGTGGTGATTCGCCCCGACCTCGCCCGCGTCGACCTTGTCGTTCCGGAAGTCCGCATGGGCGAGCCGGCGGTTCTCGTAGCCGAGCTGGCGGAACTCCGCCACGGTCCGCGGGTCGAACTCGACCTGGACCTTCGCGTCGGCGGCGACGACCTCGAGCATGCCGGTGAGCTTCTCGGTGAAGATCTTCTTCGCCTCCTTGAAGTCGTCGATGTAGGCATAGTTACCCTTCCCCTTGTCGGCCAGCTTCTCCATGAGCGCGTCGTTCAGGTTTCCCATGCCGAAGCCGAGCACCGAGAGCCAGATTCCCTTCGACGCCTTGTCAGACACGTTCTTCACGAGGAGCTCGGGGTCGGTGACGCCGTTGTTGGCGACGCCGTCGGTGCAGATGATGACGCGGTTCGTCGCGCTCGGATTGAAGTGCCTCGCGGCGAGGTCGTAGCCGATGTTCACGCCGTCTTCGAGGTTGGTCGAGCCCTCGGTGCGAAGCTCGTCGATGATACCGAGGATCTCGGCGCGGCGGCTGGCGGGCGTCGGGTCGAGAAGTTTCCGTCCGGTGGTGCCGTAGACGACGATGCCGACCTTGTCGGTCGGGCGGAGCCGCTCGACGAGGGCCCGGAGCGAGCGCTTGACGAGGGCGAGGCGGTTCTCCATCGACATGGAGCCCGAGACGTCGATGACGAACGTGAGGATGCAGTCCTTGCGATCGGTGTCGGCGATCTCCTTCGCCTGGACGGCGATGCGAAGGAGGTGGAGATCGGGGTCAAAGGGAGAGGGCGCGGCCTCGAGGATGACCTGGAAGGCGCCCTTGGGCGGCCTCGGGTCGGCGTAGCGGAAGTAGTTCACGAACTCCTCGAGGCGGACGGCGTCGGGGGGCGGGAGCATGCCGTCCTTCAGGTAGCGCCGGACGATCGTGTAGCTCGCGGTGTCGACGTCGAGCGCGAACGTGGAGAGCGGGTCCTTCGTGGGATCGACGGTCGGGTTGAGGCCGGGGCCCCGGAAAGTGTTGTCGGGCACGCGCGCCCCTGCTTCCAACGCGGGCGGCGGGGGCGGCTTGAGTACAGGTGTCACCGAGGGTGCGGATCTGGGCGACACCGTCTCCGGGTCAGCCATGGGGGTGTCGAAGTACTGACTCCGCTTCATTGCTTCCTCGGCGGGGGGCATTCCAGAGGTCGCGCGATCGACACTCGAGGTCGTCAGGATCACTCCCACCAGCACCGTCACGAGAAGTCCGGCGGCGAGGGCGATCGGACGCCAGGGCGCGCGGCGGCGGCGCGGCTCGGCAATCCGCGGAACGCGCACGTCCTTGGCCGCGGCTGCGATGGCCGCGTGATCGCCGGCCAGCGCGTCCATCTGCTTCGCGCAGGCGGCGCAGCCGGTCACGTGGGAACGGACCGGCGCTTCGTCGTCGAGGAATCCGAGCGCGAGGCGCTCGAGGGTGTCGACCGTGGGACAGCTCATGTGGGCTCCGAAAGTTTGGACCTGAGAAGTTTCATCGCGCGGGACATCTGCTGCCAGGCGGCGGAAAGGGAGAGGCCGAGGGCCGAGGCGATCTGCGGACCGGTGAGGCCCTGCCGGAATTTCAGGAGGAGGATGTCGCGGGCGCCCGCGGGCAGGGCCTCGAGGGCGCGGGTCACGCGCTCCCGCGACTCCTCCTGGAGGAGACCCCGGTCGGGGCTCCGGTCGTCGACGACGTCCTGTTCGATGGTCACTTCGCGCCTCCGTTGTCTGCTCCTGAGGGCGTCGCGGGCGGCATTCCCGGCGACCGTCAGCACCCACGCCTCGTAGTCCTTGACCGGGGTCGTCCCGTTCAGCGCCCGCCCGATCTTGAGGAGCGCCTCCTGGGCGACGTCGTGCGACAGCGACTCGTCCCGGAGGATGCTCCGCACCACCAGGAAGACGCGGTCCCCGTACGTCCCCGCCAGTTTCTGCCAGTCCATAAGTGCCAAAATCTGCGAGGCAGGTTTTGGACCTCCACTACGCTCGACGCTGGCCGAGACCCCCACTGACACCGAAATCCATTTTTTGGTGGCCGGGGGGGAAGTTGTATGTTATAAATTGTATAACACGGATAGAGGAGAGAGAGGGGAAGCCATGTCGGCCTCGCCCGTTCCATCGAACAAGGCCGGTGCGCCCGCCGCCACGCCGCCGGGCGCCGCCAGCCGCACCCCCATCACCCGAGTCTCCTCCTCCCTCCAGGACAAGATGATCGGCCGCACCGTCGGCAAGTGCCGTCTCCTCAAGCGCCTCGGCCGCGGCGGCATGGGCGACGTCTACCTCGGCACCCACGCCGAGATGAACAAGACCGTCGCCATCAAGATCCTCCCGCCCGACCTGACCCGCAACGAGGAGCTCCTCCAGCGCTTCCGCCGCGAGGCCGAGTCGGCCGCCCGCCTCGAACACCCCAACCTCGTCGAGGTCTACGACATCGGCGAGGAGAACAACCTTCACTTCATCGTCATGGCCTACGTCGAGGGCATGAACCTCCAGGAGCTCCTCGACGACGCGAAGAAGCTCGAGCCCCGCGAGGCCGCCCGCATCGCCTTCGAGGTCTGCCGCGGCCTCCAGGCCGTCCACGCCGACGGCATCGTCCACCGCGACATCAAGCCCGCGAACATCCTGATCTCCTCGAAGGGCGAGGTGAAGATCGTCGACTTCGGCCTCGCCTTCGATGCGGAGGACAAGACCACCCTCACCGTCGCCGGCGCCGTCATGGGCACCCCCTGGTACCTCGCCCCCGAGCAGGCCGAGGGCAAGCGCGCCGACCCGCGGAGCGACCTCTACTCGCTCGGCGTCTGCCTCTACCTCCTCGTGACCGGCGTGCGCCCCTTCTCGGGCGAGACCCACATGTCGGTCCTCTACAAGCAGATCCACGAGAAGCCCAAGGACCCGCGGCTCTACGTCCCCGACCTCCCCGACTACCTGGCCGAGGTGATCCTCAAGGCCCTCGAGAAGAAGCCCGAGAAGCGGTTCCAGGACGTGATGGAATTCGCCCGCGCGCTCGAGGCGTTCCTCAAGGGGACCTATTCGAGGAAGGCCGCGGCCCCCGCCCCGGACCCCGTGGCCGCGACGCCCCCGGTCCCGGCGGCCCCCCCGAAGCCCGGCTCCGCCTTCCTCGCCTTCGCCGTCGCGTTCCTGGTCGCCCTCGCCGGCGCCGCCGCCTGCGTCTTCCTCTTCGCCGGCCGCGCGCCCGACGCCGCCCACGACGACCTCGTCAAGCAGGCCGCCCTCGCCGAGGCCAAGGGCGACTTCGCGAGCGCCCGCGGCCTCTACCAGGAGGCGACCCGTCTCCGCGACACCGCCGAGACCCGCGACGGCCTCGCGCGCCTCGACGCGAAGCCGAAGCCCGAGACCGCCGCCCCGCCCGCGCCCACCGACCCCGCGCTCTTCCGCGGCATCCTCTCCGACACCGACCGCCGCCAGGTCGCCGACCGCGACTACGCACCCGTCCTGAAGCGCCTCCCGTCGAAGGGCGCGCCCTCGAAGGCCGCGGCGAAGCTCGCGACCGCGCTCCGCGTCGTCTCCCAGTACCGCACCGTCGTCGCCGCCGAGCGGCAGCCCGCGCTGCGCCTCCGCGACGGGCGCGTGACCTCCTACGCCTTCACGCCGCTCTCCGCCGTCCACGCGGAGACCATCGTCGAGTACGCGCGCAAGGGGCGGGACATCACCGAGCTCGACCTGGCGCACTTCCTGCTCGTCGACGGGGAGGCCCGGCTCGCGCTCGACCACGTGATCCTCGGCCGCGACATCCGGCCCGAGTGCCGGCCCGCGCTCGACGACCTCGTCGAGACCGCGCTCGCCCAGACGCGCGACGCGCGCGAGATCGCGGAGCGGCTCACCACCGTGCGCGAGAAGCTCGGCGCCTCGGCCGCGAAGGTCGACGCCGCCCTCCGCGCCACGAAGTAAGAACCGTCACAAAGAGGTTCTCTCCTTTGCGGCGAATCTTCCCGGCCTTCTTTGGCCTTGAACTCCCCCGGGCCGCTGATATAATGCGCGCGCCTCAAACCTGGAGAGAGGGGTAAGTTTTTCCCATGGAACCCACGTCCGCGCCGCTCATCGGCCAGTCCTTCGGCAAGTGCCGCCTGCTCCAGTTCATCGGGAAGGGCGGGATGGGCAGCGTCTACCTCGGAGAGCACCTCTTCCTCAAGCGGCGCGTGGCGATCAAGATCCTGTCGCGCGACCTCTCGAGCGACCCCGAGGAGCTCTCGCGCTTCGAGAAGGAGGCGATCGCCGCCGCGCGCCTCGACCACGAGAACATCGTGACCATCCACGACGTCGACGAGGAGAACGGCCGCCTCTTCATCGTCATGGAGTACGTGGAGGGCGAGGACCTCGACGTCCACCTCCGCCGCAAGGGCCCGCTCCCGCCGCGCCGGGCCGCGCAGGTCGCGATCGAGGTCGCCCGCGCCCTCGAGCACGCGCACGCGGCGGGCGTCGTCCACCGCGACATCAAGCCGGGCAACATCCTGCTCGGCCGGCGCGGGCAGATCAAGATCACCGACTTCGGGCTCGCGCAGGACGTGGGGCAGCGCGAGAAGAACGAGGACGGGAGCGTGATGGGTACGCCCTTCTACGTGTCTCCCGAGCAGGCCCAGGGGCTGTCCGCCGACGGCCGCTCGGATCTCTACTCGCTCGGGGTCACGCTCTTCCAGGCGCTGACGGGGAAGCGGCCGTTCGAGGGGCGGTCCCCCGACTCGGTCATCCGCAAGCACCTCGAGAAACCGCGCCCGTCGCTCCGGCTCCGCCGTCCCGCGCTCCCGCAGGCGCTCGAGGCGATCGTCCACCGCATGATGGCAATCAATCCCGACGGCCGGTACAAGACCGCGCGCGACCTGCGCCGCGACCTCGAGCTCTTCCTCGCCGGCAAGCCGCTCCTCCGAAAGCGGTAGCCCCTCCGCGCGTTCCCGGGCACGCTGTCCGGGACCCCCCCATGTCTTGGATCCTCCTCCTGGTCCTTGGCGGCGCCGGCGTCGCGTGGCTTGGATCGATCAGCCTGCAGAGCCTGCGCCAGGCCCAACGCCTCCGCTCGCTCACCCGCTTCATCGCCCGCGGCGCGCCGGGCGAAGGGGTCGCCGTGCACGGGACGGTGAAAATTCTCCAGCCGCTCGACGTCCGCGGAATCGGGCCGTGCCTCTGGTACCGACTGCACGAGGAGGAGCTCGAATCGCCGGCCTGGCGCCTGGTCTCGCGGCGGCGGTATTGGCACACGACCCAGGACTCCTCGCGGATAGCAACGTTCACGGTGACGGTGGGAGGCGAGGAGGTCGAAGTCGCCGACCCGCCCACGGAAGTCAAGGGCCCGCGCCGCGCGACGGACTATGAGAGCGCGGGCTGCCTCGGGCCGTTCTTCTCGGAGACCGACTACCGGATGACTCAACACTGGCTGCCCTTCTCCGCGGAGGTCACGGTGGTGGGCCGCCTCGGGGACCGCCGCGTCCTCGTGCGCGATCCGGCGCCGGGCCTGCTCCTCTCGCCGGATCCCGCGGACGTGGCGGCGAACGCCGAGGCGATGAAAGGCTGGGCGGGAATGGCCGGCGTGGTGGCCGGCGCGTGCGCTCTCCCCTGGCTCCTGCTCCGGAAGGGGCGGTGGTAATCCCCTACTGCTTCGGGGCCGCGAGCGCGCGATCGAAGGCCGCCTTGGCCGCGGTCTTCAGGAGCTGGTTGGGCTCCGTGTGGAAGTCCGTCTCCTTCTTCTCGGGGGCCGGGGTATCGCCGCCGCCCCCGCCCTTCGGGGACTTGCCGCCCCCCGCCGACTTGGTCTTGCCGGCGGCAGCCGAGGCCTGGCTGGGCGGAGGGGCCGCCTGGGGAAGCGGATACTCCTTGTCGACCTTGATGAGGTGCTCCGCGTAGGCGGACTGCGGGTCGCGCCCCGAGGCCCGCGCCGTCGCCAGCCGGTCGCTAAAGACCTGTTTCGCGGCGGAGTAGCCCAGCGTCCGCACGTCGGCGCTGTTCGGGGAGGGGAAGTCTTTCCGGACCTTGTCGATCGCCGTGAAGAGCTCGGTGAAGGCCTCGTCCGTCGTCGGCTTGTCGGCGGGCTCGTTGGCGTGGGTGAGCCGGAACTGGAGGACGACCTTGCTGGCGGCGAGCCAGGCGACGCGCTCGACCTTCGTGTCCGCATCGCCGTATCGCTTCTCGGCCGCGATCAGGTTCTCGATGTACTGCTGGTGGCAGTCCCACTTCGACCGGGGGGCCTTGAGCGTCGCGCTCTTCATGTCCTGGTCGAAGACCACCTTGGAGGTCGCGATGAGCTTGGTCCGGGTGGAGGGATCCTTGGGCGCCGTCTTGATCCCCTTCTGGAGCTCCGAGTCGAAGGATTGGAGGATGGTCTCAGGATCCTTGGGCTCCTGCGCCAAGGCGGCGGTGAGCGTGTACGCGAGCGCCAAGAGAGCGGTACCCATGAGCAGCCTCCTCTTCGATCCCCGTATGTCCTACCCCGCCCGGGAGGTCCCCGTTGCGCCGGGGACTTTCAACCCTCTTCGCGGGGAAGAAATAAGGACGGCCCCCCTTGGGGATCCGCCCCTCGTGGTGTTGCGGGTCCCGGCTTACTTCTCGCCCCCCGAGATCTCCTTGAAGTACTCCTTGAGCAGCTGCTGGAACTCGGGCGGATAATCGTCGAGGTCGCGCTTGCCGTTCAGGAAGGGCTCGCGGAGACGCGACGGCAGGTCGCCCCACCGGCCCGTCCGTTCCCCTTTCGAACGGAACTTGTTGATCGGGTCGCCTTGGCGGTTCGGTTCGTAAGGCGAGATGGCGGGGTTGGAGGGCTGCTGCGGCTTCTTGGCCTGCTGCTGTTGCGACTGCTTCTGCTGCTGCGGGTCGCCGGGCTTGTTGCACGAGCCGCTCCCCTGGCAGGCCTTGGCCTTCCGGATGATTTCGCCCATCTTGTCGACGGCGTCCTTCTGGTTCCCCTCGGACTTCCCCATCAGGCGCTCGATCTTTTCCAGGATCTTCTTCTGCGCGGCCTCAGGGTTGGACTTGTCCTCGTCGAGCAGTTTCTTCATCCTGTCGATCAGCTCCTTCTCGGTCGCGAGCGCCTTCCCCTGCGCCGAGGCGTTCAAAAGCTCCGCCGCAAAGTCCTGGAGCTCGCGGACCTCCTTGAGCATCTGCATCGCCTTCTCGGGCGTGAGGTCCTCCTCCTCGTCCTTCTTCGGCGTCTCGGGACGGAACTTGTCGTCGGGCTTCGGAGCGTCGGGCTTGTCCTGCGCGAACGCGGCGCCCGTCCATAGCGCGAACGGGGCCGCCCAGAGGATCCACGAACGTCTCACGACCGACCTCCTCGCATCCACTTCCACTTCAGCCACTTCCGATTCTACCACGGGCTGTTATTTGTCGCCGATCATCTTCTCGAAATACTCCTTGAGCAGCTGCTGGAACTCGGGCGGGTAGTCGTCGAGGTCCCGCTTGCCGTTCAGGAACGGCTCGCGCAGGCGTGACGGCAGGTCGCCCCACCGGGCCGTCCGGTCGCCCTTGGAGCGGAACTTGTTGATCGGGTCGCCCTGGCGGTTCGGATCGTAGGGGGAGGTCGCGGGGCTCGACGGCTGCTGGGGGCGCTGCGCCTGCTGCTGTTGCTGCTGCTTCTGCTTCTCGCCGGGCTTCGGCTGCCCCTGGCCCTGCCCCTGTCCCGACTTCGCCTTCCGGATGATCTCGCCCATCTTGTCGACCGCGTCCTTCTGGTTCCCTTCGGACTTCCCCATCAGGCGCTCGATCTTCTCGAGGATCTTCTTCTGCGCCGCCTGCGGATCGGCCTTGTCCTCGTCTTTGAGCAGGCCCTTCAGCTTCGCCAGCAGGGCCTGCTCCGTCTCGAGCGCCTTCCCCTGTGCCGAGGCGTTCAAAAGCTCTGCCGCCAGCTCCTGGAGCTCGCGGACCTCCTTGAGCATCTGCATCGCCTTCTCGGGCGTGAGGTCCTCCTCCTCGTCCTTCTTCGGCGTCTCGGGACGGAACTTGTCGTCCGGCTTCGGCTTCTCCGGATCCTGGGGCTTGTCCTGGGCGAAGGCCGCCCCGACCCACAGGGCGAACGGCACGACGCAGAGCCAGCCCAGCAATCTCATGGCACTCATTACTCATCCCCCCGCTTCGGATCGTTTTCCTTGTCGTACTTCTTCTTCTGCTCGTCGAACTTGTCAATGAACCGCCTCATCAGGTCGCCCAGCTTGTCCTGCTCGTCGGACAGCCGCCGGAGGAGCTGCTTCTCCGAGGGCGCCATGTCGTCCCGGTCCGTGCGGTACCCTTTGCGCACGTCCTTCGTCCGCAGGAGGAGCTGCTCCTGCAGCTTCTTCATCATGTTGAGCTGGACGAGGTCCGGCACGAGCGGCTTCTTGCCGCCGCCCTGGCCCTGGCCCTGCCCCTGACCCTGGCCCTTCGACTGCTTGCGCTTGATGTCGAACGCCTCGAGCAGGTCCTTCATCTTCCGGACCGCCTCGGCCTGCAGGTCCTGCGTCTTCAGGCCGGTCTCGAACTCGTTCAGGTTGGACGACGCGTCGTTCATGTCGCCGATGACGCTCGAGATCACGTAGCGGAAGACATCGACGTTGTCGCCCTTGAGCTTCTTGTCGATCTCCTGGAGGCTGACCGACAGGTCCTTCTGCGACTTGGCGAGCGTCTTGGACTTCGTCACCTCGAGGCGGTCCAGCGAGCCCTTCTTCTTCCGGCTCTCGTCGAGGTCCTTGGTGACCTTGTTGATCATGTTCTCCTGGACGTCGATGATCTTCCGGAGCTCGGTCTGGAGCTCGACCATCTGCTCCTCCTCCGCCTGCCGCTTGAGCTCCTCGATCGCGTCCTTGAGCTCCTGCTCGGCCTGCTTGAGGTCCTCGATGGCCTTCTCCTCGTCGTCCTGGGAGTCCTTGGGCTGGCTCTGCTGGAGGTTCTTCTGGGCCTGCTGCATGTTGCCCTTGGCGCTCTGGGCGCTGCGCTTGGCCTGCTCCTTGGCCATCTGCTCGAGCTGCTTCTCGAGCTCGTCGGTCAGGTTCTTGTTCTGCTCCTGCTTCTTGGCGAGCTGCTCGGCCTTCTTTTTCTCCTCGTCGTTGAGCGGCCGCTTGGCGAGGTCGTCGAGCTTCTTCTTCGCCTCCTCCATCTTTTTCTGGGCGTCCTTTTGCTGCTGGGCGGCCGGCGCGCCCTGGGGCTGCTGCTTGTCCAGGTTCTGCTGGGCCTGCTTCATGTCCCCCTGGGCCTGCTGGGACTTCTCGGCCGCCTGCTTGAGGTTGTCGGCCCGCTTCTCGTCCTTCTCCTCCTTGGCCTTCTGCTCCAGCACCTTCGAGACCTTCTGCTGGAGCTGCTCCTCGAGCTTCTTCTGCTTCTCGGCGAGCTCCTTCCAGTTCGGGTCCTTGTTCTCGTTCATCTGCTCCTTGGCGTTCCGGAGCGCCTGCTTGGCCTTCTCCATGTTCTGCTGGGCCTGGGCCTGGGACTGCTGGGCCTGGCCGGACTGGCCCTTCTGCATCTGCTCGGAACCCTGCTGCATGCTCTGCTCGGCGCCCTTCATCTCGGCGGTCGCCTCGAGGAGCTGCGCCTGGGCGTCCTGGGTCTGCATCTGGGCGGCGGGGGTGCGCGCCATCTCGTTGAGCTTCTGGGCGAGCTCGGCCGCCTTCTTCGAGAGCTCCTCCTGCTTCTTCGCGGACTCGCCGAACTTGGGCGTGTCCTTCTGGGCCATCGCGTTCTGGAGCTTCTCGAGCTCCTGGCGGGCCTCCTTCATCTTCTCGAGCGCCTGCTGCTGGTCCTTGCCGGCCTGCTCGTTCTGGCCCTTCTGCATGTCCTGCTGGGCCTGCTGCGCGCTCTGCGAGCCCTGCTCGGTCTTCTGCCCGGCGTTCTCGAGCGCCTTCGCGGTCGCGGGGCTCTGGGCCTCGGAGGCCTTGGACTGCTCCTTCATCGCGTCGGCCAGCCCCTTCGAGTCCTTCTGGATCTGCTCCTGCTCCTTCTGGAGCTTGGCCGCGGCCTCGGGCTTCGCCTTGTCGGCGCCGTCCTTCACCTTCTTGAGCTCGTCGCGCGCCTTCTCCAGCTCCTTGAGCGCGCGGTCCTGGTCGCCCTTGGCGAGGTCGAACGCGTTCTCCTCGAGGCCCTGCTTGGCGGCCTCCTGGAAGTTGTAGGCGTCGGAGAGGGGCTTGAGGACCTTCTCCTTGTCCTTCGCTTCGAGCGCCTTGGAGTGGAAGAGGTCGTTCCCGAGCCCCCACGTGCGGTCGGTCAGGTCCTTCTGCTCCTTCTCCTGCGCCTTCCCGTTGGCCTTCGCCGGCTCCGCGGCGGACTTCGCGGCCTCCGCGCGCGCCTTCTTCTGGTCCTCGATCAGCTTGTTCATCTCCGCCATCGCCTTGTCGATCGCGGACGACTTCGACGCCTGGTCCTCCAGGTCCTTCCGGTTCTTCTCCTGGCGGTCGATCAGGTCGTTCAGCTTCTTGGCGAGCTCGCCGACATCGCGGAGCTCCTTGGACTTCGCCTCGTCGAAGGCCTTCTCGACGTTCTTCTGCTCGCCCTGGAGCTTCTCGATCTCCTTGGCCAGCTCCTCCATCTTCTGCATGAGCTCGAAGGGCTTCCCGCTCTCGGTCTCGAACCGGAGCTCCTTCTGCTGCTCGATGAGGTCGGCCAGGTCCTTGCGGGCCTGCTCGATCTCCTTCTCCATCTGGCCGGTGAGGTCCTTGTTCTGCTTGAGGATCTCCTCCTCCTTCTTGAGGATCTCCTGCGTCTTCTGGAGGGCGTTCTGGAGCTCGGCGATCTTCTTTTCGAGCTCCTTGGGGTCGGTGCGGTCCTCGAGGAGCGCGATCAGGCTCTCGAGCGACTTGGAGACCTGCTCGCCGGCCTCGAGCGCCAGGTTGACGTTGTTCTTGCTCAGCTCCTCGATCACCCTCTGGATCTTCACCCCGACGAAATCCTCGCGGAGCTTCTTGAGGCCCTGTTCGAGCTTGGCGGCGTACTGCTCCTGCCCCTTGGCGCGGAGCTGGTCCACCAGCTCATGCATCTTGGTCTCGAGCTTGCGCAGGTTCTCCGCGATGCGCTGCTGGTCCTGCGTCTTGTCCTGCGGCTGCGCGAAGACGGGGAGCGCCAGGGCGGCCAGGAGAATCGCCGCGAGGGACCGGTGCATAATCGCCTCCTACTTTCCTTCCTTGAGCGCCTTGTTTCTCTTGTCCTGTTCTTCCTTGAGCTCGCGCGCCATGCGGATGACTTCCTGGTAGCTCGACCACTTGTCGAGGAAGTCGAGCGCCCTCTGGATGCCCGTGGCCACCTGGCTCTGGCGGCCCTGCGCGTCCCGAAGCGCGTCGGTCCGCTCGGCGCCGGTCTTGAGCTTGGCCGACTGGTCGAGCCGCGCGGCGGCGACGCGGGCGATGCCGTCCTTCGTGGCGTCGCCCGGCACGCCGATCAGCCCGTCGAGCTCGTCGATCGCGCCCTGGAGCTTCTGGGCGGCGGTCTCGTTGTAGATCTTGTTGTAGACGCCGCGGCGCTGGATCTGGCGGATGTCCTTGCGGGCGCCGTCGAGCTTCGAGGTGATCTCGTTCTGGTCGAGGCCCGCCTGGCGGACCTCGCCCTGCTGTTCGGGCGTGAGCGAGTCGAGCTTGCCGAAGTTCTGGATGAGCCGGCCCGTGCGGGTCCAGGCGTTCTCCTGCTTCGCCTTCTGGGTCCGCAGGAGGATCTTGATCTTCTCGATCGCGTCCTGCAGCTCCTTCTCGAGCGTGCCGAGAGAGACCACCGAGAGCTTGTAGACCTTGGAGGTCGACGCGTTCCGGCCCCCGATGTCCTTGAAGTCCTCGGCCCGGAACCGGAGCTCGACGTGGTCGCCCGCGGTGAGCTTGAGCTTGGAGACGTCGAACACGTACTGGCTGAGGATCGCCAGCTCCCCGTACTCCCGCGAGTTCTGCTCGCGGTTGAACTCCACGCCCACCCAGTCCTTGGAGGTCTTCTCCGGCTGCTGGGAGACGACGTGGTACTCGAGGATGATGCGTGCCACGCCGTAGTCGTCCTCCACCTTGATCTCGAGCGGGCGCTCGCAGAGCTCGGTGATGAACTCGTCGCCCACGGGGTCCTGCACCGTGATCCGAGGCGGCTCGTCCTTCACGCCCTTGACCGCGAACCGGATGGGGTCGCGGTTGGAGAGGCCGTTCTCCGCCCGCAGCTTGAGCTCGTACTCGCTGGAGACGTCGCCGATCTCGAACCCCCCGGAGAAGAGGCGCGCGCGCCCCTGGGCGTCCTTCTTCACCTCGAGCTCGGTGGTCTTCTCCTTGCCCTTGAGGCCCACGAGGAGCGTGACGCCCTTGAGATCCTCGTTCGACTGCGCGTCGAATCGGACCTTGGTGAAGAAGGGCGCGACGACGTTGCCCGCCGCCTCGGGCCGGTCGGGCGGGGTGTTGTGCTTGTGCATGTAGGGCGGGTACTCGTAGAAAACGCGGACGGCGTCGACCGCGGGGGGCGTGACGATGTCGACGCGGTAAGTCTCGTCGGTGGGATGGTGGTCGCCGCCCTGCACGGTGAAGGAGAAGGGGCCGGTGACGCGCGTGAACAGGAACTGGAAGCGGCGTCCGGAGAGCGGCGTCATCCGCTCCTCGCCCTTCTCGCTGGAGTCGAACGTGTACGACAGGAGGACCTTCGAGGGGTCGGTCGGCCCGTCGGACTCGACGGCAACGGTAAGATCGTCCCCGCGGGCGACGACCCTCCGGTTGTCGGTGAAGTCGAGCACCTTCAGGTGGTTGCGGTGGGGATAGGAGACCTTGAGGCCCACGATGCGCCGCGCGTAGATCGAGACGTAATTCCGCACCACCGCGCTCGCCGCGGAGGCGGCCAGCAGGATCGCGACGGCGGTCGCGGCCCAGCCGGCGATCTTCCCGACGTGGCCGCGGACGATCACGCGCCGGAAGTCGAGCTGCGCGGTGGACTGTTCGGCGTCGGCGACGAGGGCCTCGACGAGCTCGGGGGAGTTCGTGAACATCGCTCCGCTCGGGGACGTGCCGGGGTCCCGCGTCAGCTGGATGGCCGAGATGAGCTTGTCGTTGAGCTCGGGGAAGTTCCGCTCGACGAAGATCGCGAGGTCGTCGTCGCTGATGCGGACGGCGAGGGGCTTGAAGACCCGCCGGCCCAGGATCCATCCCGCCAGCCCGAGACCGCCCGCGAGGAAGACGACACGGATGTAAATGGGGAGGTCCAGGCCCCAGTCGGCGAGGAACGTGACGGCGGCGAAGGCGAGGAGGGCGAGGACCAGGCGCGAGAGGCCGTCGAGGGCGAAGAGCTGCTTGATGGATCCGCGGAGCCGTCCGAGTCGCGCCGCCACGGGCGCCATGCGTTCGGCCAGCGCGCTCACGGCTTATTTCACCTCCACGAGGACCGGGGCGGATCGCACGGTTCCGACCCACGCGCCGTCGGGCGCCTGGGCGCCCGAGTTGTAGACCGCGCGGACCGTGGCGCGTCCTTTCTCGCGGAAGAGCGCGGGGTCGACCGCGCACTCCAGGACGCACGAATGGGATACGTCGAGCCGGACGAGTCCGTTGGGTCCGGCCACGCCGTCCCGGAGCGTGACGCCGGCGGCGTCGATGGGCACGGGCGTGTCGTTGATCACGAGGGTGAGGAACTGCGAGAGGTCGCGCGGTTTTCCGAGGTAGAGGGGGGCGAGGGCGTCGGTCTCGAGTTTCAGGTACCACTTCAGGGGGGCGCCGGGGGTGATGGTCGTTGCGTCTCGCGGGTCGAGGGTCAGCCGCACGTCGGGTCGTTCGTACCGGGCGAGCCACCGCACGTAGTCGTCGGCGCTCACCTCGACGAGGGCCTCGTTGACCGCCCGGCCCCGGGTGAGTTCGAGTCGACCTCGGGGCGAGGCGACCGCGACCCGTCCTTCGACGACATAGACGGCCCCGGACGAGGCGACGCCAAACTTGGTGCCGTGGACGGTGACGGTCGTCTCGCCGGTCCGTATCTCGAACCCGCGGCCCGACGGGACGATCTCGGCGAAGAGCTCGCCCGATTCGAGGACGCAGAGGCGCGGGCCGGGGAGTCGGACGGTGGTGTTCTCCTTGAGCTTGAGGGTGCCGATGTCGGGGATCTCGATCTGCGTGTAGGCTCGGGCGGTGAAGGGCTCGTTCCAGTTCAGGGCCTTGTGGGTCTCCGCCACGACCGGCAAGGCCCTCGATCGGGGCATCGAGGCCAAAAGGATGAACGAGGCGGCCGCCACGAGGATGCTGGCGGCCGCCGCGGTTCGGAGCCAGAACTTGAAGACGGCGGGTTTGCGCGGGGGGATCGAGGATTCGATTCGTTTCCAGGTTTCGGGGGTCGCTTCGATTTCGGGGAGGTTTTCGAGGAGAGTTTCGAGGAGGGCCAGGGAGGATTCGGCGCTTCTATATTCTTGCGAGCAGGCGGTACACCCGTCCAGGTGACTTCGGACGGCCTGGGCCTCTCGCGGCTCCAGCCATCCCTTTAGGTACTCGTGGGTGGCTGTCCGGATCCCATCGCAATTCATCCGTTCGCTCTAACCGCCACCCCCCCGAAAAGGTTCATCCAATCGCAAAAACAGACGGTCCGTTTTTGCCAAGCGACAAAAACGGACCGTCTGTTTTTGACATTCGTGAACCCTCCCTCCCCCCTTCCGTTCTTACCCCCCAGGGATGCATTCATAAAGGGGGGTCCATGTCTCGCAAGGCCCTGGTGGTCGGCATCGCGCTGCTGCTCCTGGCCGGGGGCGGCGCGCTCCTGAAGTCCAACTCCTCGCGAGGGCCCGCCTCGATCCGAAGCAAGGCCATGGAGGCCGCGAACTGCTTCGAGACGGCGGAGGACGCGCGGCGCTACGTGGTCGAACGCCTCTGGCACGCGCCGGGGACCGATTGGCCCGGCGACTCGTACACGAAGACCTTCACCCGCCGGCACGGGAGCCTGGAGCGCGGGGCCGCCGAGTACTATCTCGTAAACGAGCCCGCACGCGAACTGGAGCTCGCCCTCGGTTTCCTCAAGCACGGCTTCGGGCGCGAGGCCTGCGCGCACGCGCGCCACCTCTTCGATTTCCACCCGGCCTCGCCCGAGGCCCGGGTCGCGGGCTCGCACTACTCCCGATGCTGCAAGGCCACCGTCCTCGGCCTGGTCTCCCCGACGGCGCTCATCCTGGAGGATGCCGGCGGCGAGCGGTACGTCTGCGGGGACAGCGACCCGAACCGCGAGCCCGACCTCGACCGGATCCAGGAGGCCTGGCTGGGGCCGACCACCTCCCTCTCCGGGAGCGTCCGGATCGTGGGACACGTCGACGAGAACGGCGGGTTCGTGATCCGGGATGCGTCGACCCCCTTCCAGGATCCCCACAAGCTCGCCCCGGTGGCGGACGCGCGCTCCTGCTACCTCGTGCACGGCGCCGTGTCGCTCCTGGAGGTCGAGCGGCGCGCAAAGGCGCGGATCCTCACCGACATGGCCCACCGGGTCGGCGGGGACGCGCGCGAACTCCGGCGGATCGCGGACGCCTTCCTCTATATCGGCCTCGGCGAGGAGGCGGCCGCGCTCCTGTCCAAGTGGGGAAAGGCGCCTCCGGACGATCCGCTGGCAAGCCACGCCGCGGCGCTCGCGAGGGATCCCCGCGCCCCGCTCCATCTCGACGCCCTCTGGCAGGTCGAGGTCCGGGACCGTCCCCGCTTCAGGCTCTTCACCAGGTCAAGCGTGACGGCCACCGCCGAGTTCCCGGTCGAGCTCGACTCCCGCGCCATCGACCGCATGAATTTCTCCTTCGCGCGCCTCCAGGGGCCGTTCCCCGCGAAGGAGAGCGAGCTCAAGGCGTGGCTCGATAAGGCGGAGGCGAAGCACTCCCACGTCGAGGTCGTCCCGGTCGTCGCGGGCTCTTCCACCCTCCGCCTCCCCGTGCGCGTGCCCGGGGCGTACCGCGTGACCGCCCAGGCCGCCGGCCTCTCCTGCACGTTCCTCGCGGTGCGGGCGGACCTCGCGATCGACGCCCTCTCGTTCCCCGGCCAGACGATCTTCTCCACCGAGCGCGAGGGCGTCACGATCGCGGTCGCGGACCAGGTCTTCGGGACGACCGGCCCGGACCGACTCCTCGCCTCCCCTGCGACGGCCGATTCCCCCGGGCGGATCTTCGTGACCGGCCACGGCCAGTTCTTCCGCGCCACGGTGAGGACCGACGCCTCCGCCCGTACGGCGCTCCCTCCCCCGGCGCCGATCCTCTTCGTCCACACGGACCGGCCCGTCTACAAGGCGGGCGACACGATGCGCTTCCGCGGCGTCCTCCGTCTCCCCAGGATGCCGATTCAGAAGACGGACGAGTCGCGGCTCCTCCCCGGCGCCGAGCGCGAGGTCGCCGTCTCCATCCGCTGCGGCGAGACCGCTCTCTTCCACCGGACGTACGTCACCGGCGAGCAGGGGACGTTCAACGGCGAGTTCGCGCTCCCCCTCACCGCCTACCGCGCCGAGTACGCGCTCAAGGTGACCTTGGACGGCGTCAGCGTCTCGCAACCGTTTGAAGTCCTTGACTACCGGAAGAGCGATTACGCCGTCGTCCTCGCGCCCGCGGCCGGCGGTCTCCGCGTCCGCGCGGGCTACGTGTGGGGCGCCCCCGTGCCCGGCACGCGGCTCCGCTGCACGATCGGCGACCGCGTCGTCGAGTCCAAGGACGAGTTCATCCCCGCGAAGGACGGCCAGAGCGTGCGGGTCGCGCTCCTCCGCGGCGAGGAGGAGCTCGCACAGAAATCGATCGTCTTCCGCGCGCCCGTGGGCGGAAGGGCGCCGGAGGCGGCGAAGCCCGCCGAGCCGAAGCCGGCCGCGGACGCGAACGAGATGAAGCCCACTCCGCCGGCCCAACCCGCGGCCCCCACGTTCAGCGTCCGGACTTCAAAGGAGCTTTACCGACGCGGCGAGGAAATCGAGGTCCAGGTGAGCGCCCCGTGGCCCGAGGCGGAGGCGATCGTGCTCCTCGGCGACGTCATGGCCTACGACCTCGCGCGCGTCCCGATCCGGGACGGCCGCGGGACAGTGCGTTTTGTCGCGCGCCCGATCCACGACCCGGGCGTCCAGGTCTTCGCGATCTGCAACGGCCTGCAGGACCGGGCCGGCATCCTCGTCCGCGCCGACCGTATGAACGTGGCGATCGAGGCGCCCGCGAAGGGACGACCCGGCGAGACGGTCGAGGTGAAGCTCCGCGGCGACCCGAAGGCGGCCCTCGCGCTCTCTGCCGTCGACGAGGCGATCTACATGATCCGCGAGGAGGACACGCCGGAGATCTACTCGGTCTTCCATCCCACGCGCCCCGCCGCCTTTTCGGCCGGGCGGCTCGAGAACTTCGAGTACGACGGGGAGAGCCACACCTGCGAGACGAAACTGGAGGATCCGCGATTCCGGACGGGTCTCATCGTGAAGGAGCGGCTGAGCGTCTACGAGATTGAGCGCTCCCGCGACGTGTTCTCGAGAATGGGAACTCTGAAGGATTACAGCTACGTCGCCCGCGCGGGCGGCAACGCGGCGACCCTCTCTCCCGTCCTGAAGGGACTGCTCTCGCTGGCCGCGGCGCAACGGGCCGATGGCTCGTGGCCCAGCGCGTACGCGAGCGAAGCGGGCACCCTTTCGGAGGTCGGCGCAACGGGTCTCTCGATGCTCTCGTTCCTGGGCGCGGGCTACTCCCAGCTCTCCAAGGATGAGTTCGCGGACCCGGGGACCCCCGGCCGCATCCTCAGGCTCGGCGAGGTCGTGAAGAAGTCGCTCCAGTGGCTCGTGGGCCGGCAGGACGCCGCGGGGCGGATCGGACCCGCGCAGGGGGATTTCCTCCTCAACCACGCGATGGCAGCCCTCGCGCTCTCGGAAGCTTACGGGATGACCGCGGCCCTGCCACTCAAGGAACCGGCGCAGAGGGCGATCAACTACCTGGCCTCCCAACAGTCGACGAACGGCGGCTGGAACCGCACCGACCTGGCGTCGAACGGGGAGATCCTCGCCGGCACGTTCGGGGTCATGGCGCTCAAGTCCGCGCAGCTCTCGGAGCTTGTGATCGCGCCGAACGTCTCCGCGAATGCGTTCCGGTTCTTCAACCAGGCGGTCCGCGCCGACGGTCTCTGCGCGGGCACTCCGACGCGGGTGACGGTCGCCGGCTCGATGCTGTCGCTGATCTTCCTCCGGAGCGACCGGCAGGACCCGCGACTCGCGGCGGCCGCCGCTTGGCTCGGGCAGAACGCGGCCTCGTGGGACCAGGGGGACTTCATCGGCTGGTACTTTGCCTCGCTCGCGCTCTTCCAGCACGACGGCCCCGGAGGTCCCTGCTGGACGGGCTGGCACGAGCCGGCAAAGAGTGTCCTCGCCGCCCACCAGGTCAATGGGTCCTGGAGCGCAGGGACCGAGAGCATCGCCCCCACGGCGCTCGGCAGCATGACCCTCGAGGTCTACTACCGGTACGCGAATGCCTTCGGCGGCGGAGGCGCCAAGGCCGGCGACCCCAAGAAAGACGACGTGCCGCTCGCGCCCGCACCCCAGGTGCGCGTCTACTTCCCCGACACCGTTCTATGGGCGCCGGAGATCCTGGCGGACGAGAAGGGCGAGGCGCGCGTTTCATTCCGTCTCCCCGAGCAGATCACGGCGACGCGGCTCACCGCGCGCGGGATCACCAAGGGAGGCACCGCCGGACAGGCGGTCGCGCGGATCGAGACGCAGCAGCCGTTCTTCGTGAAGATCCAGTCCCCCGAGTTCCTCGTCGCGGGCGACGAAGTCGAGATCCGTGCGGAGGTCTTCAACTACACCGGGCAGGAGACGGACGCGACGGTGCGCCTCGAGGGCTTCGAAGCCAGGAAGGTGCGAGTTCCCGCCGACCGGCCCGCGTCGGCCTCGTGGCGCCTGGTGTCTAAAGAGCCGGGGTCCCTGAAGCTCGTCGCGATCGCGCGGGCCGGGACGTTCGAGGACGCGATGGAGCGCGCGGTGCCGGTGCGTCGCGTGGGCCGCGAGACGCTGGCGACGTCGCGCGGGACGTCGGAGACGGGCCAGTCGTACCGCTTCGACGCGCCCGCGGAAGCGCAGGACCTCGTCGTCCGCGTGCAACCGCGGCGCGGCACGCTGCCCCAGCTGCTCGATGCGCTCCGGTACCTGAACGGCTATCCCTATGGCTGAACCGAGCAGACCTTGGCCAAGTTTGTGCCAAACGTGCTGACGGCGGACCTGCTCAAAAGGATGAACGTGCCCGTGGGGGAATTCAACAAGTCGTTCGAGGCGATGATGCGCGCGGGCAAGGAGCGGCTGGTCACACTCCAGCGTCCCACCGGCGGCTGGGGCTGGTTCGAGAACGACGCCGAGGATCCATTCATGACCGCGTGCGCGGTCCACGGGCTGGGCGAGTGCGACCGGCTCGGCACCGCGGTCGACGCGGTCGTGCTCAAGCGCGGCCGCGAGCGGCTCCTCGCGATGGCGAAGGAGGAGAAGGACCTGAACCGCCTCGCCTACGCGTCGTACGTGCTCGGGGCGGAGTTCGACCTCCTTCTGAAGTCGCCCGAGCGACTCTCATCGTACGCCCAGGCGCTCCTCGTCCTCGCGCTCCAGAAGGCGGGGCGCCCCGAGGCCGGGGCGGTCGCGGAGCGGCTGGCCGCCGGCGTGAAGGGCGACCACTGGGAGACCGCCAACTGGTACTACAAATGGGACAACGTCTCGATCGAGACGACGGCGTACGCGATCCAGGCGCTCGCCTCGGTGAACCCCAAGCACCCGCTCATCCCGGAGGCCGTGGGGTGGCTGCTCGCGCAACGCCAGGGCCCGCGGTGGCGCTCGACGAAGGACACGGCCGTCGCCATCGCGACGCTCCTCCAGGTCACGGACCTCGAGAGGATCTCGGGCGCGGTGGCGATCCAGGGGGACGCGCCGCGCGAGGCGAACCTCAAGAGGATCGCCGTGGTGCTCAATGGCGGCGAGCGGCGCGAGATCCTGGTCGACCTCAACAACCCGCTCAAGAGCACATTCGAGGCGCACTTCGCGCGGGTGAACCCGGGCGCGAACCTGGTCCACTTCGAGAAGCTCGACGAGCGGTCCGACTTCAAGTTCGAGCTCGCGCTCACGCAGCGGGTCTTCCAGGGGCGGTTCGGGGCGGAGGCGCGCGGGATGGACGTGGCGGTGGCCTACGACCGGCCGCTGGCGTCGCTCCGCGCGGGCGACGAGGTGACGGCAACGGTGACGGTCTCGGCGTCGCAACCGGCGGACTACGTGATGGTCCACTCGCCGATCCCGGCGGGCTGCGAGATCGTGCGGGGCTCCGGCGCGGGCACGTTCGCGCGGTTCGAGGACCGCTACGACAAGGCGATCTTCTTCCTGCGGTCGGCGGACCGCGCAGCGCAACGCCTCCAGTACCGGATGCGGTGCTCGTTCGCCGGCCGGTTCACCGTGCTCCCCGCCTGGGCGGGGCTGATGTACAACGAGGAGATCTACGGCACGGGCGAGGCGCGGACCGCCGTCATCCAGCCGTGATCTTCGGCCTCCGCCGGAGGATCCCGATCGAGAAGCCGACGAGGGCCGCGAGGAGCAGGGTCGCGCCCCAGCCGACGACCGGACGTCGGCGGTAGGCCTCGGCCACGTGGCCGATCGCGAGGTGCTCGACGTTCTCCCAGACGCCGTGCTCGGGCGGGAGCTCGATCGCGCGGTCGGTGATCGTCGTGCCGTCGATGTCGAGGAGGGTCGCGTAGACCTTCTGGTCGAACTGCCACTTGTCGTAGTCGCCCCCCACGCCGTTGACGATCACGGTCGTCTCTCCGACCTTCTTCTTGAAGTACCCGTGGACGTGGCCGCAGAGGAGGAGCTTGACGTCGCTCTTCGCCAGCCAGACGAGAAAATCTTCGTAGCCCGGCTGGACGTTCCCCTTGGCGTCGAAGGGCGGGACATGCATGGCCAGGACGACGGCCTTCTCCCCGGTGATCCGTTCCTCCAGCTCGCGGAGATCGGGCGGCTCCCCCGAGGCGTTGTCCGTCGCCACGAACGTCAGGCCGGCCCTCCGGAATCCGAACTCGAGATCGCCCAGCTCGCGCTGGAAGCGCGAAGTCCCCCCCTTGATGTCGTGGTTGCCGGGAACCACGAACAGGCGGATCCCCAGGTTTGCCCGTTCCAGGGCGAGCGCCACGAGTCGATAGTGACCCTCATCGTTGGTGGAGACGAGATCGCCGGTCTGCAGGATGAAGTCCACGTTCTCCGCCTTGACCGCGCGGAGGATGTTGGCGAAATTGGCCAGCCCTTTCTGGGCGTCTCCCAGGACCGCGACCCGGTACTTCGACTTCAGGGTGTCCAGGCCGCCCTGCGCCGGGCGGGCATTGCCCACGCCGGGGGGCATGGGCCGGTTCCCCAAAGAGAGGTTGACGACGCCGCAAAACAGGAGAAAGAGCAGAACCAGCATCCCCCCGACGGCCGCGACCCAGGCGATTTTCCGCTTCACGGGAGCATCCTATCACTGTGCAAAGGGCTTCACAACGGGGCCCGATTCCGTGACGGGCGGGGCTGGCACGGGCCTTGCGCTCCCCTCCCCCATGAGAACGATGAAAGAGCGGATGCAGCAGATGGCCCACCTGGCGCTGCGGGTCTACCTCAAGGTCCACTGCGGCCACCGGGTGCGCGGGAAGGCGCGCCTCGAGCGGCCGAGCGTGCTGGTCGCGAACCACGCGAGCCACATGGACATCGCGGCGATCTTCGCGGCGCTCCCGATCAGCGAGGTCACGAAGGTCCGGACGGCGGCGGCGAGCGACACGATCTACGCGATGCCGCGGCCGGTCGTCGCGGCGATCGAGTTCCTGTTCAACACGTACGCGTTCGAGCGGAAGTCGAAGTCGACGGGGAGCCTCGAGCAGGGCGCCGAGGCGATCCGCGAGGGCTACCACCTCGCGATCTTCCCCGAGGGCCGGCGCTCGCAGGACGGGAGCTTCCTCGGCTTCACGCCCGGGTTCGCGAAGATCGCCTACGAGACGGGCGCGCCGGTCGTGCCGATCAGGCTCGAGGGAGTCCACCGCGCGCTCCCCCGAGGGAGTCACTTCGTGCAGCGCCACCCGATCGGGGTCGAGTTCCACGACCCGATCGAGGCCGACCGGACGATCCCCTTTGATCATCGTCGCGAAGCGTACGCGAAGCTCGTCCAGAAGACGGAGGCGGCGCTCTCCGCATGATTCAACGGGCGAAGCGCGCGTTGTTCCTGGCCACGCTTTCCGGCGGCCTGGCGGGGGGAGCCGCCGGCGGAGTGAGCGGCGGCGCCCTGGGATTGGGTCACTCGATCTTCGCGCTCTCCCCGGAGGACGTCTTCGCCGGAATTGTCGCGGGCGCAATCATCGGACTCTTCCCCGCGCTCGTCGTGGCCGTGGTCTCCGTGGAGCGCTTCGTGCGAGTCCCGCGGCCGCGGACGAGGATCACCGCGCCCGTGCATGCAGCCGTGTTCGCGTTCCTAGCGGTGACCCCGATTCTCGCCTTCTGGGTCGGAAGCACAGCGAGCTGCTGATTCCCAGTACTCATGACGAAGCAGGAAACGGCCTGGAACAACCGCCAGCTGACCCTCTTCTTCAGTTCGTTGTCCGCCGGAATCATCGGCGGAGGTCTCGCGGCGCTCTTCGGAGTTGCTTGGATCCTCGGCGCCCCCTCGACAGGCGGGTCCGCAGAGGTGCTCTTGGACAGGTTCAGCCTGGGGTCGGTCCTGGGCACGTTCCCCGGGGTGATGGTCGGAGTGCTCAGCGCCAAGCGAGACCGGCCGGCGCACCGACGTCGCGCGATGATCATCGCTCCGATTCTTGCAGCGGCCTTTGGCTTTCTCGGAGCCGTCCTGGTCGTGGGAACCCTGATCGGCTGCTTGCTCCGCACTGAGGGAGCATGAACCCGCCGCCCAGAAAGTCCTGCGCCGCTCTTGGCATCATCTTCACGACGGGCTGGGAGTGATCCCGCAGGGCATCGACCATGATGGAACCTGAGACGAAGGCCGATCGAAACCTGCGCCTCGGTTTCTCGTTGCTCGTCGCGACCAGCCTCCTGGCCTTGTCGGGTGTCCTCTACACGTTCTCCCTGGGCTTCGCCCCGTGCGGGAGCGGGCCGTCGCTCTGGGCGGACCCCGGGTCCACATTCCGTATGAGGGCGTCCGCCGTCCTATGGATTGCAGCGCCCGCCACGGTCGGCATGCTCGTCGGCTGGCTGTCGATCCGCAAACGAACGTGAGGCCGTTCGAAATTCTTCCCCGCCTTCACCTCTTTTGGAACAATGCCCCCGATGAGCGACGACGCCCCGAAGGATGCGCTGACGCAGGCCGACGACGAGGCGACCCTCAAGAAGATGGGCTACGCGCAGGAGCTGGCCCGGCGGATGAGTGGCTTCTCCAACTTCGCGATCTCGCTGTCGATCATCTGCATCCTGGCCGGGTGCATCACGTCGTTCCAGGTCGGCTACTGCACGGTGGGCGGCGCCTCGATCGGCCTGTGCTGGCCGCTCGTCTGCTTGTTCTCCCTCATGGTCGCGCTCACCATGGGACAGGTCGCCTCCGCCTTCCCCACCGCCGGCGGGCTCTACCACTGGGCCTCCATCCTCGGCGGCCGGGGCTGGGGATGGATGACCGCGTGGTTCAACCTCGCGGGGCTCATCACGGTCCTCGCCGCCATCAACGCGGGCACGTATGACTTCGTCGTGGGCGCGTTCCAGATCCAGGTCGGCAGCCATCCGAAAATCGTCAAGACCGCGGGCGTCACGCTGATCACGCTCACCCAGGCGGTCTGCAACCACCGGGGGATCCGGCTCACCACGATCCTCACCGACTTCAGCGGTTACCTGATCCTCGCGGTCTCCGTCCTCCTGACCGGCGTCCTCCTCTGGCACAGCCCGGGAATCCACCTCGGCCGGCTCGTCACGTTCACCAACTACACCGGGCTCCCGCCGGGCGACGACATGGTTTTCCCGAAGACGGGGAGCGTCGCCTGGGCCTTCGCGCTCGGCGCGCTCCTCCCCGCCTACACGATCACCGGCTTCGACGCCTCCGCCCACACGTCCGAGGAGACCGTGGGCGCGGCGAAGAACGTCCCGCGCGGCATCGTCCGCTCCGTCCTCGTCTCCAGCCTCTTCGGCTGGGCGATGCTGATCGCGATCGTGCTCGCGATCCCGAACATGGACGACGCCGCCGCCCAGGGGCCCAACGTCTTCTATTGGATCATGAGGAGCGCGCTGTCGGCGCCGCTGGCCGTGACCTTCTTCGTCGGGATCACCGTCGCGCAGTACCTGTGCGGCCTGGCCACGCTCACGTCGGCCTCGAGGATGGCCTACGCGTTCGCGCGGGACGGCGGGCTTCCCTTCTCGGGAGCCATGCGCCGGGTGAGCCCGACGGCCCGGACCCCCTCGGTCGCCATCTGGACGGTCTCGATCGTCGGGATTCTCTTCATGGCCTTCATCCCCTATGCGACGATCGCGGCGGTCTGCGCCGTGTTCCTCTACATCTCGTACGTGCTCCCCACCGCGATCGGCTTTTTCGCCCACGGCCGCACGTGGACCGCGATGGGCCCCTGGCAGATCGGCCGCTGGTACCGGCCGCTCGCGGCGCTGAGCGTCGTGGGCTGCCTCTTCCTGATCGTGATCGGGATGCAGCCGCCGAACGAGCAGGCGGCCTATATCGTGGGCGGCGCCGTGGCGCTCCTCGCCCTCACGTGGTTCGCGTTCGTGCGGAAGCGGTTCCAGGGGCCACCCGCGACCGTCCTGGCGAAGAAGTAATTTCGTTGCGTGAAACGACCCCGGACCGGAGAGTAGCGGCATGGCGAAGGCGGCCGCGATCCTGCGCGAGATTGCGAGGTCGAAGCACGAGAAGGTCAAGGTCGCGATCGCCGACATCGACGGCATCCTGCGCGGCAAGATCCTCCACAAGGACAAGTTCCTCTCCGCCGCCCGCGACGGCTTCGGCTTCTGCAACGTCGTCTTCGGCTGGGACTCCGCCGACGTCTGCTACGACAATTCCAAATACACCGGCTGGCACACGGGATACCCCGACGCGCTCGCACGGATCGATCCGTCGACCTATCGAACGGTCCCGTGGGACGACGGCATCCCGTTCTTCCTCGCCGACTTCGACCTCGACGTCTGCCCGCGGAACCTGCTCAAAAGGGTGCTGGCCCGCGCGAAGAAGGCCGGCTTCGCGCCGAAATGCGGCGTCGAGTTCGAATGGTTCAACTTCCGGGAGACGCCGCAGACCCTCGCCGCGAAGGCGTACGCCGACCCGCAGCCGCTCACGCCGGGGATGTTCGGCTACTCGATCCTCCGCGCCAGCCTGAACCAGCCCTACTTCGCCGCGCTCATGGACCAACTCCCGGCCTTCGGCATCCCGGTCGAGGGGCTCCACACGGAGACCGGCCCGGGCGTCTACGAGGCCGCGATCTCGTTCTCCGACGCCCTCGAGGCGGCCGACCGCGCGGTCCTCTTCAAGACCGCGGCGAAGGAGATCGCCTACCGCCACGGAATCGTCGCCAGCTTCATGGCCAAGTGGAACTCGAAGCTGCCGGGGAGCGGCGGGCACATCCATCTCTCGCTGTGGGACGGGGCGAGGAACGTCCTCTTCGACGCGAAGGACCCGGCGAAGATGAGCGCGACGTTCAAGAGCTTCCTCGCGGGGCAACTCGCGTGCCTCCCCGAGATCCTGCCTTTCTTCGCGCCCAACGTGAACAGCTACAAGCGGCTGGTCGACGGCTACTGGTCGCCCACCAAGCCCACGTGGGGGGTCGACAACCGGACGACCGCGTTCCGCGTGATCCCCGGGAGCGAGAAGTCGACGCGCGTCGAGATCCGGATGGGCGGCGCCGACATCAACCCGTACCTCGCGGTCGCGGCGTCGGTCGCGAGCGGGCTCCACGGGATCCAGAAGGGACTGAAGCTGACCGACAAGGCGATCGTGGGGAGCGCTTACCAGGAGTCGACGATCCCGCGGCTGCCCCGCACTCTCGCGGAGGCGACGGCGCGGCTGGCCGACTCGACGATCGCGCGCGAGATCTTCGGCGAGGGCTTCGTCGACCACTTCGTCCGGACGCGCCAGTGGGAATGGTCGCAGTTCCAGGAGTCCGTGCCCAACTGGGAACTCCAGAGGTACTTCGAGATCATCTGAGGGAACGACATGCGCCTGAAGGACAAGGTCTGCATCATCACCGGCGCCTCGAGCGGGATGGGGCTCGAAGCGGCGAAGCTCTTCTCAAGGGAGGGTGCGAAGGTCGTCCGGACGGACATCAAGGAAGGCCCCGACGTCCCGGGGACGCTGTTCGTCAAGGCCGACGTCTCGAAGGAGGCCGACTGCAAGGCGCTCATAGAGGCCACCGTGAAGAAGTTCGGCGGCGTCGACGTCCTCTACAACAACGCGGGAATCTTTCCGAACGACGACCACTCGGTGATCGACACGGAGGAGAAAGTCTGGGACAAGGTCTTCGCAGTGAACGTCAAGGGGACGGTCTTCCCCACCAAGTATGCCATCCCCGAGATGGTCAGAAAGGGCGGCGGCTCGGTGATCAACGTGGCGAGCTTCGTCGCGCTGCTCGGCTGCTCGGTGCCGCAGGACGCGTACACCGCCTCGAAGGGCGCGATCATCGCGCTCACGAAGTCACTCGCTGTCCAGTTCGGCCCGAAAGGAGTGCGCGCCAACGCGATCTGCCCCGGCCCGATCGAGACGCCGCTGCTCACCGAGTGGCTGCTCAAAGAGCCCGCCGAGAAGGCGAAGCGGATCAACCGGATCCCGATGGGCCGCTTCGGGAGGCCGCTCGACATCGTCAACCTCGCCCTCTATCTCGCCAGCGACGAGTCGGCGTGGACCAACGGCGCGGCGATCGTCGTCGACGGCGGCATCACCTCCAACTACTTCTAAAGATGAAGGTCGTCAACCCGGCCACCGGGGAGATCATCGCGGACCTGCCTTCCGACACCTCCGTCTACGTGGCGCTGAAGGCCGAGAAGGCGCGCGAGGCGCAAGCCGCCTGGGCCGGCCTCCCGTTGGAGCGAAGACTGGAACCCGTCCGGAGATTCGGTCGGCTCCTCGAGGAGCAGCGCGACCGGCTCGCGAGGATCCTCGTCTCCGAAGTCGGCAAGCCGGTCGCCCAGGCCGGAAACGAACTCCAGGGGATGCAGGCCCGGATCGATTTCTTCCTCGAGAACGCCCGGTCCGTCATGGCGGAAGAGCGGAAGCTCGACGACCCGGCGCAGAAGCTCAGGGAGAAGATCACCCACGAGCCGCTCGGCGTGATCGCGAACATCTCCGCGTGGAACTACCCGTACTACGTGGGCTCGAACGTCTTCCTCCCGGCGCTCCTGGCGGGGAACGCTGTGCTCTACAAGCCCTCTGAATTCGCGTCGCTCACGGGGCTCGCGATCGCCGGGCTGCTGAAAGAGGCGGGAGTGCCGGTCGCGGTGTTCACCCCGATCATCGGGGACGGAGGCGTCGGGGCCGAGCTCCTCCGCCAACCCGTCGACGGCGTCTTCTTCACCGGCTCTTACGCCACCGGGAAGAGGATCGCGGGGGCCGTCGCGGGGCGGATGATCAAGGTCCAGATGGAGCTGGGGGGAAAGGACCCGGTCTACGTCTGCGACGACGTGGATGTCGCCGCGGCCGCGCCCGCCGTGGCGGACGGCGCGTTCTACAACTGCGGGCAAAGCTGCTGCGCGGTCGAGCGCGTCTACGTGCACGAGAAGATCGCCCAGCCCTTCATCGAGGCGTTCGTGGCGACGGTCCGGGGATTCAGGGTCGGGGACCCTTTGGATCCGGAGACGTACATCGGCCCCCTGGCGCGGAACGAGCAGCGCGCCATGCTGGAGGGCCAGGTGGCCGACGCCCTGCGGAAGGGCGCGCGGCTCCTCTGCGGGGGAAAGCGGATCGACCGGAAGGGCTACTACTTCGAGCCCACGGTCCTCGTCGACGTCAATTCCTCCATGGACGTCATGAGGGAGGAGTCGTTCGGCCCGATCATCGGGATCCAGGCCGTCCGGGACGACCCGGAGGCGGAGTTCCTCATGAACGACACCGAGTACGGCCTGACCGCGGGGGTCTACTCAAAAGACCGGGAGCGAGCGGAACGGATCCTGGCGAAGATGCGAACCGGCACCGTCTACTGGAACTGTTGCGACCGCGTGAGCCCGCGGCTGCCGTGGTCGGGCCGCGGCCACTCGGGCCTCGGCACGACCCTCTCCACCTACGGGATCCAGGCCTTCCTCCAGCCCAAGGCCTGGCACCTCCGCGGGACATGATTAAGTAAACAGTTTACTTTATCATATCCTTTTTCGGCGTCATTCCCGGGATCTTCGAGATCAGGTCCTTGAGGTTCACGCCGCTCACCCCTTCGAGCACGGGCGGGAGCTGCGCGATCACGTCGATGATGTCCTTCGTGATCTTGGACGCGCCGATCCCGTCGCCGCCGGTCGAGATGATCGTGATCTTGTCGGTCTTGCCCAGGGGTTCGGCGATCGCGCGGGCGAGCTCGGGCAGCTTCTCGATGAACATCTGGGCGATGGCCGCCTCGTTGTAGGTGCGCCACGCCTCGGCCTTCTTCCTCATCGACTCGGCCTCGGCCTGTCCCTTCGCCAGGATGACCTCGGCCTCGGCGAGGCCCTTTGCCTTGATCGCCTCCGCTTCCGCGAGGCCCTTCGCCTTCACGGCCTCGGCCTCGCCGCGCCCGATGTTCTGCGCGGACAGCGCCTTCGCCTCGGCCTCGGCGATCTGCTGGTACTTGCTCGCGTCGGCGATCTGCTGGATCCGGAAGCGCTCCGCCTCGGCGGGCCGCTGGACGGTCGCCTGGAGCTCCTTCTGCTTGATCTCGATCGCCCGGTCCTTCTCGATGTCGAGGACCTTCATCTCCTCGACCTTCACCGCCTGCTGCGACTTGAACTTCTGGAGGTCGTACGCGAGGTCGCTTTCGGCCTTCCTCTGGTTGATCGATGCCTGGTAGTCCGCGCGCTGCATCTCGTAGTCGCGCTGCGACTTGGCGACCGATGCCTCGGCGAGATACCGCGCATTCTGGCCCTCCTGGTGGGCCTTCGAGCTCTGGATCGTGGCCTCCCGGTCGGCGTTCGCCTGGCCGACGATCGCGTTCTTCTTCACCTCGGCGATCTGCGGCTTTCCGAGGGCGTCCAGGTAGCCCTGGTCGTCCTGGACCTCCTTGATCGTAAACGACACGATCTGGAGGCCCATGTTGGCGAAGTCCCCGGCGGACTCCGACTGGACGTTCTGCGCGAACTTGTCGCGGTCCTTGTAAAGCTCCTCGACCGTCAGCTTGCCGATGATCGCGCGCAGGTGGCCTTCCAGCGTCTGGTGGGCGACCGACATGATCTCGGCGGGCGACTTGGAGAGGAACTGCTCCGCCGCGGTCCGGATCGCGATGTCCTCGCCCTTCACCTTGATCTGGGCGACGCCGTCGACCCGGACGGGCACGCCGCTGATCGCATAAACGGAGGGCGTCTTCACGTCGATCGTCATGAGCTCGAGGGAGAGGGTCTCGTACTTCTCGAAGATCGGCCAGACCCACGTGCCGCCGCCCTTCTTGATGCGGAAGCCGACGACTTTCTCGCGTCCCTGGGCATCGATCACCTTGTGGTTCATGCCCGAGACGATCAGAACCTCGTTCGGACCGACTTTCTTATACCGATGGGCCATGGCCAGGAAGAAGATCACAAAACCCGCGAGGATCGCGCCGACGATCATGACCACCGTGAGCGATGAAATTGACTCGCCGGGGGCCGCCATGGCCATCTGGAGCAGGCTCATCTTTCTTCCCTTCTATTCCATTCCCTTGGGGTTATCGAATCTTTTGTACGACGTACGTGGTGCCCGATAGTTTCACGATCTTGACGATTGTCCCCGCGGGCAGCTCCTTTCCGTCCTCGGTGCGGGCGGGGTTGGTGTAACGCGAGCCGCGCGACGTGTAGGCGATCTCGCCGAGGCCCTGGTGCGGGAGGGGGACGGTGACCTCGGCCTCCTGGCCGACCATCTCCCCGGCGATCGACTCGCTCGAGGCCTGCGTGACGGAAAAGATCTTGTGGAAGAAGGCGAAGACGACGCCGGCGATCGCAAGGCCCGAAAAGGCCGAGACGGGGAGGTGGGCCGCGAACGGCCAGTGGAGAAACTTCATGAAGATGAGGCCCGTGCCCCCGAAGCTCGCGATGAACATGGCCAGGACGACCGGCGAAAGGGGCGAGAACTGGACCGGGCCGTCCCCGTGGCCGGCACCGTGGCCCCCGTGGCCTCCGTCCATATGTCCGATCCCGGCGTGGCCTCCGCCTGAAAAAACGCCCGCGAGGAGCCCGCTCACCACGGCGAAGCCGAACCCGAGGAAGAAGCAGACCCAGTAAATCAGTTCGACGCCGTGCATGCCCATGGAAAACGTCTCCCGCGGCCCGATGATATCACCGCCCCTATCGCGTTCAAAGGATTGCACGTTAGACCCACTCCTCCCCCGGGCGTTACACGGCCGGACAACGTTGAACTCGGGCGGACGCGGGGGTATCATCGGGACATGACCTACCTCCTTCCCTTCCTGGCCTCCCTGGCCGCCTGCTGCACTCCGGCCCAGGAGACGAAGAAGCCCACGATCAAGGCGACCGTGCAGGAGGTCGACCCCAAGAAGGATGAGCCGCCGGGCTTCCTCTGCGAGGGGACCACCGATCTCCCCGACGGCTGCCGCATCGATGTCTTCACCTACTTCGACGCCCGCCTGGAGGCCGATCGAAAAGACCGCTATGTGCCCGAGACCGGCGCCCACCGCCACCACTCGGTCGTCACTGTGAAGGACGGCAAATTCTCCGCCGCCTTCGCCATTTACACCCCTTCCGCGAAGAAGAACCTGGCGGGGGACTACACCTTCCGCGTCAAGTTCGACCCCAACTTTCAGCCCGCGCAATTCGCCACCCTGGGCCCGATCCTGAACGACCTCCCCTTCAAGGTCGGCAAGCCCGGCGACGAGGCGAAGGACCGCGCCGCCGTGGGGGCCAAGCTGTTCGACGAGATCAAGGCCCTCGTCGTGATCGCCGACGAGTCGGCGGCGAAGCGCAAGGAGGACAAGGCGAAGGGCAAGAGCGACCCCACCGCCTGGAGTGCCCTCATGAAGGACTGGACCAAGCGCCTCGGCGACATCAACCAGCGCGTCTCGAAGGAGCCCGAGTACGTCGTCCTGGACATGAACGTGATCTCCAACGTCGGCTTCGAGCACCTGACCGGCATCGTCATGGACCTCGCCCGCTACGCCTCCCGGGGCCAGGACAAGGACTTCCGCGAGGGCCGCGAGCGGCTCGACGTCATGGTCTCCAAGTACAACAACGATCTCACGGGCGCCCCGATCGACCCGAAGATCGCGCGGGTCGAGCTGCTGAAGGACGCGCGCGGCTGGCTGGACACCGCGGTCAACGCCCGCGACGACCAGGGGCCCCTCGGGAAGAAGAACTTCCGGCAGGCCATGATGAACCTCCACAAGATCGCCCCCGCCGACGCCCGCCCCACCATTCTCGAGATGAGCGCCGCGGCGACCGAGATCTTCGATGCCCTCGATGCGAAGAAGGACGCGAAGGCGCTGTTCGAGAAGCTCGACGCGCGGCTCGGGGAACTGCTCAAGGAATTCAAGAGCGAGAAGTGAGCCCGCCGGCGTGAGCCACGACCTGATCCACGACTGGAACCTCGCGGGCCGACCTCCCCGACGCCCCCGGCGCCGGATCGAGTTCGACGACGAAACCCTCCGCGACGGTCTCCAGTCCCCGAGCGCCACCTCCCCCACCGTCGATCAGAAGATGGAGCTGCTGCGCCTGATGGACGCGATCGGCCTGGACACGGCCGATATCGGCCTCCCCGGCGCGGGCGGCGCGGTCAAGGAGGACACGCTCGAGATCGCGCGCCGGATGGCCAAGGAGAAGCTCCGCATTGCCCCCAACTGCGCCGCGCGGACGCTTGAGGCCGACATCCGCCCCATCGCCGAGATCGTCCAGAAGACCGGCCGGCCGATCGAGGCCTGCCTCTTCATCGGCTCGTCGCCCATCCGCCAGTACGCCGAGGACTGGACGGTCGAGAAGATCCTCGAGCACACCCGGAAGGCCGTGTCGTTCGCGGTCAAGGAAGGCCTCGAGGTCATGTTCGTCACCGAGGACACGACGCGCGCGAACCCAAAGGACCTCGAGCGCCTCTTCCTCGCCGCGGTGGACTGCGGCGCGAAGCGGCTTTGCCTCTGCGACACCTGCGGCCACGCGACGCCCCACGGCGTCGCCGAGCTCGTCCGCTTCACCCGGAAGCTCCTCGACCGGAAGAAGCTCAAGCACGTCCGGCTCGACTTCCACGGCCACATGGACCGGGGCCTCGGGGTCTGGAACGCAATCGGGGCGCTCGAGGCGGGCGCGGACCGCGTGCACGGCACGGCCCTCGGAATCGGCGAGCGCGTGGGGAACGCCCCGATGGACCAGATCCTCGTCAACCTCAAGCTGCTGGGCTGGATCGACCGCGACCTGACGAAAGTCTACGAGTATTGCCGGAAGGCCTCGGAGTACATCGGCGTCCCGATCCCGCACGGCTACCCGGTGTTCGGCCACGACGCGTTCGAGACCGCGACCGGCGTGCACGCCGCCGCGATCCTGAAGGCGATGAAGAAGGGGGACGCGTGGCTGGCCGACCGGGTATACTCCGGCGTGCCGGCGGGCGAGTTCGGCCGCGAGCAGGAGATCGCCATCGGCCCGATGAGCGGGCGCTCGAACGTCGTGTGGTGGCTCCAGAAGCGCGGCCTCAAGGCCTCGGACGAGGCGATCGCCGCCGTGCTCGAGCGGGCGAAGCGCTCGACCCGCCTGCTCCGCGAGGAGGAGATCCGCGATGCCCTCGGACACGCGTAGGGACGCCGTCCTGATCGCCGCGTCGATCGTGTTCGCGGCGCTCGTCATCGTGGCCGGCATGCTCTACGTCCACTACGCCAAGTGATGCGCAAGCCCCTGATCGGCATCAACTGCAAGCTCGTCACCGACGATGGCGACGCCTACTACAAGCTCGACCGGAACTACGCGAACTCCGTGCTTCGCGCGGGCGGTGTGCCGGTCCTCATGCCTTTCTTCCGCGACTCAAAGGAGGCCCGCGAGTTCCTCGACCGCCTGGACGGCGTCCTCTTCACGGGTGGCCCCGACATCAACCCGGTCCGCTGGGGGGAGAAGCCCCACCCGAAGGCCGTCCTCATGCACGAGGACAAGGAGACGAGCGACTTCGCCGCCCTGGCGGAGGCGCTGAAGCGGGACCTGCCGGTGCTGGCGATCTGCCTGGCCTGCCAGGAGCTCAACGTCCACCTCGGCGGCTCGCTCCACCAGCACGTGCGGGACCTCAAAGGGGTGAAAAGACACTCCGGCGGCGTGACCCACACGATCGGGATGGCGGGGCCGTCGAAGACCCGCGACATCATCGGCCTCCCCCGGCCGACGGTCAACTCGTGGCACCACCAGTCGTGCCGCATGATCGGAAAGGGGCTCGTCCAGACGGCCGAAAGCCCGGACGGCCTGGTCGAGGGGCTCGAATCGACGCGGCACCGTTTCGTGATCGGCGTCCAGTGGCACCCCGAGCGGATGCAGGACGACGCCCGCCAGCAGGCGCTCTTTCGGGCGCTGGTCTCCGAGGCGAAGAGAAGATAGCCGCAGAGGCGCAGAGTCACAGAGCAGATCTCTCCCCTTTGGATCGCCGGAAGCGGACCGCCGCGGCGGCTAGGGTGACGGGGATCCAGATGTACGCGATCTCCGTCACGAGGGCCGCGACTCCCCACGCGCTGAAGAATTGCACGATCCCGATCGGGGAGACGCGCACGGGCGTCCACGGGAGGAAGTAGCGCGTCATGACGAACGGCGAGAAGAACGCGATGCCCAGGCCGCCGTCGGTCATGGCGTCGAGGAAACCGTGCGAGGCCGTGACGATCGAGAAGTAGAGCCAGAGCTTCCACGAGCGTGGGTCGAAGAGCGGCAGCACGGCCGCCCCGGCGATCATCGCGAAAACGATCGAGTGGGAGAACCCGCGGTGGCCGAGGAAATCCTCGTAGCGGATCCCGAAGGCGAACCCGATCACGTCCAGGTCGGGCAGGATGGACAGGGCGATCGACGTGATCCAGAACCGCCGCGGCATCGGATCGCGCGCGTACATCTTCCCCGCCGCGACGGCGACGAAGGCATGCGTGAAGGCGGACGCCATACCCAGACTCTACCACGACCCTTTTGTCGAGACCCCCTACAGAAACGCCGGGCGCACCCTGCGGGAGGCCGCGGATCGGCTGGCACGGGGTTTGCACTCCCGAGCGTGATGGGACTCTACCGCATCCTGATCGTGGACGACGAACCCGAGAGCATCCAGCCGGTCCAAGCCGCCCTGCACAAGATGGGGTACGACACCTTCACGGCAAGTGACGGGTGGGACGGGATCTCGAAGGCCCGCCAGGAGCATCCCGACCTCGTCCTCCTGGACGTGAAGATGCCGCAGATGGACGGGTGGACCTTCATGAAGTTCGTTCGGTCCAACCGGAACCTGGCCTCCCTCCCCGTCATCTTTCTCACGGGCCAGGGTTCCCCGGAGGACCAGAAGAAGGGCTACAGGCTCGGAGCCGACGGCTACCTGGTGAAGCCGGTGGACCTCACCCAGCTGGCGTCGCAAGTGTCCGCGGTGCTGGACCGGCGCTCCCGCGGGGCCGAGCGGCGACCCGAAACGTCCGCTTCCAACGGCAAGGCCGGTTTCCGGATGCGCGGCCGCCTGGATCAACTGGGTCTGACCTCCCTCTTCTCGATCCTGGGGGCGGGACGGAGGACGGGCACACTCGAGGTCTTCTGCGCGATCGGGGGCGGGATGGCGCGAGTGGTCCTCCACGAGGGACGGGTCGTCAGCGCCACGGCCGGGACCGACGTCTCCGGGCTCGACGCCGTGGAATCGATGGGCCGCTGGGTGGACGGAGAGTTCTCGTTCGTCGCCGGCGATCTTCCCGCGAACCTCGATCCCATGGACGCGGTGCCCTGCGTCTAGCGGATCACTCCTCGATCCCGAACTCTCGCATCCAGTAGTCGACCTCGGCGCCGGAGGCGGAGTCGGACTTCTCGGGCGCGTCGGGGCGCTGCAGGACCTGGCGGGCGAAGTCCTCGCACGGGAGGACCTTGAACCCCTTCTTCTCCGCCGCCTTCACGATCCCAAGGTCGTTCGAGACGACCGTGAATTCCGTCCGGTCCTCCGTCCGCGAGACCGCCTCCAGGATCTCCTCGTCCGCCGTGCGGCCCTGCGGGACGCTGCGGATCTCGAGGCCGCCCCGCTCCTCGCGCCGTTTCATCCCGCCGGTCGCGTCGAAGACGATCCGCGCGCGGTAACCGCCGGTCCGGCACCAGGTCTCGATCAGGGAAACCAGCTGGACGCGCGCCTCGGGGGTGGCGCGGCCCCGCGCCACGGCGTGAAGGAGGTTGTAGCCGTCGATCAGGAACACACGCGGCCGCCGACGATGACGTGCGCGGCCCGGCCGGTAAGCTTCATCCCGCCGTAGGGCGTGCACCGCCCTTTGGATTTGAACGTCGAAGGATCGACCGTCCAGGCGACCTTCGGGTCGATCAGCGTCAGGTCCGCGTCGGCGCCCGCCTCGAGCACGCCCTTCCCCTTGAGCCCGAGGATGCGCGCCGGCGCCGCGGTCATCGCGTCGATCGCGCGCTCGAAGGGGATCTTCCGGATCGAGAGGACGATGCCGAGCATCGTCTCGAGGCCGACCACGCCGTTGGGGCAGGCCGCGAGCTCCTGCTCCTTCTCCTCCGCGGTGTGCGGCGCGTGGTCGCTGGCGATCGCGTCGATCGTCCCGTCGGCGACCCCCTCGACAATCGCGTCGACATCCTTCTGCGTCCGGAGCGGCGGGTTCATCTTGTACATCGACTCGTACCTGGCAAGAGTCTCGTCGGTCAGCATCAAGTGGTGCGGCGCGGCCTCGGCGGTCACGCGGATCCCCTGCTTCTTCGCCTGCCGGACGACCTCGACGGTCTCCCTCGCGCTCACGTGGCAGATATGGACGTGGCCGCCCGTGAGCGCCGCGAGGTAGCAGTCGCGCGCCGCCATCGCCGCCTCGGCCGCGTTCGGGTACCCCCGCAGTCCGAGACGGGCCGCCACCGGCCCCTCGTTCATCACGAAGCCGCGGGTCAGCGTCGCGTCCTCCGAGTGGGAGAGGATCGCCTTCCCGAACATCTTGGCGTACTCGAGGGCCCGGCGCATGAGCTCCGCGTTCATGATCGGCATGCCGTCGTCCGAAAACGCGACCGCGCCCGCCTCGCTCATCTTCCCGAGTTCGGCCAGCTCCTCCCCCTTGAGCCCCTTCGTGACCGCGCCGACCGGGAAGACGTTCGCGAGCCCCGCCTCGGCGGACTTCGTCTTCACGTAGACGACGCCCACCGCGTCGTCGCAGACGCGCCCCGAGTTCGCCATGACGGCGACGCTCGTGAACCCGCCGGCGACCGCGGCCGCGGCCCCCGTCGCGATCGTCTCCTTGTCCTCGCGGCCGGGCTCCCGGAAGTGGACGTGCATGTCGATCAGGCCCGGGACGACGATCAGCCCTTTTGCGTCGATCGTCTCGTCGGCCTTTTCGGAGATCTTCCCGGTCTTCTTGATCTTCCCGCCGTCGACCAGGACGTCGAACGGCTTCCCGCCCTTGACGAGGATCACGAGCCCACCTGCGAAAGGAGGAGAAGAACGGCCGCGCGGATGGCGACGCCGTTGGCCACCTGGTTGAGGATGACGGAGCGGTCGCTGTCGGCCGCCTCGCCGGAGATCTCGAGGCCGCGGTTCATGGGCCCCGGGTGCATGATGATCGTCCCGTTCCGCAGCGTGGCGAGCCGGTCGCGCGTCAGGCCGAAGAACTTCACGTACTCGGAGGTCGAGGGGAAGAGCCCCGCCTGCTGGCGCTCCAGCTGGAGGCGGAGCATCATGACGACGTCGTGCTCGCGGAGGGCGCGGTCGAAGTCGTGCGTCACGGGCGCGTCGAGACCCGCCGGCACGAGCGTCGAGGGGCCGACGAGGGTCACCTCGTTGCCGAGCTTTTTCAGCGCCCAGAGGTTCGAGCGCGCGACCCGGCTGTGGGTGATGTCGCCGACGAGCGCGACCTTGAGGCCGGAGATTTTCCCCAGCCGCTGGCGCATGGTGAAAAGGTCGAGCAGCGCCTGGGTCGGATGCTCGTTCGCGCCGTCCCCCGCGTTGATGACGGCGCTGCGGACGAGGCGCGAGAGGAGGCGGGCGCGCCGGAGGCGGAGTGGCGGATCGCGGTAAAGGCGACGCCCATCGACTCGATCGTCCGCGCCGTGTCCTTCAGGCTCTCGCCTTTCGTGAGGCTGGAGTTCGAGGGCGAGAAGTCGACGACCTCGGCGCCGAGCCGCCGGGCCGCGAGGGCGAACGACGTCTTGGTGCGCGTGGAGGGCTCGACGAAGAAGTTGAAGAGGCGCTTCCCCTTCAAAGGGGCCTCGTCTTTCAGCGTGGAGACCCCTTCCGCGACGTCGAGAACGAGGGAAATATCGTCCCTGGAGAGGTCCTTCGTGCCGAGGAGGTGCGGGTGTTTCCACGCCCGGCACCGCTTCAGGAGCGCGTCGAGCGCCATTGGGTCGGCATCTTAGCAGGTGCGGAGGCCCCGCGCAAACTGAAAAGGGCCCCCGGAGGCCGCGCGGCCTCCGGGGGCCCTTCTGGTTTCGCCGTTCCTAGTTGCCGTGGGGCGACTTGCCCGACTTCTCGCAGGTCTTCGTGTAGGTGGACTTGGTGATGTCCTTGCACTTCGTCTCGTCGTGCTTCACGAGGTCCTTGTGAGGAGCCTTCTTCCCGCAGTCCTTGCACTGCCAGAGCGCCATGCACTTGTCCACCTCCTCCTGGAGGGGCTGCTGGCACTTGCAGCTGCCGGGCTTGGCCTTGTCGTCCGTGCAGCAGGTCTTCGAGCAGGCGCAGACGTAGTGCTTCTTGACGCACATCTCGATCTTCTTGACCTCGACGCCGTCGTTCGCGCACTTGCCGTCCTTCGCGTTGCCGTCGGGGATCTTGCGCTCCTCCTTGGGACAGTACCACGCCGGCTCCGTGGTCTTCACGTCGCACGGGCCCCTGAGGGGCTCGACCGCCCCCGCGGCAATCACCAGCGCCGCGAAGGCGAACAGCAGCGTCACGGCTCGCACCATAAGATTTCTCCTTTCCCTGGTCCCGTTCCAACCCAACAGTATCCACCAAACGTTACGCCCGGGACGCTCAAGTGTAGATAACAGAGGTGCAACCGGACGTGACTCGGAGGAGCCCATGAGAGCCGCCCTTCTCGCATTCCTCACCGTGGTGCCGGCCCCCCGCCAGGAGGAGATCCGACTGCTCGTCCGCGCCGACGATCTCGGCGCCGCGCACGCGATCAACGAGGCGTCGATCAAGGCATGCACGGAGGGAATCGCGCGCTCGGTCGAGATCATCGCGCCGGGACCGTGGTTCCCCGAGGCCGTGAAGCTCCTCAAGGCGAACCCTGGGATCGACGTGGGCGTCCACCTCTGCCTGACGAGCGAATGGGAGAACGTGAAGTGGCGGCCGCTCACGGGGCCCTCCAGCATCGCCGACAAGGACGGCTACTTCTTCCCCATGGTCCGCCAGCGGAAGGACTTCCCGCCCAACACCGGGTTCCTCGACGCGAATCCGAAGGCGGAGGACGTCGAGAAGGAGCTGCGCGCGCAGATCGAGAAGGTCCGGGAGCACCTGCCCCGCCTGAGCCATCTCTCCTCGCATATGGGCGCCGCCACCTCGACGCCCGAGTTCAAGGCCATCACGCAGAAGCTCGCACAGGAGTTCAAGCTGACCCTCGAGAGCCCCGGCGGCAAGGGGATCGGCTGGGGATCCCGGAAATTCGAGCATCCCGAGACGGAAAAAGAGGCAGCGCTGGTCGAGATCCTCTCGAAGCTCCAGCCCGGCACGTGGATGTTCGTGGAGCACTGCGGCTTCGACGTCCCCGAGATGCGCGCCATGGGCCACACCGGCTACGCGAACGTGGCGCAGGACCGCGAAGGAGTGACGCGCGCCTTCACGAGCGACAAGGTCAAGGCGGTGATCAAGGAGCGGGGCATCAAGCTCGTGAGCTACGCGGACCTCCGAAAGGACTGAATCCCCCGCGGGAGCGCTCCGGCGTAGTATAAGGGACACCATGGTGCTTCCGCTGCTCTCGCTGCTCGCCCTCCTCCAATCCGCCGACTGGCCGCGGTTTCGCGGTCCGACCGGCGACGGCGTCGCCCCGGCCGGGGCCGACCCGGCCGTCGAGTGGAGCGAGACGAAGAACGTCGCCTGGAAGACGCCCCTCCCGGGGCGCGGGCGCTCCTCCCCCGTGGTCCTGGGCGGCCGCGTGTTTGTCACGACCGCCGTCGAAGAGGGACTCCAGCGGAAAAAGGTCGGGCCCGACGACCTCCAGTTCGCCGACCGCGTCGAGCTCGGCGCCGTCTGCCTCGACGCCTCCTCCGGCACGATCCTCTGGCGGACGAACCTGCGAACCGTGGAGCAGCCCGATCCCGTCCACTGGCTCAACAGCTGGGCCACCCCGACGCCCGCCGTCGAGCCCGGCCGTCTCCTCTGCGATTTCGGCGGCTTCGGGACGTGGTGCCTGGACCCGGAGACCGGGAAGACCCTCTGGGAAAAGCGCCTGCCCCTCGATCACCAGGTCGGCCCCGGCAGTTCCCCCGCGCTCCAGGGCGGCCTGCTCTTCCTCGTGCGGGACGGACGGGACGCCCAGTACGTCGCCGCGCTCGACGCGAAAACAGGCGAGACCGTGTGGAAGACGGAGCGGCCCCCCATCCAGGTCTCGACCCCGAACCTGAAGAAATCCTTCTCCACCCCGGTGCTCATCGAAAGCGGGGGCCGCGCCGAGCTGATCGCGATCGCCCCCCACTGGGCCGTGGCGTACGAGCCCGCCACCGGGAAGGAGATCTGGCGGCTGCGGCACGGCGACGGATTCTCCATTGGCACCGCCCCTGTTTTCGGAAACGGGATGGTCTACCTGGGCACGGGCTTCGGGAAGGCCAACCTCCTGGCCGTGCGGGCCGGCGGCACGGGAGACGTGACGGGCACCCACCTCGCGTGGCGGGTCCAGAAGGGGGTGCCGGGCATCTCCTCGCCGCTCCTGGTCGGGAATCATTTGTATTGGAATTCCGACGACGGCGTCGCGACCTGCGTGGACGCCGCGACGGGGGAGCTCCGCTGGCAGGAGCGCCTGGGGCAGCAGCACGTCGCCTCGCCGGTCTCCGCGGGCGGACGAGTCTACTTTTTCGGCCGCGAGGGAAAGACGACCGTGGTGAAACCAGGCGACGCGTTCGAGCGGCTCGGCGAAAACAAGATCGACGGGGTTGTCTCCGCGACGCCCGCCATCTCGGGAAAAGCGGTCTTTCTCAGGACGGACACGCACCTCTACCGGATCGAGGCCCGCTGAGCCGCCTGCCTTGAGCGAGTGAAGTGAGTCGAAGGGTCACTTCGACGCGACGGGCGGGAGGACGCGGGTGGCGCGGCGGAGGAAGAGGATCGCGAAGCAGGTGTCGTTCACGTCGCCGCCGCTCTCCCACGCGCCGTCCAGGCGTTGCGTGTCGAGCAGCTCCCTCGACCCTTCCTTGTACCACTCGTGCGACCCGATCTTCTCGGTCCCGAAGAGGATGCCCGCGCGCTCGAGGGCATAGAGGAAGTAGAAGAGCTGCGCCCGCGTGTTCTCGGCGTAATTCCCATGCTCGTACGGGCCGGGGTTGTACGCGACCGAGAAGTTCCTGGCGAGCCACTTGAGGCCCAGGTCCACCTCGCGGTCCTTCCGCCAGTCTTTATGCAGGATGTAGTCGTAGATCACGAGGCTGCCGACCCCGCCCGCCGTCATCGAGCCGTACGCCTTGTGGGCGTGGCCCTTCGGGCCGTAGCACCAGCCGCCCTCGTCGGCGGTGAGGTGGATCGCCTCGCGCCACGCCTTCTCGGCCGCGAGGGCCATGGCCTCGGGGAACTGGATGCCCGCGTCGTGGCACGCGCGCAGGCCGAGCGCCGCGTACATGGAGTTCGAGTTGTCGCCCGACTCGGGGCCCTCGCGGCGCTTCGAGACCGGGATGCGCTTCTTGACGACGGGCTTGTCCTTGGCCTCCTTGGCGTAGGGAGACGAGAACTCCCGGGGCCCGGGCTTCGCGCCGCCGGACGTCACGGCGACCGGCGACCCGCTGGCGATCTCGTCGACGAACAGCGACGGGGCGCCGTAACTCCACTGGCCGTTCTTGCACTGGTTGTCGGCCAGGAACTGCGCGCACTGGTGGAGGCGCCCCTGGTACTTGACGCGGTCGAGCTCCTCGAGCAGCATCGCCTGGAGCGACACGTCGTACGTCTTCTCCAGCTTCCGCTCGAGGATCCCTTTGAAGAGTCGCTGGAATTCGGGGTCGCTCTCGGGCACGCCCGCCATGAAGTAGGTCCAGAGGACCAGCTCCTCCGGGCGCGCTTCGCGGCCGGCGCCCTGCGAGAAGTCGAGCTTCGGGCTTCGGAGGCGGAGGAAGCCCACGCCCCGGTTGATCGCCTCGTCGACCGTCTTGGCGGGCGCGAGCTGGATCGCGGGCGGCTTCTCGGTGGGCGGGAGCTTGCCTGAATCGCGGGCCTCGACCGGCGGCTTCGGCACTTCCTTCGGAACCAGGTTCGGGTCGATCTTTTTCTCGGGTGCGGCCGCCACCTTGACGTCGGGCGCCGCGGGCGGCTTCGGGGACTCGGGTGGAATCTTCGGGTCCGGAACCTGGGGAGTCGGATCGGGCCCGGGATCCGGGGCCGGCCCGCGGGATTCTGGAACGGGAGGCGTCTCCGGCGCGCGGACCTGATCGGTCACGCCCGGCTTGACGGGCTCGCGGACGACGTCGGCCGGATGGGACGGCCAGAAGAAGACCGCCGCGGCCCCCGCGGCGAAGAGGAAGACGGCGGCCGCCGCGAAGGCCAGCCAGCGGCGCGGGCTCGCGGGTCCCGCCTCTCCCACCGCCACCTGGTCGAGCGATTCGAGCGACGAGCCGATGCGCGCCGCCATCGAGTCGAGTTTCGCGCGACCGGCGAGCTCGACGATCACTCGATCCTGCCAGACAAGCTTCTCGGCGAAGAGGAGGCACGGCGAACAGCCGCCCAAGTGGACCTCGAGGAGGTTGGCCTCGGGGCGGCCGCACTCGCCCGCCAGGTAATCCGAGAAACCGGCGCGGGCCTCGTCGCAGGTGAAGGACCTCACGACAGGCTCTCCGCGCCGAGCCGCCGGCGCATGCAGTCGAGGAGGATGACGCGCACGCGGTGGAGGAGCTGCCGCACGGCCACGGGGGTCATATCCATCCGCGGGGCGAGCTCGGTGAGCTTGACGCCGTCGAAGTAGTGCGCCTTGACCACGTCCGCGGAGCGGCCCTCGAGTCCGTCGAGGCATTCCGCGAGCGCCTCGCCCTGGCGGCCTTCCGCCGCGGGGGCGAGGTCCTGGTAGACGCGCTCGATGACCTCCTCGGCCACGAGGCTGGTCCGGGTCAGCTTGCGGCGGGCCGCGAGCGCCTGCCGGCGCGCGATGGCCTTGAGCCAGCCGGCGAAGTCGGCCTCCGGGATGAGGAAGTTGAGCTTGCGGTACGCGATCTGCGCGGTCTCCTGGACCACGTCCTCGGCCGCGTGGAAGTCGCCCACGATGGCGCGGCTGTACGCGAAGAGCATCGGGAGGTGCGGGCGAAGCGCGCGCTCGAACGCCTCCTTGTTGCCGCCCTTCGCGGCCGCGATCAGCCTGGATTCCTGGTCGGCCATGTTACTTGTTCCGCATGTCTCCCGTTGGGCAGAGAGGCGCGGTCGCCCGCTTGAGGAAGAGGATCGCGAAGCACGTGTCGACCGTCCCGCCCCAGGCGCCGCCGGCGCCCTGCGACGCGACGAGCACCTTCGCGCCCTCGGGATACCACCAGTGCGAGCCCAGCGTCTCCGTGCCGTAGAGCATGCCGGCGCGCTCCAGCGCGTAGAGGTAGTACAGGTACTGGTGCTGGGAGTTCTCCTCGCCGTTCCCGTGCTCGTAGGGGCCGGGGTTGTAGGTCACGGAGAACTTGGAGGCGAGCCAGGCGATGCCCTCGTGGACGTCCTTGTCCTTCCTCCACGAACGCTTCTTCTTCCCGCCGTCGTTGTCCTTGATGTAGTCCCAGATCGCCAGGCCGCCGACCGAGCCCGCCGTCATCGACCCGTAGGCCTTGTGATCGTGCTGGCCGTAGCACCAGCCCTGGGGCTCCGCGACGATCGCCTCCATGACGCCGCTCTGGCCCGGCGCCGCCGTGATCTTGTCGAGCGAGTCCTTGATGTCGAGCTTCATCGCCGCGCCGTCGGAGGACTTCTGGCAGGTCCGGTACCAGCTCATCGCCTTCTCGACCACCGCCTCGGGGATGATGACGCCGGCGTCAAAGCACGCTCGCATGCCGAGGGCCGCGTACTGGGTGTTCGAGTTGTCGCCGCTGCCCGGGCCGTCGCGCTTCTTCTCGACCTTCACCTTGTTCTTCACCTCGGGTTTCGGGCCGCGACCCATGCTGAACTCGCGGACGCCCGCCTTCTTCTCGCCGCCCGCGCTCGCGACGTCCGAGCGGCCGGCGTCGGAGGGCGTCTCGTTCGCGAACAGCGTCGGGGTGCCGTAGGACCACTGGCCGTTGGCGCACTGGTTGTCCACGAGGAACTGCGCGCACTGCCGGATGCGCGCCTGGTACTTCACGCGGTTGAGCTCCTCGAGGATCATCGCCTGGAGCGCGACGCAGTAGGTGGCCTCGAGCTGCCGCTCCATCATGTCCTTGAAGAGCTCGTGGAAGACCGGGTCGGTCTCCGGCACGTCGGCGTGGACCATCGTCCAGAGCACGAGCTCGCGCTCGGTGCGGTTGTTCTTGTCGTTGGGCTTGGGCAGGCCGGGGGCCTGGCCCTTCAGGTACTCGACGCCCTTCCGGATGGCCATGTCGATCTTTCCCTGCTCGATCGGGGGAGGTGCCTGGGCCGCGGCCAGCGCGGCGACGACCGTCATGAGTGCGTGCATGGTCCCGCTTCTCCTATGAAAAGATCCTTGAATCCTACTTGCCGCCCTGCTGCTGGAGCTTGGCGCGCATCTGGCTGGCGCTCTCGGTGGCGACCATGTCCAGGGGCCGCGTCGCGCGCTTCAGGAACAGGATCGCGAAGCACGTGTCCCGCGTGCCGTCGCCCCACGAACCGCCCCCCTTCTGGATGTCGCACAGCACCTTCGCGCCTTCCGCGTACCAGTAGTGCTCGCCCATCGTCTCCGTCCCGAACAGCATCCCCGCCCGCTCGAGGGCGTAGAGATAGTAGAAATACTGGCTCTGCGAGTTCTCCGCGAAGTTCGCGTGCTCGTAGGGGCCCGGGTTGTACGTCACCGAGAAGTTCTTCGCGATCCACGCGATCCCCGACACCACGTCCTTGTCCTTCCGCCACGACCGCTTCTTCCCGCCGTCGTTGTCCTTGATGTAGTCGAGGATCGCCAGCGTCCCGGTGGCGCCGGCCGTCATCGACCCGTACGCCTTGTGCTCGTGCTTCCCGTAGCACCAGCCCCGGGGGTCCGCCATCACGTCCTCGGGCCGGTCCATCACGCCGCTCTGCCCCTTGCCGCCGGAAACCGCGACCGCCTTGCCGCTGGCGTCCTTGAACTCCAGCTTGATCGCCGGACCGTCGGCCGCCTTCTGCGACGCTTTGAAGAACGCGATCGCCTTGTCCACCACCGCCGGCGGCAGGTCGATCCCCGCGTCGTGGCACGCCCTGAGCCCGAGCGCCGCGTACTGGGAATTCGACTGGTCGTTGGGGTTCCCGTCCCGCTTCTTCTCGACCTTCAAATGGCCCTTCACCGCGGGCTTGATCCGCATCCCCGGCTGCGCGAGCAGCGGGTCGAATTCCTTGGGCTTCCCGGCCGTCGTCCCACCCGCCGAGGCGACGTCCTTGCGCGGCGCCTGCGACGGCGTCATCGGCGGATCCTCCGCGTAGATCGACGGGTCGCCGTAGCCCCAGAAGCCTTCCGAGCTCTGGTTGTCCACCAGGAACTGCGCGCACTGCCAGATCCGCCGCTGGTAGGTCACCCTCTGGATCTCTTCGAGGATCATCGCCTGGAGCGCCACGCAGTACGTCGCCTCCAGCTGCCGCCCCAGCATGTCCTTGAGCAGCGCCTGGAAGTTCGCGTCAGACTCCTTCACGTCGGCATGCACGTACGTCCAGAGCACGAGCTCCGTGTGCTGCATCTTGCGCTT
>JBGPCZ010000001.1:0-119051 GCA_041482015.1 Planctomycetota bacterium | reverse complement strand
GGCGCGATCCGTAGTAGCCGAAGAATTCGAGGATCCGGCCCGTCAAATCCGCGGTGCTCGGGTCCAAGAGGGCGTTGTGGTCCGCCCAGGGCAGGTGCTCGAGGATCTGGATGTTGACGTTCCGGTCGAACGCGCCCCAGCCGCCGTCGGGGTTCTGCATCGCGAGCAGCCAGCGCACGCCCTCGTGGAATCCCGGATCGTCGCGGCGCCCCGCGAAGAGGAGCCCCATGAGGACTGCCGACGTGTCGTCCGTGTCGGGGTAGAAGGGGTTGTCGTGCTCGAACGCCCACGCGCCGGGCTCCCCCTTCGGACAATTCTTCTGCCAGTCGCCGCCCTGGAAGATCTGCTTGGAGAAAAGCCACTCGGCGCCCTTCTGCACGGCGACGGGGTCGGGGCCGTTTCCGCGCGCGAGCGCATGCACGGCCCACGCGGTGTCCCAGATCACCGAGTAGCAGGGCTGCACGCGCGTCAGGTCGCCGTCCTTCACCTCGAGGTCGCGGAACTCGCGCAGCGCCTTGGCCAGCACGGGGTGGTCGAGTTCGTAGCCGAGCGCGCGGAGCGCGATGATCGAGTTCAGCATGGGCGGGTAAATCGCGCCGAGTCCGCCCGGCGGCTCCATCCGCTCCAGCATCCAGCCCTCGGCCTTGCGGAGCGCGATCTTCCGCAGCCACCGCACGTCGAGGCGGTTGAAGAAGCACATCACGCGGTCGAAGATCTGGAAGCACGTGCTCCAGAAGGCATCCTTGCCCGGCTTGAGCGAGCACGTCACGCCCGGCAGGATCAGGTCCTTCACGGAGAACCCGATCTTCACGCGCGGGCGGAGCGCGTAGATGATCAGCATCGGCACGACGATCGCGCGCGTCCACGCGGAGATGCGGTAGAGGTTGATCCCCCACGCGGCCTCGGGAAGCAGCATGATCTCCGGCAGCATCGTGGGCAGCCGGTTCCAGTCGTACTGCCCGAAGATGGCGAGGTAGAACTTCGTGTAGCTGTTGCACGCCTCGATCCCGCCGAACGCGACGATGCGCGAGCGCGCCCGCAGGAGGTTCGGGTCCTCGTCGGTGTACCCGGCGAGGCGGAGCGCGAAGTAGGCCTTGAGCGTGGCGTTGGGGTCGCTTGGGCCGCCGTTGAAGACCGGCCAGCCGCCGTCCGTGTTCTGCTGGCTGAGGACGTAGCGGAGCAGTCGGCCCTGGCGTTCCGGGTCCACCGTGCCCAGGTAGTGCATGAGCATCACGGCGTCCGACTCGAGGGTCGAATCGCCGATCAGCTCGGATTCCCAGAAGCCGGCGGGGGACTGGCGGGAGAGGAGGTGGCGCTGGGCGGCGTCGATGGACTGCTCGAGACGGAGGTCACCCCGCCCGGAGCGGTAAGTGTCTTCCCGTCGCGCACCCAGCAACGCCTCGTTCACGCTCTCAACTCTCCCTGAAGGCAATAATACACCCAAAACGGCACTACTGCTTACAGCAAGAAGCCGGTTCCTGTCAACGAACCGGTGCACCCTGGGCCTGGGGGGCCAGTCGACGGAGTTCGAACAGTCGTTCGATGACCCGTCCCACGATGTTGTCCGGCGTGCTCGCGCCCGCCGTGATTCCGATCGTGATCTTTCCCTCCGGGAGCCACTCCCGCCTGGAGACGAGCGTCCCCGCATGCGGGTCGCGATACCGGATCTCCCCCGTCGAGACGAGCCCGTCCTCGTTCTCGACGTGGTACGTCGGAGCGTACTGCGAGCCGAGCTCCGCGAGGTGCCCGGTGTTCGAACTGTTGTAGCCGCCGACGACGAGGACCAGGTCGAGCGGATGGGACTTCAGCAGCTCCAGGAGCGTGTCCTGCCGGTCCTGCGTGGCGGAGCAGATCGTGTCGAACGAGATGAAGCGCGTCGCCGTCTCGGCCTCGCCGTGACGGTCGACCATCGCCCGCCGGAGCCGGCGCTGGATCTCCATCGACTCGGTCGACATCATCGTGGTCTGGTTGGCGAGCCCCATGCGCTCGAGGTCGCGGTCCGGGTCGAATCCCGGCGAGACGCTCTTCTCGAACCGCGTGAGGAAGGCCGCGCGGTCGCCTCCCTTGCGGATGTAATCGCAGACCCCGTCGGCCTCGGCCAGGTCGCGGACGACGAGGTACTTGCCGCGCGGGTACTTGCCGACCTGCGACGTGGTCGCGCGGGTCTCCTCGTGCGAGTATTTGCCGTGGACGATCGCGGTCGCCCCCTCGCGCGAGTAGCGCTCCACGTTCTTCCAGACGTTGAGCACCGAGCCGCAGGTCGTGTCCACGAGCTCGCAGCCGCGGGCCTGGAGCGCCTTCATCTCCTCGACGGTGACTCCGAAGGCGGGGAGGATGACGATGTCGCCCTTCTGGAGGTCGTCGATCTTCTTCCCGCAGGCGTAGCGGCCGTGCAGGAACTTCATCCCCAGGCTCATCAGCTTCTCGTTCACCTGGGGATTGTGGATGATCTCGTCGGTGATGTAGATGGGGGAGTCGGGCCACTGGGCGAGCGCTTCATAGGCGTACTGCACGGTGCGCTCGACCCCGTAGCAGAACCCCAACTCGCGCGCCATGCGGAGGACGATCCCGTCCGTTTCGAGCGTGAATCCGTTCTCCTTGATGCGGCGGACCACGGAGCTGTGGTGGAAATCCTCGGCCAGCTTCTCCTTGACGCCGGCCTTCTGTCCCAGTCCTTTGCGGTAAAGTTCGCCCACGAGATCTCCGAGTCTATCACGGATCGGCCGCCCGCGCAACCCGAGTTCGCAATTGCGCTCCGGAGACGGCGCTGGAAAGTTGGGGGCGCCGGTGCTATCCTCGCCTCGCGATCCATGTCTGAAGAAGGCGCCGTCATCGAGTTCCGCGACGTCCGGAAGATATATCGGCAGGGACGGCGCGCAGTTGCTGCCCTGGCGGGCGTTTCGCTCGCTTTCCGGCGCCGCGAGTTCGCGACCATCATGGGCCCGAGCGGCTCCGGAAAGTCGACGCTCCTCCACCTGGCGGGCGGTCTCGACGTCCCGAGCGACGGGGAAGTCCTCATCGACGGGCTCGGCACGCGCGGGCTGGACGACACGGCGCTCACGCTCCTGCGCCGTCGCGCCGTCGGCTTCGTCTTCCAGTTCTTCAACCTCATCCCGTCGCTCACGATCGTCCAGAACACCTCGCTCCCGGCGCTCCTGAACGGGGGGCGTTCCGATGCGGCGCGCCTCCGGGCGCTGGAGCTCCTGAAACGCGTGGGTCTCGACGACCGGCTGGATCACTACCCGGAGGAGCTCTCCGGCGGCGAGATGCAGCGCGTGGCGATCGCGCGCGCCCTCGTGACGGAGCCCGCGGTGGTGCTCGCGGACGAGCCGACCGGGAACCTCGACACGGCCGCCGGCATCGGCGTGCTCCGGCTCCTGCAGGAGATTGCCCGCGAGCGCACCGTCATCATCGTCACGCACGACGAGCGCGCGGCGACCTACGGCACCCGGGCGATCCGGCTGCGCGACGGAAAGCTTGAGACGTGAGGCCCTCCCCAGTGGGATTTGGGAATCCCCGATGAAGGTGCTCCTCCGGTATTTCTCGTGGCGCTACATCCACAAGCACCCCATCAGGGTCCTTCTGAGCCTGCTCTCCGTCGCGCTCGGCGTCGCGCTCTTCGTCTCGGTCGAGGTCTCCAACAGCAGCGCCGAGGCGTCCTTCCGGCGCACGGTGAAGAAGCTGTCGGGGAACGCGCAGCTCCAGGTCGTCCGCGGGCGGATGCTCGGGGTCGAGGAGGAGGCGCTCGCGAAGATCGACGCGGTCCCGGGAGTCAGGGCCGCGCCGGTGCTGCAACTCGGGACGACGCTGCCCGGTTCCAAGGAGAGCCTGATGGTGCTCGGCCTCGACTTCCAGCGCGAGGCGCAGTTCCGGCGATGGGAATCCGTCGAGGGCGAGAAGCCCCGGGTCAATCCGCTCGCGTTCCTGCTGGGCGAGGCGGTCGTGATCCCGAAGTCGTTCGCGGCGAAGCGGGGATACAAGCCCGGGTCGAAGTTCCTGATCGACACGCCCGACGGGCATCGGGCGGTCCTGGTGGCCGCGGTGGTGCCCGACGAGGGCGCGGCGCAGGTCTTCGGGGGAAACCTCGCGGTGATGCACGTGAAGACGGCGCAACGTCTCTTCAGGAAGCCGGGCCGCTTCGATCGCATCGAGGTGATGGTCGAGGGGGACGTGGAGGCGGCGGCACGCCGGCTGCGCGAGGCCCTGGGACCGGAGTACACGGTCCAGCCCCCGCCGATGCAGAATTCGTTCCTCGAGGAGGCGCTTACCCGCATCAAGGCCATGACGGGGATCAGCGTGATCGCGCTGCTCGTCGCGGTCTTCATCATCTACAACTCGGTCACGATCTCGGTGTTCGAGCGGGTCCGCGAGATCGGGACGCTCCGATCGATCGGCGCGACCCGGGGCCAGGTTTTCCGGGTGATCCTCCTGGAATGGTCGGCCGTCGGTCTCGTCGGCTCCGCGCTCGGCGCGGGGATGGGAGTGGGGCTCGCGTGGCTGCTGCTGGGGATGACCGCCGGGGAGGTGAACCAGCTCATGCTGGTCGCGGACGTGGGGGAGATCACGGTGCTCCCGCGGACGCTGGTCCAGGGCCTCGCGTTCGGCACGCTCACGTCGTTCGTGGCGGCGTTTCTCCCCGGGCGGCAGGCGATGTCGATCGCGCCGGTGGAGATGCTCCGGCAGTCGACGTTCCTCGCGGGCCGGGCGCCGGGATACCGCCGGTCGTTCGCGGCCGGCGCCGTGCTGGTCGTCCTCGCGGGGGCGCTCGTGGCCGGGACCCTGAGGTTTGAGAACGTGGGCCTCGTGGCCTGCGTCCTCGCGTTCTCGGGGGTGGCGCTGCTCCTGCCCCAGGTCACCCTCTGGACGTCGCGCCTCGCGCGGCCGCTCCTGGGCCGCTGCTTCCGGATCGGCGGCGTCCTGGGGGCCGACAACCTGGCGCGCGCGCCGCAGCGGACGGCCCTGACGGTGATCACGATGGCCGGCGCCGTCGCCATGATGGTGACGACCGCTTCGATCATCCTGGGATTCAAGGTCCGCGGCGCCGAGTGGCTGGAGGAGGCGCTCCCGTTCGACTGCCAGGTGAGCGGGACGGACTACAATGCGACGATTTACACGGGCACCCGGTTGCCGGAGGACCTCCGGCCGAAGATCGAGGCGCTGGAGGGGGTCGACTTCACGTACGGCGTCCGCGAGGCGCTCCAGGAGTACGGCGAGCGCGACGTCATGGTCTTCGGAGTGGAGATGGAGCGCTACGCGCGGATGCAGGCCAGGCGCGGCGGGACGGGATTCGTGCGCCCCGGCCGGCTCCCGGACCTCCTTTCGGGGAAGGGCGTCGTGGTCTCCGGGAATCTCGCGGGGCTGCACGGATTGAACATCGGCGACTCCATCGAACTCCGGACCCTCAAGGGGTCGCGTCGGTTCACGGTGCTCGATACCTACGAGGACTATGCCTGGCCCCAGGGCGTGGTCTACATGGACCGCACGGTCTACGCGGATCTCTGGGAGGACCCGTCGATCTCCTATCTCGAGATCAAGTTCGTGAAAGGGGCGCCCGCGGAGGACGTCAGGTCGCGGGTAAAAGAGACGATCCAGGGCCGATACACGCTCTTCGTCTATGACGTGGCCGATTTCAAACGGCTGGGCGACGTGATGCTCGACCGGACGCTTCGGTTCACGAGTGTCCCGGTGGCGGTCTCGATGGTGATCGGCTTTCTTGGGATCGTGAACACCCTTCTGATCTCGGTCCTGCGGCGGACGCGCGAACTGGGGCTGCTGCGCGCGGTGGGGATGACCCGCGGGCAGGTCGGGGGCATGGTGCTGATCGAGTCGCTCTTCATCGCGGTCGTGGGCGGGGTGCTGGGGGTGGCGCTCGGCCTCGCGGCGGCCAAGTGGCCGGTGGCGCTTCACGTCTTCCAGATCATGGGCTACCAGATGCCGCTCACGGTGCCGTGGGGGACCGTGGGGACGGCGCTGGGCTCCACGCTCGTCCTTGGGGCCGTCGCGAGCATCCTGCCGGCAAGGAGAGCGGCGTCGCTGAATATCCTGGAGGCCGTGACGTACGAATAGGGGCCAGGCTAGAACAGCGCGTTCTTGGCCAGCCGCGAGCCGACTTCCCAGAAGGGGCCGGGGAAGGAGTGGGCGGCCGCGAGCACCTCGTCCAGCGACCGCGTGAAGAAGTCGATGTCGTCCTTCGTGACGACAAGCGCGGGCGCCACCTTGAGCACGTCCTCGTTGTGGCCCGCCACCTGGGTCATGATCGCATGCTTCTCCATGAGCGGGATGGTGAACGCCTGTGCGAAGAGGCCCGGGTTGATCTTGTGCATCATCGACCAGGCCTGCCGGAGCATGAACGACTTGGGCTCGGCGAATTCCATTCCGAGGAGCAGGCCGCGCCCGCGGACTTCCTTGACGAGCTCGTACTTCTTCTCAAATGGCTTGAGCGAGGCCATCAGGTAGTCGCCCATCTCGCGGCAGCGGGGGAGAAGCTTCTCGTCGTCGAGCACGTGGAGCGTCGCGAGGCCCGAGACCATCGCGAGGTTGTTGCCCATGAACGTCGACGCGTGGACGAAGCTGCGGTCGAGCCGCGAGTAAACCCCCTTGATGATCTCCTTCCGGGTCACGACGGCCGAGACCGGAACCATGGCGCCGCTCAAGCCCTTCGACAGGCAGACGATGTCGGGCTCGATCTTCCACTGCTCGGAGGCAAGGAAGGTCCCGGTCCGCCCGAGCCCCGTGTGGATCTCGTCCATGAGGAAGAGCGTCTTGTGCTTCCGGCAGAGCTCCTGCACGCGCGCGAAGTAGCCGTCGGGCGGGAGGATGATTCCAGCGCCGACCTGGATCGGTTCCAGCAGGATGCCCGCGACGTCGCCCTTCGCGAGCTCCCGCTCGACCGCCGCCGTGTCGCCAAAGGGGACGGCTTCCATCCCGGGCACGAGCGGCTCGAACCCCTCGCGCCACATCGCGTGGCCCGTGACGGAGAGCGCGCCATACGAGACGCCATGGTACGAGTGGTCGGCGTAGAGGATCCTCTTCCGGCCCGTGGCGCACCGCGCGAACTTGAGTGCGGTCTCAATCGCCTCGGAGCCTGAGTTCCCGAAGTAGACCCGGTCGAGCCACGGGATCCTCTGGACGAGGGCCTCGGCGAGTAACCCCGAGAGCAGTGAACAGTCGAGCTGCAGCAGGTTCGGAAGGCATTCGCTCAGCGCCTCCTGGAGCGCCTTGCGGAGGACCGGGTGGTTGTGCCCGATGTTCGAGACGCAGAAGCCGGAGACGCAATCAAAGTACCGCTTGCCGTCGAGGTCGTAGAGATAGCAGCCTTCGGCCTTCGCGTAGACCTTGTCGTAGCCGGTCAGCTGGGAGACCTTCGACCAGGCCGGGTTGATGTGTTTCGTGTGGAGCTTGTAGTTTTCCCCGAGGCGCTCGTGGAAGAGCTTGAGGATGTCGAATCCCATATGAGCGGGCGAGTATAGACGCGCGGGAAATCGAAGTCAATTGCGGCCTCGGCGCGGGGGAGTATAATCGGCGCCCATGAAACTGATTCGCATCGGTGAAGCCGGCAGGGAAAAACCCGCGGTCCTGGTCGACGGCAAGACGCTCGACGTCTCGGCCCACGTGAAGGACTTCGACGGCGCGTTCTTCGAGGGCGGCGGCCTCGAGCGTCTCAAGGGGATCGTCGCGAAGGGCGGACTCCCGGCGGTCGACACGACCGGGAAGCGCATCGGTGCGCCCGTCGCGCGCCCGTGGAAAGTGATCGGCATCGGCCTCAACTACGCCGACCACGCGAAGGAGTCGGGGATGCCGATCCCGCCCGAGCCCGTGCTCTTCATGAAGGCGTCGAACGCCGTCGTCGGCCCTTATGACACCGTCCTCATCCCGCGTGGAAGCCAGAAGACCGACTGGGAGGTCGAGCTCGGCGTCGTCATCGGGAAGACCGCGCGGTACATCGATTCGAAAGACAAGGCGCTCGCCCACGTCGCGGGATACTGCGTTTCGAACGACGTCTCGGAACGGAGTTTCCAGCTGGAGCGCGGCGGGCAGTGGGACAAGGGGAAGAGCGCGGAGACGTTCAACCCGCTCGGCCCGTGGCTGGTGACCGCCGACGAGATTCCCGATCCGCAGGGTCTCGCGATGTCGCTCGATGTGAACGGCAAGCGGATGCAGACGGGGAATACGAAGACGATGGTCTTCAACGTCGCCCATCTTGTGTGGTACCTCAGCCAGTTCATGGTGCTGGAGCCGGGGGACGTGATCACGACGGGGACGCCGCCCGGCGTGGGGCTCGGTCAGAAGCCGTCGCCGATCTATCTCAAGGCCGGGGACGTCATGGAGCTTTCGATCGACGGGCTCGGAAAGCAGAAACAGACCTGCGGCCAGGCGTAGCGGCTACTTCGAAGAAATCTTTTCGAGGAGCGCCTTCGCCCTCCGGCGCACGTCGGCGTCCTCGGTAGGCTTGCGGACCTGCTCCGGTGCCTTGAGGATCGTCTCGAGCTCGGCGCGTGCCGGCTCGGCCTGCTTGTCGGCGAGAAGCGTCTCCGCGAGCCACAGCCGCGTCTTCAGACGGCCGGGCGCGATCCCCAGGGACCTCCGGTAACACTCGATGGCTTTTGAATTCGACCCGCCGAGGAGCCCGGGCGTCTCCTGGTAGATGCGCCCCCTCATCCGCGCCGGGCCCCCGTCGTCCACTTTGCCTGCGAGCGGCTCCGCCTTCTCGAACTCGGCCAGCGCCTCCTTGAGCCGCCCGTAGGACTGCTCGCCGTCGGCGCAGTAGAGGAGAAGGACGCCCTGCCAGTATCGCGCCGGGCCGGACTCGGGGTTGACCTGTAGCGCCTCGGCGGCGTGGAAGCGGCCCGCGGTGCGGTGGCGCTCGTGCGGGAGCCGGTCCTCCTTTTTCTTCACGTCGAGCGAGTCGACGAACCGGGCATGGGCCTCCGCGAGCAGCAGGTTCAACTCGATGGACTTCGGCGTGAGCGGCCAGTGATGGCGGAGGATCGAAATGACGTGATGGTCCAGCAGGTCGGTGCTGGAGAGGAGCGCGCGGGCCAGCTTCGAGGCGTCGGGGCCGGCCCCCTTCTCGGAATCGCTGAGCGGCTCGTCGGGCTCGCCGAGGTCGGGCAAAAGGGCCCCATCGAGCTGCGGAGCTGGCGTGGAGGCGCAACCGGCCAGGAGGAGGAGCGCCAGGGGGAGCTTTGGCATGCCTGGCGAGAGTATATAGGGTGGCGGCGCTTTCTTGGACACGTTCCGTCGACACGAGTCTATCTAAAAGGGTACTTGGGAGATGCGTCGATGAAGCTTTACCTGCTCGGATTCCTGCTGGTGCTTCCGCTCGGGGCTCCCGCGCAGGACAAGAAGAAGGGCAAGCCCCTCATGGACTACGGCCCGTTCCTGTCCTGCGCCGTCCTCACCAAGCCCGCCGCAAAGTTCGACAACGGGACCGGCAATTTCGATGGCGACGTCACCGCGCGCGGGATCATGGTCAAGCTCGCCGACGACTGGTCCGACGGGATCGTCTTCGATTCCGACAACCTGCGCCTGTCCGCAGGATGGCTCGGGAGCCCGATCAAGTTCATCGGCGTCATCTTCGACGGCGCCCACGGGCCGAGCCCGACGCTGACCGCCCCGGCGGTCTTCCAGACGCCGCACGGGCCGGGCTGGTCCAAGGACGGCAGCTTCAAGGATCCGAGGGCCGACTCGATTGCGCCGCTTCCTCCGCCCGGTCCGCTCCCGGCGGATTGGGGCAAGTACCGGGGCCTTTATCTGCGTGGCAGGCAGGTGGTCTTCTCCTACACGGTGGGGGCATGTCCCGTCCTGGAGAGCCCGTCGCTGGAATCAAAGGATGGGCTCAAGGCATTGGTGCGATCGCTCACCGTGGGCGCCTCGACGGTTCCGCTTGAGATGAGGATCGCGACGGCATCTCCGGACCTCCAGGTCGGGGGCGTCGATCTGCAGGGCGGCGTGAAGATCGTGCAGGTCGAGGGCGAGTGGCGGTTGCAGGTTCCCGCGCGCGTCGCGCCGGCGAGCGTCAAGGTGCTGCTCTCGAACGGAGCGATGGAGCCGTTTTCCGACCTTGTAAGGACGTCGCCGAAGGGCGGACCCGCCCGGTGGCCGGAGGCGGTCGTGACGCAGGGAGTCCTGTCGAAAGAGACGGCGGCGTACGTGGTCGACAAGCTGACGCTGCCCGAGAAGAATCCCTGGAATGCGAACCTGCGCGTGGGCGGGATGGATTTCTTCGCGGACGGGACGCGCGCGGCGGTCTGCACGTGGGACGGCGACGTCTGGATCGTCTCGGGCATCGACGAGACGCTTGAGAAGCTGACGTGGAAGCGCTTCGCGACGGGCCTCTACCAGCCGCTCGGGCTGCGGATCGTCGACGACACGATCTACACGGTCGGTCACGATCAAATCACGCGTCTTCGCGACCTCGACGGGGACGGCGAGGCGGACTTCTACGAGTGCTTCAACAACGACTGGGAGCTCACGACGGCGTTCCACACGTTCTGCTTCGACCTGCAGACCGACCCGCTGGGGAACTTCTATTTCGGCTTCAACAGCCCGGTGCGGTCGGGCGGCGGGGGATTCAACAAGATCACGGCGCACCATGGCTGCATCCTCAAGGTCTCGAAGGACGGCTCGAGGCTCGACGTCTACGCGACCGGGTTCCGCGCGAACAACGGGATCGGCGTCGGCCCCAACGGCGAGGTCGTGAGCGGCGACAACGAGGGCACGTGGGTCCCGAAGTGCCCGCTCCACTGGGTGAAGCCGGGCAGCTTCAACGGCGTCGTCGACTCGGCCCATCGCCCGCTCAACTCCGCGAAGGGGAAGCCGGACCCCTCGGAGCAGCCCAAGCCGATCTGCTGGATGCCCAAGGACGTCGACAATTCGAGCGGCGGCCAGGTGTGGGTCACGAGTGGGAAGTGGGGCCCGTTCAAAGGGGACCTGCTTCACACGTCGTACGGCACGTCGAGCCTCTTCAAGGTGTTGATGGAGGACGTCGAGGGCCAGAAACAGGGCGGGGTGGTGAAGTTCCCGGTGCGGTTCACCTCGAGCGCGATGCGGCCGCGGTTCAACCCTAAGGACGGCCAGCTTTACGTCGCGGGCCTCCGCGGGTGGCAGTCCAACGCGGCGCGAGAAGGCGGGTTCGACCGCGTGCGCTACACGGGCGCTCCGGTGACCATGCCGACGGGGCTCCACGTGACCAAGGCCGGCGTGTCCATTACCTTCACGGGTACGCTCGACCGGGAGACGGCCGAGAGCGTGGATCGGTACTCGGTCTCCGTGTGGAACTATCACTGGACGTCGAACTACGGGTCAGGGGACTACTCCACGCGCGAAAGCGCCGACGCGCCCAAGAAGAAGGGCGATGCGCACGATCCGGTCGGGGTTAAATCGGCGAAGCTCTCGGCGGACGGGAGGACGGTGACGCTGGAGCTCGACGACGTGAAGCCGGTCATGCAGATGAAGATCGCCTTCAAGCTCTCGGCGGCCGACAAGTCGCCCGTCAATTACGACATCCACAACACCATCCACGTCGTCCCGTGAGGTCACATCCGCGCCCGGCCGTTTTGTGACGCATGATTCATGCGTCACAAAATGGCCGGGCGCCTTTGTTCTCATCGCATTCGCAAACGTGCATTAGTCGGTCAGGCGGAAGCCGCGGCCAGCTCCGGCTCGGGTTCCGGCGACCCGAGCGCCCCCGTCAGGAGCTCGATCAGTTCCTCGCGTTCGAACCCCTTGAACGTGGCCGCGTCGATCTCCACCACCGAGTTCATCAGCTCGCCCTTGGCCGCGATCATCCGGTCGATCTTCTCCTCGAGAGTGCCGCGGGTGACCAGCTTGAAGACCTGGACGCCGCGCTTCTGGCCCCAGCGGTGGACCCGGTCCGTCGCCTGGTCCTCGCGCGCCGCGTTCCACCAGCGATCGTAGTGGATGACGACGCTCGCGCTCGTCAGGTCGATCCCCACGCCGCCGGCCATGAGGGAGCAGACGAAGACGCGGCACTTCTCGTCGTCGTTGAACCGCCTCATCGCCTCGGCGCGGTCGCGCGTGTCGCCGCGGATTTCCGTGAACGGGACGCGGATCGCCCGGAGGTGCTCCTCGATCAGGTCCATCATCTCGAGGTACTGGGTGAAGACGACGACCTTTTGACCGCTCCCCATCGCCTCGGCGAGGAGCTCCTTGAACGTCTCGAACTTCCCGGAGGAGAGATCCGTCGCACGCTGGCCCTTGACGAGAAGGGCGGGGTGGTCGCAAACCCGCTTGAGCTTCCCGAGCGCGGCGAAAACGCTGATGTAATCGACCTTTTTCGATTTGTCCTTCAGGTCGTCCACGAGCGCCGCGCCGTCCTTCTGGACGATCGCGCGGTAGAGCGCGGATTGGTGGACCGAGAGGTCGCACATCCGGAGGTCCTCGACCTTCGGCGGGAGGTCCTGGAGCACCTCGCTCTTCACGCGCCGGAGCTTGAAGGGCGCGATCATCCTCTTGAGCTCGTCCATCGCCTCCTGGTCGCTGTGGCGGACGATCGGGAGCTCGAACCGCTCGCGGAACCGCTCCTCGCTGCCCAGGTAGCCGGGGAGGATGAAGTCGAAGATCGAGCGAAGCTCGTCGAGGCGGTTCTCGATCGGCGTCCCCGTGAGCGCGAGGCGCGTCTGCGCGGCCAGCCGCTTGGCGCACCGCGCGAACGACGTCGATGAAGTCTTGATGTACTGCGCCTCGTCGAGGATCACGCACTCCCAGTCGATCGACTGGAGGACCTCGATGTCCCGGACGAGGAGCGAGTAGGACGTCACGATGACGCGCTGGCCGGGAAGCCGGAGGATCTCGGGCTTCCGGTCCGGCCCATAGTGGCAATAGGGGCGGAGCGCCGGAGCGAACTGCTTGATCTTCTGGATCCACGGGGTGATGACGCTCGTGGGCGCGACGACAAGCGTGGGCCGCCGGCATCCCTCTTCATAGAGGGACAGGAGGAAGGCCATCGCCTGGTGGGTCTTGCCGAGGCCCATGTCGTCGGCGAGGCAGCCGTGGAGCCCGGCGCGGCGCAGGTAGCGCATCCAGTCGTAGCCCGCCTTCTGGTACGGCCGCAGCTGCGTGAGGAGCCCCTTGGGCAGCGGGTCCTCGCGCTTCGAGTCGAACTCGGGGAGGTCGCCCTCGATCTTGATCGCCGGCCGCTTGAGGACGAAGTCCGCGCGCTTCATCTTGGTGGGTCCCGCGTACTTCTGCGGCATCTCGGCGGGTATCCACGTGTTGCCCTTGCGGATGAACTTCTTGCGGCCTTGGACCGCGAGGATCTCGCTCATCGCGACGCGCTCCTCGCCGGCGGTGTAGACGGGATCGAGCTCCAGCCAGTCGCCGGCGCCCGCCTTCACGCGGACCGCCGAGAGCGAGGGTGCGGAGGCGACCTTCGTCTCCTTCACCTCGCGGCTCGGCTTGAACCCCGGCAGCGCGCAGAGCGTCTTGAACTCGTTCTCGATGAACTTCGGGATGTCGTCCTCCTCGATGATGCGCTCCCCTTTGAAATGGGAGCGCAAGTCGCGCGGGACGGTCGAGAGGGCCAGGTATTGCGTGCCGTCGAAATGCCACCGCGCTCCCTCGGGCGGCGCGATCCCGTCGCCCCAGACGGGACGCAGCACGAGGCGCTTCTTCTCGTCGTACTCCGCGCGAAGCTCGGGCTCGATCGGCCGGCGCGAGACGCGGATGGATTTCGCTTTCCCGGACTTCACGATCCTCTTGGGAAGATTCCACAGGAGGGCGGGCGCATCATCCGCGGGCACGGTGATCGTCGCCGTCCGCGGCCCCGAAACGAGGCGGACCTCGAGCGATCCGTCGGGCCGGACGTCGATCTCGCCGGTGGCGCCCTTCAGGAAGTCGGACACGAAGTCGTCGGAATCCTTCCAGCCGGGCCCCTGGAGCAGCCGGTCGACGAGGCCCAGCTTCTTCGGCTCGATCACCGGGACGCGCTTGCGGACCCACGCGACGAGCGCCGCGGCGACGTGCGGGCAGGGAATGGAGGCGCACGCGTTGCAGGTGATGTCCTCGAAGTCGTTCGAGACGGAGATCTTCGCGTCCCGGAGGTACGCGATGAGCGACGTCGGGCTCCGGCGGATGGAGCGGACGTCGGAGACGGGGGCCCCCTCGGCGCCCGGGATGTCCTTCACGGCGACGGTGTCCAACGTCCGGTCCGCGATGATCGCCATGGCCCTCTCTCCCTCGCTGAAATGTTCCGGTGACTAAATTATCGGCCTTTGGCGGCCCAGAATTGAGCGGTTGCGTTGAGTATGGTGGGGCCTGCCGGAAGACTTCTTGATAGGGGAGATCGCGATGGACCGTCGCACGATTCTGAAGGGCGCCTTTGGCGCGTTGGGGGCGGGGGCGCTGGGCGGCTGCTCGACGCCGCCCGCGGCGAAAAAGGAGGAAGCCCGCGAGATGGCGGCCTGGGTGCAGAAGGAGGAGAAGCACCTGGGCGCCGTGAAAATCACGAAGCTGGAGGTGTTCCTCGTCAAGCCGCGGTGGCTCTTCCTCAAGATGCACACGGACGCGGGCGTGGTCGGCCTCGGCGAGCCGATCACCGAGGGACGCGCGCTGACGTGCAAGACGGCGGTCGAGGAGATCGCGCCCTACCTCGTCGGGAAGGACCCGCGCCAGGTGGCGCACCACTGGCAGGCGATCTACCGCCACGCGTTCTATCGCGGGGGCCCGATCCTGACGTCCGCGCTCTCGGGGCTCGACCAGGCGATGTGGGACATCAAGGGGAAGCTCCTCGGGGTGCCCGTGTACGAGCTCCTCGGTGGCCCGACGCGGAACCGGGTGCGGGTCTACGCCCACGCGGGGAAGCCGGAGCTGATCAAGGAGAAGAAGGCGCAGGGCTACACCGCGTTCAAGTGCGGCCCGGCGAAGCTCCGCCCGGCGCACTTCATCGAGACGCCCGCGTTCGTCGAGAAGGTCGCGGAGTCGTTCGCCGCGCTCCGCGAGGCGGGCGGGAAGGACGTGGACATCGCGATCGACTTCCACGGCGCGATCAGCTTTGCGACCGCGAAGCTGCTCATCAAGGCGCTGGAGCCGCACCAGCCGATGTTCATCGAGGAGCCGATTAACTGCCAGGAGACCGACCTCATGGCGGAAATCGCCCGGGGCACGCATCTCCCGATCGCGACGGGCGAGCGGATCTTCACGAAGTGGGGCTTTCGCGAGATCCTGGAAAAGAAGGCGGCGGTGGTCCTCCAGCCGGACCTCTGCCACGCGGGCGGGATCACGGAAGTCCGGCTCATCGCGGGAATGGCCGAGGCGTTCTACGCGTCGATCGCGCCGCACAACCCGCTGGGTCCGATCTCGCTGGCCGCGGGCGTCCAGATCTCGGCCTCGATCCCGAACTTTCTCTGCCAGGAGCAGGTCTCCCTGGGCGAGGGCTACATCAAGAAGCCGTTCACGCTGCGCGAAGGGTACCTCGACCTCCCGACCGGCCCGGGGCTCGGGATCGAGCTCGACGAGAACGCGATGGCCTCGAAGCTGGACCACGACTGGAAGAACCGCGAGGAGTACGACAAGGACGACGGCTCCGTGATGGACTGGTAGTTGAGCAATCGGCGGATTGTGTTATTGAAGGCCCCCCTCGCGTCCCCCGGGGGGGGAAGCGGACAATAATTCAATATCAAATCACAAATAGCTCAATGGATCGTCGTATACTCCATTCGCCTCAAGGGGTGGCGGTCCTCGATCCGGGTGCGGGAGGGATTCACATGTCCATGAAGCGCCTCGTTCTGTCCTTCGCGGTTCTCACCGCCCTCGCGGGGCCCGCGCTCCTGTCGCAGGAGTACACCGGCGGAATTCCCGAGGACATCGCGGCCGTGCTCCCGGAGGAGACGGTCGTCTTCGTCGAGCTCACCCGGCCCGGCAAGCTGCTTCGCGACTGGAAGGAGTACGTCGGCGCCTTCTGCACAAAGGAGGGCAAGGCGAACGTCACCCAGCAGATCGAGAAGGCGGTGAAGGACGCGCTGGTCGAGGCGCCCGAGAAGCTTCTCAAGGACTTCGACAAGGGTTTCCCCGTCGTCCAGCGCGTCGCCGTGGCCATGGGCCGTCCCCGCGGAGGCGACGAGCCGTTCCTGGCCGTCGTGGCCAGCGCCTCCAACGAAACCTTCTTCAAGACGCTCGTCGACGACCTCAAGGTCTTCGCGGCGGAGGAGAGGCCGCACCAGGGAACGACGATCCTCACGATCCGCAAGCTCGGGAAGCACGATCTGGGCGGGACCCTCTGCCTGGCCGCGTTGGGGAAGCGCCTGGTCCTTTCGCCCCACGTGGACTCGGTCATCGCGGTGCTCGATCGCGCCGCGGGAAAATGGCCCGGACCGGACCTTCGCAAGAACGCGGCCTACGCGCGCTTCTCGCCGTCCGCCGGAGAGGATCCGTCCCTCCGCGCCTTCGCGGACCTGAAGGGCCTGGGAGTCACCGACCTGTTCGGCGGCCGCTCGTGGGGCTACCGGCGGGTGAGCGCGCATCAGCAGGACGTCACCGACGCCGCGCTCGGGCTCCGCAAGATCCGGGGGGCCAGCCTGGAGGCGACGTTCGCGCCGGGGAAGATCGCCGCCACGACGCGAATCGCCATCGACTCGGGCTGCCCGCTCTATGACGTCTGGCGCCAGCCCGCCGGCCCCAAGGAGCTGCTCAAGCTTCTCCCTGCCGACTCCCAGGTGATGGCGCACCTGAACCTGAAGAGCGGCAAGGAAGTCCTCGGGGATATCCAGGGGATCGTCAAGCGGTACATGGAGATCGAGATGAATGCGGCCTCCCGGGAGAAGCCGCCGCGTCCCGACGAGGACTCGTTCAAGCAGGAGTTCGAGCGCCACCTGGGCGCCCCGCTGGACGATATCGCCGCGGCGATCGGGGCCGAGGCCGCGTTCGCCATGGTGGGCGAGGATGCGGTGGCCGGCGAGCAGAACATGGTGGAATCCCTGCTCTTCGTCGTGGCGCTGGCCGACCCGGAGAAGGCGAGGACGGTGGTCGAGAAGGTGACCAAGAAACTGGGAGCGTATGAAACCCGGAAGGACGGCGACGCGACCTTCTACGTCCCCGCGCAGGAAGGCGGCAACGCCGTCTTTGGGATCCAGGGCAAGATCGGTTTGATCGGAACGAAAGTCGACGTTCTCAAGAAAGCGCTCAAGACCCTCGCCGACGGGACGGGGCTTACGAAGCAGCTCCCGGCCGGCGCAGCATCGGCGTCGAAGATGATCGGTTACCGTCCCAGCGCCCTCTGGTCCATGATTCGGATGGCCTCCCGGGGAAAACTCCCGGATCTCTCGAAAGACCTGGACATGTCCGGCCTCTCGGTGATCCTCATCACCGAGGAGAAGAACCAGATTGCGCTCTCCTCGATGGACCCGGGCCTGGGTCTCGGCGTGCAGGTCAGCCTCATGGCGATGCCGGTGTTCATCACCGTTGCCTTCTCGTCGGGGGGGAGGTTCGTGGCGGAGAACGATGAGGGCGTGGGCAAGAAGGGCCCCGCCGTCAAAGAGTCGCCGCCCCTGCCGGCGGAGCAGCTCGACGCCCAGGTGAAGAAACACCTGGCCGGGATGCGTTCGGACGAGGTCGTGACGCGCGAAGATGCCGAGATCGCGCTCAAGGCGCTCGGGGCGCAGGCGGCGAAACTGCTCGCGGAGGCGGTGCGCAAGGAAACCGACACCGAGGTCAAGGGCCGGATCCTCAAGATCCTGTCGGAATGGAGGGCGTACGATGCGTTCCCCGAGCTCCTGAAGACGAAGGTCGACGGATTCATGGCGGCCTTCCAGAAGGCCACGGGGGTGGAGAACGGGCGGATGCCCTCGTGGATCCAGTGGCGCCAGCAGGGGACGGAATTCCCCTACGGCATGGAGCCGATGTACTGGGACACGGGCTTCGTGAGCCGGCTGGAGCACGCCGACCTGCTCGATGCGCCCCAGGGCGTCCGTGCGCTCGCCGAGCGGCTCAGCGACGGCAAGCTGAACACCCAGATGTTGCGGAACCTGTGCGCGGTCTTCGCGTTCCACGACTGCCGGTCGGCGGCCGACCTGGTCCTCGCCGCGCGGGAGAAGATCGAGGACGGCGAGGCCAAGACGTACCTGCAGATCGCGCTCGGCTGGTCGGACGACCCGAAAGCCAGGGGAGCGCTTTACGCCGGGCTGAAGGACGCGGACCTCTGGGCGCGGCGCGCCTCGTTCATCGGACTTGAGAGGACGAAGGACAGCGCGGCGATCCCGAAGCTCATGGACCTGCTCTCCGACAAGGACCCCGAGACCCGGTGGAACGCCTCGTTCACGCTCCGGGAGCTGACGGGCGGAAAGGCGTCCGTGAACATCTACCTGCCCGAGGTGGAGCTGAAGGCGTCGATGGACGCCGCCCGCGCGTGGTGGGAGGCGAACAAGTCCACGTACCGCATCGGCGAGTAGGGCCACCCCTTGGCCTACACCCCGCTGCCGTCGGTCCGCGAGCTCGGCCGCCGCTTCCGCGACGGCTCGCTGACTCCCTCCGCGCTGGTCGAGGACCTTCTCGGTCGCATCGCGCGTGAGAACCCGAAGCTCAACGCCTTCTACGAGGTCTTCACCGTCGAAGCGCGCGCCGAGGCGGAGCGGGCGACGCGCGAGTTTCGCGAGGGCCGCGATCGCGGCCCGCTCCACGGCATTCCCGTCGGTGTGAAGGACCTGTTCGACGTCGCGGGTCACGTCACCACCGCCGGGGCCCACAAGGAGTTCCACCCGCCGCCCGCCGCGAGGGATTCCGAGGTCGTTCGGCGGCTGCGGGAGGCGGGCGCGGTGATGCTCGGGAAGACGGGGCTCCACGAGTGGGCGCTGGGCGTGACGTCGAACAACGCGCACTTCGGCCCGACCCGGAACCCGCACGACCCATCGCGCATCCCGGGGGGGTCGTCCGGCGGCTCGGGCGCGGCGCTGGCCGCGGGGCTCTGCCCGCTTGCGCTCGGCACGGACACGGGCGGATCGATCCGGATCCCGTCGGCCCTGTGCGGCACGGTGGGGATCAAGCCGACGTTCGGGCTCGTGGACATGGAGGGCGTCGCGCCGCTGTCGCGATCGCTCGACACGGCGGGTCCGATGGCGAACTCCGCCGACGACGCGTTCCTCATGCTCGAGGCGATGTCGGACTTCAAGCGCAAGGACGTGCGGAAGGCGCGGGTCCTCATCCCGAAAAACTATTTCTTCGACGGGGTGGACGCGGAAGTCATCCGGCTCGTGCGCGCGGCGGTCGAGCCGCTCGGGCCGGTCGAGGAGGTCGACGTCCCCCTGGCCTTGAAGGCGTGGGAGACGAATCCGGTGATCCTGCTCTCCGAGGCTGTCGCGGTGCACGAGCAGAGGCTCAAGGAGCACCCGGAGCGTTTCGGCCCCGGGATGGCGGACCGGTTCAACGGAGGCTTTGCGTATCGCGGCGTCGACTTCGCCCGCGCGCTCGCGTTCAAGGAGGAGTGGAGGTCGTTCCTCCAGCGACTGCTCGCGGTTCCGCCCGCCGTGCTCGTGGTACCCGGGACACCCGTGCCGGCGACGCCGATCGGGGATCGCGAAGGCTCGGCCATCGCGCGCGTGATGACGCGGTTCACGTCGCCCTTCAACCTGGCGGGGGTCCCGGTGCTCTCTCTGCCGGTGGGGAAGGTCGGCGGGCTTCCGGTGGGCCTCCAGCTCGTGGCCCCGCCCTTCGGGGAGTCGCTCCTCTGGGCGGTCGCGCACGGCGCCGCGCAAGCCCCCTGACGCGGGGCCTGCCCTCCCCCCATAGCGCCAGCGGGTAGAGGCGCGGAGGGGGGCTTTTGGTACACTCCGCCTTCGATGTCCCTCGAGTTGATCGTCTGGGCGCTTGCGTGCGTCGCCGCGCTCGCACTCTCGTTCGTCGCGGCGGGCCACGCAATTGTCTACAAGCGGGACCCGCGGGCGGCCGTCTCGTGGACGGGTTTGATCCTGCTGGTTCCGGTGTTCGGCGCGTTCTTCTACGTCTGCTTCGGGATCAACCGCATCCAGCGCCGCGCTTCCTCGCTGCGGAAGCGGAGGATCGCCCTCGAGCGCGCGGCGTCCGAGAAGGTCTGCAGCGCGGAGGAACTGTGCCGCGCCCTGTCGCAGGAGTGCGCCCACCTGGCCCCGCTGGCCCGCGTGGCGGATCGGCTCACGGGTCGCGCGCTCCTCCAGGGAAACCGGGTGACGCCGCTCGTCAACGGCGAGGAGGCGTATCCCCGCATGCTTGCCGCCATCGACGGCGCCTCGCGCTCCGTGTCCCTCCTCGCGTACATCTTCGAGCTCGACGAGGAGGGACGAAAGTTCGTCGACGCGCTGGTCCGGGCGAAGGCCCGCGGCGCGGAAGTCCGTGTGCTGATCGACGACGTGGGGAGCGACAATGAAGTCGAGGACGCGCTGGCGTCCGCGGGCGTCCGCGTGGCCCGCTTCAACCGGGTCCGGCGCCCGGTGCGCACTCAATACCTGAACCTCCGCAACCACCGGAAAATCCTGGTCGTCGACGGCCGGACCGGGTTCACCGGGGGGATGAACCTCCGGCGTTCCCACCTCGTGGCGACAAAGCAGTCGCACGTCGAGCAGGACGTCCACTTCGAGCTCGAGGGGCCGGTCGTCGAGCACCTGCAGGAGGCGGTCGCGGACGACTGGGCCTTCACGACAGGCGAGACCCTGATGGGCGATCCGTGGTTCCCGAAACTGGAGGCGTCCGGCCCGGTGAACGCGCGGGCGATCCCCTCCGACCCGGGCCTGGAGCAGGACGTGTTGCGATGGGTCATCGTGGGGGCGCTCGGGTGCGCACGCTCGCGGGTCCGGATCGTGACTCCGTACTTCCTGCCCGACGCCGCGATCGTCGCGGCGCTCAACGTCGCGGCGCTCCGCGGGGTGCAGGTGGACATCCTGATCCCGCAGGTGAACGACAGCCGGGTCGTGCAGTGGGCGACGACGGCGATGCTCTGGCAGGTCCTCTCGGCGGGCTGCCGCGTGTGGCTGAATCCGCCGCCGTTCGAGCATACGAAGCTGATCATCGTCGACGGCGCCTGGACGCTCCTGGGTTCGGCCAACCTCGACCCGCGAAGCCTGCGCCTGAACTTCGAGTTCAACGTCGAGTGCTACTGCCGCGAGATGGCGGCGACGCTCGAGAAGCGAATCGAGGAGAAAATCGGGAAGGCCTCGGAAGTTACCCTCAAGAAGGTGGATGGTCGCAGGCTGGGCGTGAAGCTGCGGGACGGGCTGGCTCGCCTCTTCACGCCGTACCTGTAGTGGGAAGGCCACCACCGCGTGTACCATAGTAGCCATGAATCGGGCGCTGCTCTTCGTCTTCTTCCTCGTTGGAGGCTCATCCGCGTCCCGGGCCCAGGAGCCGGAGGCGCCGGTCGATTTCTACGGGCAGGTCAAGCCGCTCTTTGCCATTCATTGCGTGAAGTGCCACGGGGCCGAGAAGCCCAAGAGCGGACTCGCGCTCGATCGCCGCGAGAACCTTTTGAAGGGTGGCGAGTCCGGTGAGGCCGCCGTTGTCCCGGGGAAGAGCAGCGCGAGCGCGCTCGTCCGGAGGATCACGTCGGACGATCCCGACCAGAGAATGCCGCCGAAGGGTGAGCGGATGCCGGCGGAGCAGGTCGCGATTCTGCGCCGCTGGATCGATGAGGGTGCGGCGTGGCCCGCGAAGGACGCCTACTGGGCATTCCAGCCTCCGCAGCGTCCGGTCGTTCCCGGCGTCGCGAGGAATCCGATCGACGCGTTCATTGGCGCGAAACTCCAATCCAAGGGGTTGACGCTCTCCCCCGAGGCGGACCGGATCAGCCTCCTTCGACGCCTGTATGCCGACCTCGTCGGCCTGCCGCCGACCCCCTCGGAGGCGGAGTTGTTCCTTGAGGATCTCGCGCTGGATGCCGTCGAGAGGCTTGTCGACCGGCTCCTCGCCGACCCCCGCCACGGCGAGCGATGGGCGCGGCACTGGCTGGATCTCGTCCGCTACGCGGAGAGCGACGGGTTTGAGAACGACCGCGTGCGGCCCCACGCGTGGCGCTACCGCGACTACGTCATTCGTTCGTTCAACGAAGACAAGCCCTACGACCGGTTCGTGAAGGAGCAGATCGCCGGGGATGAACTGTGGCCCGACGATCCCGACGCCCTCGTGGCCACGGGCTTCGCGAGGCTCTCCGGGTGGGACGAGATCTGCAAGAACGAGAAACAGCGCTGGCAGGATTATCTGAACGACGCGACGGACACGACGGGCTCGGTCTTCCTCGGCCTCACGGTGGGATGCTCCCGCTGCCACGATCACAAGTACGACCGGATCACGATGGCGGACTACTACTCGCTCCAGTCGTTCTTCGTGGCCGCGAAGCGGGAGGGAAAACCGATTCCGGGGGGCGGGGCGCGCGATCCGGCGGAAACCCGAAAGAAGCTCGCGGAAGAGGAGACTGCAATGATACCGCTGCGCCGGGAGCGCCGGCGGCTTTGGAACGAGGCGAGGGGCGTGGTCCTCCGCCTGAAGGAAGGCGTCCTTGGGCCGGGCGAGGCCCTCGCGGCGACGGACGAGGAGATCAAGAAGCTTGTCGAGCTCCGACATCCGAAGCGGCTTGGGGAACTCGACAAGGCGATCAAGGAACACGATGAAACCGCGGAGCTCTATCGTCCGGCGGCGGAGGTGCTGGTCGAGTCGGGGCCGGCCGCGCCCGCGTCTCACATCCTGCTCCGGGGGGCGCTCGGCCAGGACGGGCCGGAAGTGGGACCGTCGTTCGTCGCATCCTTCGCCAACGGCGGCCCGGCGGAGGTCCGTCCCGCCTTGGACGGGAGGAGCACCGGACGCCGGACGGCGCTCGCGGAATGGCTGGGGTCGCCCGCGAATCCGATGACGGCCCGCGCCATCGTGAACCGTCTCTGGCAGCACCACTTCGGCCGCGGGATCGTAGCGACCCCTTCGGACTTCGGACGAAACGGGGTGCCGGCGATCCACCGCGAGCTGCTCGACTGGCTTGCCTGTGAGCTCGTGGCGCGCGGGTGGAGCCTCAAGGCGATGCATCGCCTGATGGTCACGTCGGCCGTCTATCGGCAGTCGTCGCTTTTCAATGAGTCCGCCGCGAAGATCGACGTCGAGAACCGGCTCCTCTGGCGCATGAATCGTCAGCGCTTGGAAGGGGAGGCGCTGCGCGACAGCATTCTCTCCGTGAGCGGCCGGCTGAATCCAAAGGGGGGTGGGCCGGGGGTCTATCCGAAGGTCTCCAAGGAGGTGCTCGTCGACCTCCCGAACAACGACAAGCTCTCCGCGTGGGGCGTCTCGAGCGACGAGGACGGCCTGCGCCGGAGCGTCTACGTGGCGCAGCGCCGCGCGCTGATGCTTCCCCTCGTCGAATCGTTCGACGGCGCGGAGATGAACCACACGTGCCCGAAGCGCGCGGCGACGACGGTCGCACCCCAGGCGCTCGCGCTCTTCAACGGGGAATTCTCGCGGGGCGAGTCGGGCCACTTCGCGGACCGGGTGGCGCGCGAGGCGGGAGACGACCGGTCCAAAGAAGTGGAGCGCGCGTACCGGCTCGCGCTGGTCCGGCCGCCAACGGAAGCGGAGCGGGCCCGCGCTCTCGGTTTCCTCGATGAACAGACGCTGCGGCGCCTGCAACCGGCCATCGGCACGGGGGCGGGAAGGGTCGAGCCATCCACGCGCAAGGATGCCGAGCGGATGGCGCTCGTCGACTTCTGCCACGTCCTTTTGAATTCCAACGAGTTCGTGTATGTCGATTGATCGCCGGCAGTTCCTGGTGGCGGGGGCGGCGCTCGCCGCGTCGGCGCCGGCGCTCTTCGCGCAGGAGGCGGGGAGCGCTCTTTACCCGCTGCGGCCTCGTCCACCGATGTTCCCCGCGAAGGCGAAGTCGATGATCTTCCTCGTTCACCAGGGGGCGCTGTCGCAGGTCGATAGTTTCGATGCGAAGCCGGAACTGGACCGACACCACGGCAAGAAACTGACGACGGAGATCCTGAAGGGCGTGGGCGAGGTGAAGACCTACTTTGGCGGCGACACCGCGCCCCTGATGAAGAGCCCGTACAAGTTCAGGAAGTATGGCGAACGGGGCATGCTGGTCTCGGACCTCTTCCCGCACCTCGGGACGTGCGTCGACGACATGACGTTTCTGCATTCGCTGTGGAATGACATCAACAACCACGCCCCGGCGATGTTCCAGCTCAACACGGGGCAGACGAATCCCGGGTGGCCGTCGGTCGGCGCGTGGGTGACGTACGCGCTCGGCACGGAGAACCAGGACCTGCCGGGATTCGCCGTGATGACGGAGAAGAACAGCCTGACGCTGGGCGGCCCCGCGAACTGGGGGAGCGGATTCCTCCCGGCGGCCTACCAGGGGACGTTCCTGCGGAGCGGCGGGACGCCGATCCTCGACCTGAGCGCGCCCGCGGATCTTCCGCCCGCGGCGCAGCGGGCGTCGCTCGACCTCCTCGGGAAGTTGAACGAGGACCATTTGAAGACCCGACCCGGCGACAGCGATCTCGAGGCGCGGATGGCGGCCTACGAACTCGCGTTCCGCATGCAGGCGAGGACGCCGGAGGTGGTGGACGTCTCGCGGGAGCCAAAGGAGACGCTGGAGCTCTACGGCGTGGGTCATCCGGAGACGGACGACCTGGGCCGCAAGTGCCTGCTCGCGCGTCGGCTCGTCGAGCGCGGCGTGCGGTTCGTCCAGGTCTACAGCGGCTCCTACAAGTGCGGCGACGCGTGGGATGCGCACGGCGGTCTCGAGGCGAGCCACAGGAAGGCGGCGCTCGCGTGCGACCGGCCGTTCGCGGCGCTCCTGAAGGACCTCAGGCGGACGGGGCTGCTGTCGCAGACCGCGGTGGTCTGTTCGAGCGAATTCGGGCGCATGCCCATCTCGCAGGGCGGCGACGGACGCGACCACAACCCGGCCGTCCAGACGGCGTGGCTGTGCGGCGCGGGCGTGAAGGCGGGGCACTCGGTGGGGGCGAGCGACGAGATCGGCTACAAGGCGGTCGAGGAGCCGCACCACTTCCGCGACCTGCATGCGACGATGCTGCACCTGCTTGGGCTCGACGACATGCGCCTCACGTACTATTTCAACGGCCGCCACCAGCGTCTCACGGAGAACGGCGGCCAAGTCATCCACAACGCGTTCGCCTGACACGGAGGATATCCCCATGAATCGCACCGTCGCATCCCTTCTCGTGGTCCTCGCAGGGTGTGCGGGCTCGCCGCTCGCGAGTACGGTCCCGCACCAGGCGCTGCGGCAGGCGTTGATGTTCCACGCCGGGTTCGACGGCGACGCGGACGCCGGTCTCGCGTCGGGGGACGCGCACGTCTACACGGCGCCGGCCGGGTCGTTCAAGGACGCCCGCGCGGGCCTGCCGGCGACGGTGACGATCGCGAGGGGGCAGGGCCGGTACGGCGACGCGCTGCGCTTCGAGAAAAAGTCAAAGGACCTGGTCTTTTTCCGGGCGGAGAAGAACGTGGGCTGGACCCCGGCGGAATTCTCGGGGACCGTCTCCTTCTGGCTGTCGCTCGACCCCGAGAAGGACCTCGAGCCCGGCTACTGCGATCCGATCCAGGTCACCGACAAGAAGTGGGACGACGCGTGCCTCTGGGTCGACTTCAGCAAGGACGAGGTCCCGCGGCTCTTCCGCCTCGGGGCCTTTCCCGATTTCAAGGAATGGAATCCCAAGGCCGCCAAGGACGCTCCGCGGCCCGAGGTCGTGGTCAAGCGCCACCCCTTCGAGCGCGGCAAGTGGACGCACGTCTGCTTCACGTTCCAGGGCTTCAACACGGGGAAGGAGGACGCCGCCGCGCGGCTCTACCTGAACGGCGAGCTGCAGGGCGAGCTCGCGGGGAAGCGGACCTACACGTGGGACCTGTCGAAGGCGTCGATCATCCTGGGCGTGAGCTACATCGGCCTCTACGACGACCTCGCGGTATTCAGCCGCGCGCTCGCCCCCGAGGAGATCCGCGAGCTGATGCGGCTCGAGGGCGGCGTCGGGTCCCTCGCGCCGGCGAAGCGGAAGTAGCTTATCCCTTCATCAGCTTCGCGAGCGGTTCCTTGAGGGCGTCGGCCCAGGCCTGGTAGCCCTTCTCGGTCAGGTGCAGGAAGTCGGGCATGATCTCCTTTGAGATCGTGCCGTCCGCGCCCAGGAACTTCTCGCCGATGTCGAGAAACTGCACCGTTTTGCCGCCGTCGTCCAGCTTCGCAACCGCGGCGTTGATCTCCTTGATCGTGGCGCGGTGGGGGTTGTCGGATTTCTCGCCGCGGGGGAAGACGCCGAGGAGGAGGACTTTCGTCGACGCCGACCGCTTGTGGATCTCCGCGACGATCGCCTTGATCCCCTCGATTGCGCTCTCGGCCTTCTCGGGATCCTTCTGGCCGATGTTGTTCGTCCCGATCATGAGCACGGCAGCCTTCGGCTTGATCCCGTCCATTTCGCCGTTCTGGATGCGCCAGAGGACGTGCTGGGTGCGGTCGCCGGAAATGCCGAAGTTGAGCGGCTTGTACGCGCCGAACGCCGCCTCGTAGATCGCCTTGGGCTTGTTCCGCCATCCGTCGGTGATCGAGTCGCCGAGAAAGAGGAGGTCGCACTCGCCCTTCTTGGCCTCGGCAGCGAATCCCTCGTGCCGCTTCACCCAGTTGGCGTCCTTGGGAGCCGCCTTTGCGCCGGGCTGTTCCTGTACGAGGACGAGGCGGGCGAGAAGGGCGAGCGCGAGGATGGCCTTCATGGGGAAACTCCTTTGTGGTTAGAACCGTCGTCGGAGATGCTACTAATACGGAGTCGGAGCGGCAAGGTTCCCAAAGGGGGGCGAGCGATGAAGACGATCCTGGCGCTTTCGGTCCTTTTCGCAACGGCGCAGCAGAAGGGCAAGGAGAAAGACAAGGACGCGCTCGACTACGTCGAGCCGATGAAGAAGGTCGCGGCGAAATTCACCGGCAAGGAGGGCGTGGTTCTCCATCTCGGCGACTCGATCACCTACGCGAACGGCTACTCGGGCTGGGCGCGCTACGGAAAGGGCAAGACGCCGCAGGACCAGGCGGTCTGCAAGTGGATGCACACGGGCGAGGACAACGATCTCGACGGCTTCTACCTCTGTCGCGTCGACCGTCCCGGCGGCCGCTCCGACACGGCCTGCAGCGGCATCAAGAGCGACGAGTACCTGGCGGGCGGGAAGTCGGGCATGCCGTCGCTCGCCGACATCCTCAAGAAGTACAACCCGCAGGTGGCGGTCGTCATGCTGGGCACGAACGACGTGACGGGCGGTAGGGCGGTGGCGGAGTACAAGGGCAACATGGCGAAGATCGTCGACGCGCTCGTGGCGAACGGCACGGTCCCGATCTTCTCGACGATCCCGCCCTATCCGGGGAAGGAGGAGGCGGCGAAGACGTTCAACGCCGCGCTCGCCGAGTTGGTCAAGGAGAAACACGTCCCGCTCATCGACTTCTGGGGCGAGATCATGAAGCGTCGGCCGACCGACTGGAACGGCACGCTCCTCGGCAAGAACGACGTCCACCCGACGGCCGGCCAGGGCGACGTGAATCCCGGGAGCGAGCCGACCGAGGACAACCTCAAGAACTGCGGACTCCTGCTCCGGGGCTGGCTCTCGGTGAAGAAGATCGGGGAAGTGAAGGAGCAGGTGATCGACAAGGCGAAGAGGAAGTAACGAAGAGAATCAAGAATCAAGAATCACGGGTCGGCCAATCGGAGCCTAACACCGCTTCGCAAGCCGCACGGCCATCCGTGAGAAGACGGAAGACGTCACTTCTGACCGGCGATCTCCAGGACTCGCGGGAGCCGCTGGTCGTCGTACTTCACGTGCTCCAGCAGGTACAGCTTTCCACCGAGCTGGCAGATATCGATGGGCCGGCGGAGCCCCGTCAGGAAGTTGTGACTCTCGGCGGCGACGCGACCCTCCTGCTCGACGATCTTCATCGTGAGCAGCACGAAGCCCGTCGGCTCCTTGCCGAGGTAGTTGCCGAAGAGCGTCACAAAGAACAGGCCCTTGTATCTCTCCGGGAGCTCGCCGTCGCGGTAGAAGATCAAGCCCGTGGGCGCGGCGTGGGGCGGAAACGTGTGTGTGACCTTTCCGCCCACCTGCTGGTCGGGGCCCAGGTTGGCCACCGGCCGCTCGAATTTCAGGTCGTCCGGGGCGGGCACCGCGTCGACGTACATCGGGTGCTCGTCCGAGCCGAAGCGGTGGGGGAACCCGTAGTGCTTCCCCTGGCGGATCCAGTTGAGCTCCTCGGGATGGTCCGCGTCGGGGCCGTTCTCGCCCGCGAAGAGCCGGCCGCGGTCGTCCCAGTCGAATCCATAGGGGTTCCGCAGGCCGCGCGCGAAGACCTCGGACTTGGGGTGATCCTCCTTCGGGTCGAAGCGGAGGATGCAGGCGGTGAGCGGCGTCTCGCCGTTCATGTCGTACTTCTCGTCCTTGCCCTTCTCGCCGTGGTCGGTGCGCGAGCCGACTCCGAGGTAGAGCAGGCCGTCGGGGCCGGTCGCAATCCGGCAGGCGCCGTGGTTGAACGGGCCGATTCCCCAAGGATGATCGAACGTGATGTACTCCGTCACCTTGTCGGGCACGTGGTCGCCGTCCGTGTCGGACACGCGGTAGACGACGACGTGCGAGCGCACGGGCTTCTCCTGGTCGTGCCGCTCGTTGGTGACGATGTAGAAGAGCCCGGTGGCGTCGATGTGGAGGCCGAGCGACTGGAGGTACTTGCCCTTGACGGGGATGTACTTCTCGCCCTCCAGCACCTTCCGCTTCTCGCTCTTCGCCGGATCGACGAGCCAGAGGTCGCCGTTGAGGCAGAGGACGAAGAGCATGCCGCTCTTCGGGTGCGCGGCGATGCGGACGGGCTGGAGATCGCCGGGTCCCATCGCGGCGACCTGGCGGACGCTCACGCCCTCGGGCGCCTGGGGGAGATCGTTCCGCTGCTGGGCGAGAAGCGCAAGAAGGGCGGCGATCGTGATCATGGAAGCCTCCGGTCCGCCCGGGGCCCGCGACGGGGTCCCGGGTCGGCCGGTGAATGCTACTGTGGAGCGAGGGCGATCTTCAAGGTCTTGATGGCGGCGCCTCCCTTGTCGGTGAAGCGCGCGCAGCCCTGCCAGTTGTTCTTTTCGTTGATGACCTTGAAGACGAGGACGTTCTCGCCCTTGTTGAGCGTGACGTCCCCCGCGGTCGAGTCCTTCTCCAGCGTGCGGGTCTCGTCGAACTTGAGGATCTCCTTGCCGTTCACGTACGCCTTGCACTGGTCGTTCGAGCCGACCTTGAGCTTGGCGTCCTTGATCTCGGCCTCGGCCCAGACGTAGGCGACGGCGTAGCCGACCGTGTCCTCGCCGTTGGCCTTGTCAAAGGACTCCTTGAAGTCGATGAAGAAGTCGGCGGTCTTGTGAGCGGTCCAGGTGAGTTCCTTCTTCCCGACCGTGACCTTCTGCGCCGCCTTGGGCTTGAGCTTGCCTTCGTCCTTCACCTGCGACTTGTCGACCTCCTGGGCGGCGGTGCCCTCCTCGATGGAGATCGGCGCCAGGACGAGCCAGTTCCGGATGAAGCCTTCGTCGTCCGTCTTGAAGGTGTCCTGCGCGGGGGCGAAAGCCAGCGCCGCGAATGCGGCGAGAATGAGGGCGGACTTCATGCGTTCCTCCTTATGGGTCCGATGCACCCATACTTAACCCGGTTCCCTGCAAATGCAACAGAAAGATGGGGGCGTACAAGACAGACCGTCTGTTTTGTACGACTTTTGTTTACGATTTTCATGTTTGGTCGGGGGTTTCCGGCGGAATACCCATATGGGAACCCATCATGGGCGATGACCGGGACAGTCTGATCAGGGAGTTCCAGCGGGAGAGGGTCCGCCTGATTGCCTACATCCGCTCCCTGGCCGGCGACCCCGACCTGACCGAGGACCTTTTCCAGGAAGTCTCCGTCGTCGTCCTCCAGAAGGCGGCTGAGTTCGTCACGGGCAAAGACCTCCAGGCCTGGTGCCGGGGGATCGCCCGGAACCTGGTCCTCCGCGAGCGCGAGCAGGCCCGCCGCCTCAGGACCTTCGACGACAACCGCCTCGTGGACCTCGTGGACACCGCCTTCGCCGAGAACGCGGATCGCGAGGGGATCGACACGCAGCGCTCGTTGCTCCGCCAATGCATGGATCTCCTGGCCGTTCCCTCGCGCGAGCTCGTCGAACTTCGCTACTCCTCCGGCCTGAGCCTGCGGCGCGTGGCCGAGCGCCTGAACCGGACAGAGGCCGCGGTGCAGGTCGCGCTCTCCCGCGTCCGCAAGTGGCTCGTCGACTGCGTCGAGCGCCGCGCCGAGACCGGGGCGGAGGCGGGCGCATGAGCATGGATCGCTTCGAGGACCTGTACGAGCGCTACGTCGACGGGACGCTGGACCCGGCCGAGAGGACGGAGTTCCTCGCTTTCCTGGGAGACCCCGCGTTCCGCACGCGCTTCGTCGAGCTCTCGGCCTACGAGGCCGCGATCGGCGAAGAGTTGAAGGTGACCGCTCCGGCTGAAGAGAATAAGAAGGCGTCCGCGAAGATGCGGGCCGTCGGCGGGAACACGTCGAAGCGGATCCCGATCGTGCACGTGCGCCCGGCCCCCCGGGCGGCCGTCGCCCACTGGCAGATCTTCGGGGGCATCGCCGCCGCGTTTGTGCTCGTGGCCATCCTGATCCTAGCGTCGGGTCCGTCGGAGGAGGGGCGGAGGCGCCCCCCTGCGCCTTCGGTGGCCGGCACGCCTCCCCCCGTGACGCCTCCGCGGATCGAACCGATGCCCGCGCCCGTTCCCGAAAAGATCAAGACTCCCGAGAAGCGGGTGGCGCCGACCTTCGAGGTCCCGCCGCGCCCGGTTCTCGAGACGCCCCCGGTGCAGCCGATCCCGCCGAAGCCGGTCGTGCCCGTGCCCCCTCCGCCCGTTCGACGCGAGGCGGAGACGCGGCCCGAGACCCAGCCGGCCCGCGAGTCGGTGACGTTCATCGCGAAGATCGAGCGAGTGGTGGGCGACGTGAAGATCGGGACAGACGTCGCCGAGGCGGGGAAGGGCGTCGCTTCCGGGCAGGGTGTCTCCGCGGGAGCGGGTGGATACGCCGTGGTCCGGTTCCCCGACGGGACGAAGCTCGAACTGGGCATGGACACGGTCGTGTCGCGCGTCGCGGACGGCGCGACGGGAAAATCGGTGCAGGTGGAGCGGGGCCTGGTGGCGGTCGAGGCGGCGAAGCAGCCGACGGGAAAAGCGCTCGTGCTCTCGACGCCGTTCGCGGAGTCGACGGTCGTGGGGACGGAGTTCACCCTCTGGACGACCGCGGCGTTCACGCGGCTGGACGTGAAGGAGGGGCGCGTGAAGTTTGCGCGGCCCGGCGGGGTGACGTCCGTGGTGGTCGGAGCGGGCCACTACGCGATCGCCGGGCCGGGGTTCGATTTCACGGCGAAGCCCCTGCCGTCCCTCTGGAAGGCCCCCGCGGGCGGGCTCATGCTGTGGCTGCGCGCCGACGCGATGAAGGGCCCCTCGCAGTGGCCCGACCTGTCACCCGCGGGAAACCACGGGACCCAGCCAGTGACGGCGAGCCAGCCGACGCTGGTGGCGAACGCAGCCGGGACGCAGCCGGCGGTGCACTTTGACGGCAAGGCGCAGCACTACGTGCTCCCCGACGGCTTCGCCGACTTCAAGGCGGGGCTGAGCGCGTTCGTCGTGGTGCGTCCGGCCCCGGGCGGCCCGTTCAGCCGGTTTATCGACCTGGATGTAGGCCCGGCGTGCGACAACATCGTCTTCGGCCGCAAGGATGCGCCGGACAAGCTCGGCTTCTGGGTCTACGCGAACAGCCAGACGCGCGGGAAGGTCGAGGCCCCGGGCGCGATTGTCGCCGACCAGCTCCAGTCGTTCGGCGCGGTGCTGGCGCTGGGCGGCCGCGTGACGCTTTACAAGAACGGCGGCGCGGTCGCGACGGGCCAGACGTCGGTGCCGGTGAGCGTGTCGCGGAAGCCGAACATGATCGGCAAGAGCAACACGTCGGGCGACCCGTACTTCAAGGGCGACCTGTTCGAGATCCTGCTGTTCAACCGGGCGCTCGCGGATACGGAGCGCCAGTTCGTGGACGGCTACATCAACGCGAAGTATTTCGATCCGACCTCTCCGCCGCCGATGAACCGGCCGGCGGATAAATAGGGGTCGGATCGGGTGATAGGGGCGGGCCCCAGGAGTGGGGCCCGGGGCGAGCCATAGCTGGAGGGGATTCTATGCGTTCGCTCATCGCTTCCGCGGCCCTCGTGGCCGTCTTCGCGCTTGCGCCCGCGGGCTTCGCGGGCACGCCACAGGACCCCGCCAACTTTACCGACGTGCAGTACGGGTCCGGGTTCGGGCAGATCACGGGACTCGCTTGGGGAGTCCGGGGAGGCAACAATTACCTCTTCGTTTGCAGCCGCGCGGGGTTCATCTACGCGATCCGCAATGGCGTGACCCAGGGTGGCGCGCTGACGAACGTCACCCCGCTCTACACGGGCGACTCGGAGGATGGCCTTGAAAGCATCATCACGGACTACGACTTTGGCGGCACCCACCCGTATGTGTACATCTACATTACCGAGATGTCGGGCAGTCCCGGCGTGTCGCGCGTCTACCGCTACGATTTCACCGACACCGCGGGCACGGTCTCGATCACCAACAAGACCGTAATCGGACCGGCCATGACGACTCACGGGGTGAACCACAACGGCGGCGGTCTTACGATGGATTCGCAGCGCCGCATCTACGCCGGCGTGGGCAACAACGGAAACGGCAACGACGAGGGAGGTAATACATTTCCTCCCCCCTCAACGACGCCCAATCCCAACATGTTGACCTCGCTGGGCTCGAAGATTGTCCGCATGAACGCGGACGGGACGCCCGCGGGTGGGAGCGCCTACATCGGGTCGGGAAACATGACCACCCGTTACATCTTCGCGAAGGGGTGGAGGAACCCCTTCGGGGTGCGGATTCGTCCGAACAGCGGAGACCAATTGTGGGTTTCCGAGGTCGGTGACGGCGCCGAGCAGATCTTCCTAGTGACGGAGAACGGCGACCAGGGATGGCCGACGGAGCGCAACGCGAGCACGACCAACGGCCTTCTCATCCCGAAGTACTGGTATCCCACGGGCGGCCAGGTCGCCCCGGGCAGTCCGAACGGGAACTGCCTCACCCGGCACTGCTTCTACAACGGCTCGATGTTCCCCGCGCAGTACCAGGGGAACATGTTCTTCTGCGAGTACGCGCAGAGCGGCATTTACCGCGCGACCATGACGGGAGACAACGTCTCGAACGTGTCGCTATTCATCTCGGGTACCAACAACGCGACGGACGTCGTCGTGGGCCCCGACGGAGCGCTCTACTACGGGAGTTCGGGTAATGGCGAGGTCCGGCGCGTCTATTACAACGCGCTCCCCAACATCACCGCGCAGCCGGCGAGCGTGACGAAGAACGAGGGCCAGACGGCGACGTTCACCATCGCGGCCACGAACGCGACCAACTTCCAATGGCAGCGGCAGGCCCCCGGGTCGGCCACGTGGACGAACATCGCGGGCGCCACCACGACGTCCTATACCACCCCCGTCCTCGGCGTGACGGCGGACAACCAGTCCCATTTCCGGGTGATGGCCTCCAACGCCAACGGGTCGGTGAACAGCAACTCGGCGACCCTGACGGTGAACTACCTCGCGCCGGTCATCACCCAGCAGCCCACGAACCAAACGGTGACCGCGCCGGCCACGGCGACGTTCAGCGTCACGGCCACCGGCACCAGCCTGACCTATCAGTGGCAGCTCATGCCGCCGGCGGGCTCGTTCGGCAACATCGCGGGGGCGACCTCCGCCAGCTACACGACCCCCGCCACGACGGCCGGGATGAGCGGCAATCAATACCGCGTCATCGTGACGGCCGGCGGATCGGTGAGCACCACGAGCAGCGCGGCCACGCTCACGGTGCAGACCGCGAACACACCACCGTCGATCACAACGCAGCCCATCAGCCAGACGGTGACCGCGCCCAACGCCGCCACGTTCACGGTGGTGGCGGGCGGGACGGCGCCGCTGAGCTACCAGTGGCAGTCGCAACCTCCTGCGGGCGGCGGGTTCACGAACATCGCGGGCGCCACCAACGCGACGTATACGACCGGGGCCACGACGATTGGCATGACCGGCACGCAGTACCGGGTCACCGTGAACAACGCGATCGGTCCGGCGGTGACCAGCACCGCGGCAACTCTCACCGTCAGTGGTCCGCTCGCCGCGACGCCGATGATCGATCCACCGGCCGGCACGTATTCCGGTCCCGTCACGGTGCGGATCACGTCGACCACGGCGGGGTCGGCGATCCACTACACCATCGACAACTCGACCCCGACCGGGACCTCCACCACCTACGCCGGGCCGTTCGTGGTCTCGGCGACCCAGACGGTGAAGGCGATCGCCACGGCTGCGGGATTCAGCAACAGCTCCGTGGCCACGTCCACCTTCACGATCACGGGCAACACGCCCTATGGCTTGCCCTACCGCGACCCCGTGGCCGGCGTCAACGTGCCGGCGACGGCCGGCAGCCTGCCCGCCACGCTTTCGGGCACGGGCCTGTTCACCGCCCCGGGCGGCCTTGCCCCTAGCGCGGGCATCATCGCGTTCACCGTCAACTCTCCCCTCTGGTCCGACGGCGCCGTCAAGCAGCGCTGGATCGCGCTCCCGGTGGGCGGGAAGGTCGGATTCTCGCCGACCGGCGAGTGGACGTTCCCGGCGGGAACGGTCCTCGTGAAGCACTTCGACCTCCCGATCGACGACACGAACCCCGCGATTACGCGGCGGCTGGAGACGCGCGTGCTCTACGTGAACGGCGGCTCGACCTACGGGGCGACGTACAAGTGGCGCCTCGACAACAGCGACGCGGACCTTCTGACGACATCGCTAAGCGAGGTCATCTCCATCACCACGGCAACGACTCCGCGGAGCCAGACGTGGTACTATCCCAGCCGCATCGACTGCATGACCTGCCACACGCAGGCGGCGGGATACGTGCTCGGTCCCAAGACGAGGCAGTTGAACGGGCCCTTCAACTACCCGGGCGGCAACTCGGACAACCAGATCCGCACCTGGAACTACCTCCAGATGTTCAGCGCCCCGGTCAACGAGTCGCTCATCCCGGCCTACGACAAGCTGGTCCCTTTGACGAACACGACGGCTCCGCTGGTGGACCTCGTCCGCTCCTACCTGGATTCGAACTGCTCGCAGTGCCACCGGCCGGGGGCGGCGAGCGGCCGTGCGACGTGGGATGCCCGCTGGGACACGCCGCTCGCGCTGCAGGGCATCGTCGACATGCCCCCGCTCGCGGGGAACCTGGGACTTCCCAACGCGATGATCGTGGCCTCGGGGCTTCCCCAGTCCTCGGTGCTCCTGTCGCGCGTGGATCGACGCGACCTGGCGACGCCTCCCTCGTACCAGATGCCGCCGCTCGCGACCAACGTGCTCGATGATCCCGCCGTCACGACCATCACCTTGTGGATCGGAACTCTGACCCCGACGGGTGGAGGCGGCGGCGGGGGCGGAGGAGGCGGGGGAGCGGGAGGTGGCGGCGGAGCCCCGGCCGCGACGAGCTCCAGTTCGAAGAAACAGCAAAGCTTGCCCCACCGGTGCGGCTGCAGCACGGCGGGGACGGACCTGCCGTGGGTGCCTTTCCTGGCCGTCGCGGCGGCCCTGGGCCTGCTCTTCATCCGTAGGAAATAACCGATCGATTTTCGCGGGGGGACGGTCCTCGAGCGGGGGACCGTCCCCCTTCTTGTCCCCCGTAGCGCCATCACCCAAGATGCCCGAAGGGGTATTCGTTTTCATCGCCCTCCTTCGAAATACAATGGGGGCGGCCGGGTTATCATAGGTGACCCGGATGACCCACGCAGAGGAGGGATCATGCTCCGCCGCGCCCGCATTCTCGCCGCCTTCGTGCTCTGCCTCTCGGGCGCCTCGCTCGCGGAGCCGCAGGATCCCCCGGGACCCGAGGGGCCGCCGCTCCAGGTGCCCGAGGGCTTCGTCGTCGAGCGCGTCGCCGGGCCGCCGCTGGTCGAACGGCCGATCATGGCGAGCTTCGACGACCGCGGCCGGCTCTACGTCAGCGACTCCGCCGGCGTCAACCTGAAGGGGAGCGAACTCCTCAAGGATCCGCCTCACAAGATCCGCCTCCTCGAGGACACGGACGGCGACGGCAAGTTCGACAAGAGCTCGCTCTTCGCCGACAAGCTTGTCTTCCCGCAGGGGCTCCTCTGGCACGACGGCGCGGTCTATACGACGTCGCCCCCCGCCTTCTGGAAACTCGAGGACACGAAGGGCGACGGCGTCTGCGACAAGCGGACCGAGATGGTGAAGGGCCTCGCGAACACCGGCGTGGCCGACGACGCGCACGGCGCCTGCCTCGGGCCCGACGGCCGGATCTACTTCCTGCCCGGACGCATGGCGCACACGCTCACGTATCCGGACGGCACGCCGATCAAGAAGGCGGTCGGGCCGTGGATCATGCGGATGCGGACCGACGGGACGGACGTCGAGATCGTCAGCGGCTGCCAGGGGAATCCCGTGGAAGTGGACTGGACGCCCGAGGGCGACTTCTTCGTCTCGGGCACCTTCTGGGCGCCCGACTCATTCGGCGGCGGCCTGCGCGACGCGCTCGTCCACGGCGTCGAGGGCGGCGAGTACCCGGTGCGCGACCGCATCTACATCGACCGCAAGCGCACGGGCGACCTGCTCCCCGTGATGGTGCCCATGATCGCGACCGCGCCGTCGGGCATGATGATCTACCGGAGCGGCGGGATCGGGAAGGAATTCACGGGGAACCTCTTCTGCACCTACTTCAACATGCACAAGGTGCAGCGGCACATCCTCGAGCGTGACGGCGCAACGTGGCGCGCGAAGACCGAGGATTTCGTGACGTCCACGCATCCGGACTTCCATCCGACCGACGTTCTCGAGGATGCGGACGGCAGCATCCTCGTGGTCGACACGGGCGGCTGGTTCCGGATCGGCTGCCCGACCTCGCAGATCGCGAAACCGCAGGTGCTGGGCGGGATCTACCGGATCCGGCGCAAGGACATGCCGAAGGTCGAGGACCCGCGCGGGCTGAAGGCCGACTGGACGAATCCCCTGGCACTCCTCGACGATCCGCGCTTCGTGGTGCGCGAGCGGGCGATACGCGAGACGGCCAAGCGCGGCGTGGCAGGGCTCAAAGAATGCCTGTCGAGCCCGTCGATCCGCCAGCGGTTGAACGCCGTCTGGACGCTCTGCCGGATCGAAGGCGGGGAGGCCCGGGCGATCGGGTTGGACGCGCTTTCGGACAAGGATCCCGGCGTCCGGCAGGCGGCGATCATCTCGGCGGGCTTGCACCGCTACGCGCCCGCGGTGCCGCGGCTCCGCCAGATGGTCACGTCGGATCTGCCGCAGATCCGGCGCGAATCGGCGACGGCGCTCGGACGGATCGGCGACAAGCAGGCGGTGGCATCCCTTCTGGATTCGATCCGGGTGGGCGCGGACCGCTTCCTCGAGCACTCGATCATCTTCGCGCTGATCCGGCTGGCCGACCGCGACGCGATGGTCGCGGCGCTCAAGGAGCCGGGCCCGGCGGCCAAGCGGGCGGCGCTGATCGCGCTCGACCAGATGGAGAACGGCAATCTTACGCACACCCTGGTGACGCCCCTTCTGGATCCGGTGGACGCGCCGCTCCAGCAGGCGGCGCTGCGCATCTTCCTGGCGCGGCCCTGGTGGGCGACGGAGATCCTGGGGCTCGCGAAGTTGTGGCTCGAGGAGCCGTCGCTCGATGAGTCCCGCCAAGAAATCCTTCGGAGCGTGATCGTTTCGTTCTCGACGAACCCGGCGTTCCAGGACCTGGCGGCCCAGGCGCTCCGCGACGAGAAGACGTGGCCGGCGACCCGCGTCCTCCTCCTCGAATCGATGGCACGCGCGCAGCTGGACCGCGTCCCGCCGACCTGGCTCGCGGAGGCGCGATGGAGCCTCGACTCCGCGGACGAGAAGGTCGTGCGGCAGGCGGTCGCGACCCTCAAGGCGTCGGGCACCGGCGACTTCGACGAGGCGCTACTTCGTCTTGCCCGCGACGACTCGCGTTCGATCGAACTCCGGTCGGAGGCCCTGGCGGCCTCGACGTCGCGGCTCGCGAAGCTGGAGGCCGGGCTCTTCAAGTTCCTGGTGTCGTGTCTCGAGAAGGACAAGGCGCCTCTGACCCGGGTGACGGCGGCGGAGGCGATCGGGCGGTCGCCGCTGGACGACGGGCAGCTCGACGCGTTGACGCGCGCGATTCCTGGGTCGGGCCCGCTCGAGGTTCCGCGGCTGATCGGGGTCTTCGAGCGCTCAAAGAACGCGGGCGTGGGCCGGAAGCTGATCGCGTCGCTCGAATCGTCGCCCGGGCTCCAGAGTCTCTCCGGCGAGACGCTGAGGAAGACGACCCGGAACTTCCCCGACGACGTGCGCGTGCTGGCGGAGCCACTTCTGAAGAAGCTGGAGGTGGACACGACGGCGATGAAGGCGAAGCTGGATGAGCTGGCGCCGGCGCTTACGGGGGGCGACGTCACGCGGGGCCGGGAGGTCTTCTTCGGAAAGAAGGCGGGCTGCACGGCGTGCCACACGATCCAGTCGACGGGTGGGAAGGTCGGGCCCGACCTGTCGAAGATCGGCTCGATCCGCGCGAGTCGCGACCTCCTCGAGGCGATCGTCTTCCCGAGTGCGACGTTCGCGCGGGGCTACGAGCCCTTCCTGATCCGAAGCAAGGACGGCGCGGTCTACGACGGCCTGATCGTCCGCGAGACGGCGGAGTCGATCGTCCTGTTCACGCCCGACCGGGTCGAGAAGCGCATTCCGCGGACGTCGATCGACGAGATCCGCCAGGGCAAAATCTCGGTGATGCCCCAAGGCCTGGACGCCCAGATCACCCGGGACGAGCTTCGCGACCTCGTTGCCTTCCTGGTGTCGCTGAAGTAGCCATAAAACGCACCGTCTGTTTTATGGCTGGGTGGGGACACCGGCCGTCCGCCAGGAGCAGCCACGCCCCGATCATCTTGACGGGGAACGTTGACTCGGAGAGATGCTTCCGGACATACCCGAACGCCGCCTCAACCTTCCGGTCGTCCTGTTCGGGCAGGGCCAGGAGCGCGACGAGCAGCAGCGTACTCTTCATGATGTAGAGAACTGGGGAAGTTCCCGGTTTCGTACACAAATCCCCGACAGGATCGGCGGCCCCCCGCCAACGTAGGTGGGGCGAGCCTGCTTTCTCGTTGGAGCGCAGGCATCATGATTCTCATCTTCACGGCCGCGGTGCTCCTCCAGGCGCCGTACGGCGAGTCCCCGTACCTCTTCGGGCTCCACGACCCCGGCGGCGAAAACCACATGGCCGACAAGGGCCACAAGGGGTGGATCCTCTTCACGGAAGCGATCGGCCACAACGCCGCCGACCCCACGGGCCGCGACTACAGGCCGTGGGCCGACCAGGGCTACGGCGTCATCGTGCGGCTCAACAACGACTACGGCTCGGGCGGCGGCATCCCGTACCAGAAGCACTACGACGCCTTCGCGCAGCGCGCCGCCAACTTCGTGGGCGCCTCCCCGGGCGCGCATCTCTGGATCATCGCCAACGAGATGAACTGGCAGGTCGAATGGCCCGCCTATGAAGGCTTCGAGGAGCCCACGACGCCAACGCTCTACGCACAGTGCTATCTCAAGGTCCGCGCGAAGATCAAGTCGCTGGGCGGCCACGCGACCGACCAGGTCATGCCGGGGCCAAGCGGCACGTACGGCCTCTTCCAGAATTCCCAGGACTGGGTCTCGTACTACGTCGAGGTCCTCAACCGGATCGGACAGGGGAACGTCGACGCCGTCGTGATCCACACCTACACCCACGGGAGCAACCCGGGGTTCGTCAGCGACGAGAGCAAGTTCCTCGATCCGCGCGTCTCGAATCTTCACTGGAACTTCCGCGCATACCGCGACTACCTGGCCGCGATCCCGGCCTGGTCGCGGACGCTGCCGGTCTACATCACCGAGACGGACCAGAACGATCCATGGGCCGACGTGAACAGCGGCTGGGTGCAGGCGGTGTACCGGGAGATCAACGATTGGAACCTGGCCGCGGGAACGCAGAAGATCAGGGCGGTCTGCCTCTACCGGTGGCAGAACAAGGACCCGTGGGTCATCGAGGGGAAGTGGGGCGTGATCAACGATTTCCGCGACGCGTGCGGCAACGACTATCGCTGGCCCGTGAGCGGGGGGACGCCGCCACCGCCTCCTCCTCCACCGCCCCCGACGGGCCAGCCCGACGTGATCGTGACGTCGCTCTCGTATTCAAACGGGCTCTTCACCTGCACGGTCAAGAACCAGGGGACCGGCCCGACACCGGCGGGAGTTGTCATCGGCGTGGGTTATTACGTCGACAACGTCCAGCGTGGCTGGGGGACGGTGCCCGGGCCTCTTGCGGCCGGCGCGTCCGTCTCCGTGGAGACTGGAAGCGGGACGTTCACGATCGGGAACGGGACGCATACGATCATGGCGTACGCGGACGACGTCAACCGGTTCAACGAATCCAACGAGGGGAACAACCAGCTCTCGCAATCGATCACGATCGGCGCGCTTCCGCCCCCGTCGCAGCCCGACGTTATCGTCACCTCGCTGACGTACTCCAATGGGGTCTTCGGTTCCGTCGTGAAGAACCAGGGTGGCGCGGCGACGCCGGCGGGGGTCACGGTGGGGGTCGCCTACTGGGTCGACGGGGCCTATCGCACGTGGGGCGCGGTGGCGGGTCCGCTCGCCGCGGGTTCGTCGGCCACGGTCGGCACGAACGGCGGCTCCTTTGTGATTTCCGCGGGCACGCACACGATCATGGCGGTGGCGGACGACGTCAACCGCTTCCTCGAGGCGAACGAGTCGAATAACAGCCTGACGCAGTCGGTAACGGTCGGTTCGGGCTCGCCGGGAGGCGGCGGGGAGGCGTTCGAATCGATTCCCGCGTGGAGCTCGACGAACGACGCGTCGTGGGGCACGGCGGCCGCGTGGGCGGTCCTCGGGGGCGGGGCGGCCGGGAACTACCTCGCGTGCGGCCGGAACACGGCGGGCTCGTCCGAGAAGGTGCTGGTGTTCAGCGTTCCGTCGAACGCGACGATCGAGGTCGCCGTGTATATGCGGTGCGCGGCGACAGGGCTTTCGTATTGGATGGAGAGCGCGTGCCGGCCGGGGAACTGGAGCGCCGCCGACTTCGACGCGAACGGCGGGTCGTGGACCATGATCAAGAAGTTCGACTCGTCCGGCGGCCAGAACGGGAACGGCGACGCGTGGACCCGCTATTCCCTGCAGGTTGCCACCGGTTCTGCCACTCAGCTGTCGGTTGGATTCAAGCTCGGATCCACCAACGGCGGCGGACCGACCGTCGGATGGGACCAGCTCCAATGGGCGACGAGCGGCTCGGTGGCACTGCTCGACACGATGGCGACAGGCTCCGATGCGCCCACTTCCACGGGCGGCCGCGCGTGCGGTCTGATGGGCGCGGAGCTACTACTGCTAGTGGTCGTGCGCCGGCGACACCTCAAGTGTTAAGTGACGAATCCGATTCGTCACTTAACACTTGAGAACACCACTTGGCCGCCCACGATCGTCTTGAGGACGGTCAGGTCCAGGAGATCGGGGGTCGGGCAGGTCAGCGGGTCGCGGTCGACGATGATGAGATCGCCCAGCTTGCCTACCTCGAGCGAGCCTTTCTCCTCCTCCTCGTGGCAGAGGTACGCGTTGTTGATCGTGTAAAGGCGGATCGCCTGCTGCCGCGTGAGCCGCTCGTCGGGCGTCAGGACCTTGCCCCCTTCCGTGATCCGCGTCAGAGTGCACCACATCGCGAGCCACGGGTTCCAGGGATTCGTCGCCTTCATCGAGTCCGTCCGGATCATGTGGTCGCTGCCCCCGCCGATCGTCGTGTACTGCATCCACGTCTTGAAGGGCTGGAACCACTTCATGCGCTCCTCGCCCAGCACGCGCGTCAGGGTCGTCCCGTCCTTCCAGAGCCACGCGGGCTGGACGTCGGCCACGACCCCGAGCCGCTTGCACCGCTCGAGGTTTCGCAGGGACGGGAAGTTTGCGTGCGTGATGCAGAAGCGCTGCTCCTTGATGGGCGACTTCTTGTCGAGCGCCTCGTAGGCGTCGAGCAGCGTGTCCATCGCCCCCTCGCCGGCCGTGTGGGCCGTCATCTGCCAGCCCCGCTTTGCCGCCTCCTCGAGCACCAGGTCGAGCTGCTTCGGCTCGATGAAAAGAAGACCGTGGTAGTCGTTCTCGACGATCTGGTACGTCTCGCCCTTGGGCCACGGCTCGCGCATGTAGGCGCTGCCGTTCAGCATGCCGCCGTCCAGGAAGAGCTTGATCGGCCCGATGCGGACCCAGTCGTCGCCCGCGCCGGTTGGACCGCCGCGACGGTCGCTCCCGGGCAGTTCCTCGAGTTTCCGGATGACGTCGCCGCGAGTGCCCGCGGGATTGAAGCTCCGCGCGACGTTGATGCGGCACGTGAGCTCGCCCGACTTCTCGAGGTCGAGGAACGTGTCGAGGGCCGCGCGGTCTGAGTTCCGGTCGGCGACGCTGGTGATTCCTTCCGCGTTGTAGAGCGCGAGGAGCTTCTTGACCGCCTCCCGCCGCTGCGCCGGGGTGGCCGCGCCGCCGACGCCCGGGGTTTTCAACATGGCCGTGGCGCTCGATCCCCGCAGCATGCCGGTGGGTTCGCCCGTCGCCGGATCCTTGACGACGATCCCGTACGCGGGATTGGGTGTCTCCTTCGTGATCGCCGCGACCTGGAGCGCCTTGGTGTTGGCCACCCCCGCGGGCCCCGCGTGGTAGAGGACCGGATGGTTCGGCGCGAGGGCGTCGAGCTCCGCTTTCGTCGGGAAACGCGCCTCCTTCAGCCTCGTCGGGAACGCATAAGGGACGACGATCCACTGGCCGGCCGGCGTGGTCGCGGCTTTCTCCTTGATGAACTCCGCAACGTCCTTCAGGCTGCGGAACTCCGGGAGCGGCGAGCCGATCTCGCTCGTCGACGAGGCGACCAGGTGGACGTGGCTGTCGTAGAGCCCCGGTAGCACGGCGCGGCCCTCGGCGTCGATCGTCTTCGTATTCGGCCCCGCGCGCTTGAGCACCTCCTCGTCCGAGCCGAGCTCGACGATCTTTCCGTCCTGGATCGCGATCGCCTCCTGGATCGTGTCGTGGAGATCGACCGTGATGATCTTCGCGTGGTAGATGATCAGGTCGGCCGGCACTTTCTTCAAGGCGTGGTATTCGGGAGTGCCACAGCCGGCCAGGATCCCGACGACGAAGAGCGCTCGCTTCACGAATGGCCTCCTTTTGACTATAGGTTGATACACGCGATCAGCGTGGGCCGGGCGCTAGGAGCTGCTGAAGGATCCGCTGCGCCTCCTCGAAGTGTCGCGATTCGCGGGGAACCAGGAGGAGGACATTCGTGGCAGCCCGGGAATCGCCGGACTCGATGCGCGTCGCCGCGAAGTAGAGCAGGTCCTGCGCCATGCCGTCGATGAAGATCCTGGTCCTCGGGTCGAGGAAGAGGTCGTTCTTGACGGATGCCAGCGTGTGGAACGCCTTCTGGTGACCGCCGTCGGCGTGGAGTGCAACCGCCCGCGCCAGGTATCGGCGCGCCTGCCGCTTCCGCGCGGAGAGGCCGTCCGCGTCGGGATACATCGACCGCTCGACCGCCCCGTCGCGCACGCCGTCGAGCCAGTCGAGGACCTCCCTGCGTGTCTCCTGGCCGAGCGAGCGGGGCGCCGTGTACTCGATCGAGCAGCGGTCGTCGGTGATGAGGGTCTCTCCGGGCGTGGAGATGAGCACGCCGTGGACGTCGGTCACGAGGTGTCCCACGAGTCCCGCGCCGGCCCCCACGTATTCCTCGAGCGCGTGCGTCCGGGCGATCCGCTCGTCGAGGTCGGCGACGCGGCAGGCGATCGGGTCGCGGCTGCCCAGGAGGACGTAGTCGGAGCCGGGGAAGACCTCCCACAGGCTGCCATGGGGGAAGACATCGAAGAAGGTGCGGAGGACCTGGCGGAAATCGCCGGCGGGGAGCCACTTCGCGTGGACCCATTGGCAGAAGATCCCTCGCGGCGCCAGGCGTCGTGACGCTTCCTCGAAGAAGTCCCGAGTGAAGAGCGTGGCCATCCCGCTGATCCAGAGGTGCGACGGCTGGGAGACGATGACGTCATAAGGATCGCGACCGAAGAGGATCGCGTTCCGTCCGTCGCCGATGATGAGGTTGACCCGGGGATGGATCACGGGGATCTCGTGCTTGAAGTGGTTTGCTCCTTTCACGACGGCGCTGGAGATTTCAACGCAGTCAATGTGTTCCAGGGTTGAAAAGTGTTCCATGGCGTTCAGGGTCACACCGCCCCCAAGACCGATGAGGAGCGCGCGCTTCGGGTCCGGATGGTGGAGCAGCGGGAGGAGGCCCACGAAATACATGTCGATCCGGTCGGAGGGGCCGGTCGACGCGTCGGTCTTCCCATTGACGCGCATCGTGACGACGCCGTCCTCCTGGCGGTGGATCGTGACGAGCCCGTGGGAGTCCCAGTACTGCGCCACGAGTTCGGTGTCCTTATCGAGCCACGCCCGGAGGTCGACATTCTGGCGTTTCGCGTCGCGCACGTTCGAGGTTCCGTAGAGGAACGCGCCGCTCGCCATGACCTTTGGATTCCACGCGGGGAGGAACCAGCAGACGACGGCGGCGGCGAGCGGGAGCGCGAGAATACCCTTGGGGCGGAGCAGGAAGGCGGCGACGAGCAAGTTGACGGTGGCCGCGATCTTGATCGTGGCGGAGAGCCCGACATTCGGGACGAGCGCGAAAGAAGCCAGAAGGGTCCCGACGATCGAGCCCGCCGTGTTCCAGGTGTAGACGGCGCCGACGGCCCGGCCGATGGACCCCTCGGAGCCGGACGCGAGGCGGATGGCGATGGGGAAGACCGCCCCAAGAAGGGCTGCGGGGACGAGGACGAAGATCGAGATCAACCCGAACTCGGTCCAGAGAAGCGCGGAGGGGTCCTGTCGAAGAGCGCCCATGCGCGGGGCGAAACTCAAAGGGAGGTCGCCGAGGAAGGGAAGGAGGAGCAGCGCGGCCGCGCCCACGAGAAACTGGATCCAGGCGAGCGCGCGGGGCAGATTCTTGAGGCGGGGAGTGACGATCGATGTGACCGCGCTCCCGAGGGCGAGGCCGAGGATGAACGCGGCGAGGATCATCGTGAAGGCGGTGACGGTGGCACCGATGGCGAGGACGAGCGAGCGGGTCCACGCGACTTCATAGGCCAGCGCGGTGAACCCCGAGAGGGCGGCGACCACGAGGGGCAGGCGCGGGGGAGGCGGCTCGATTACCGACGCGGGTTGCGGACCGCCCCGGTTGCGGCGGGCGAGTAAGAGAGATGCGCCTCCGATCGCGAGATTGAGCGCGGCGGCGATGAGCGTCGTCTTTTGAAGGCCGAGATCGGGCACGAGCCAGAAGCCGGCGGCCAGGGTCCCGGCGACCCCGCCGAACGTGTTGACCGCGTAGGCCAGTCCGGTCATCCGGGCCGCGTTCTCGAGGGAGGTCGAAAGGAAGCGGGCGAGGACGGGGAGGGTCGCCCCCATGAGGGTCGTGGGGACGACCAGGATGAGGCCGACGAGAAGCACGCGGAGAGAGGCGTAGAGGGGCGCTATGTCGCCCACGCTGTTCCAGAGGACGCGGAAAAGGGGTTCGCTCGCGCGGAGGAAGAGGGGCACGGCGAGGGCGGAAAGCGCGACGCCGCCCTCGAGAAGGCCGTAGAGCCGGAGGAGGGCGCCGCCCGCGCGCCGGTCGGCCGCGCGGCCGCCGATCCAGGCGCCGAGGGCCAGCCCGCCCATGTAAACGCCCACGACGGTGCCGATCGCGTACGTCGTGACACCGATCACGGTGCCGGCCGTGCGGATCCAGGCGACTTCGTACAGGAGCCCGCACAGGCCCGAGACGAAGAAGAAGGCGAGGACCGCGATCCGCATCGGCGTAAAGTCTACGGGACAATTGACCGGATGACGATGGAATCATTGAATCATGGGAGGCGCATGACGATCCGGGCCTGGTTTCCGACGCTGATCTACGACGCTCCCCTGATGGCGAGCGGTGGACCGGCGTTTTCCCACGAGTTGCTCGCGGAGTGCCGCCGCATCCGCGCCCACGATGCCGAAGGAAGGGCGTGGTGCCGGAAGAACTACCCCGACGGCTACACGTCTTACGCGTCGATGAACCGGCTCCAGAAGGGGTTCTCCACGTTCATGGCGCTGGAGAAGCGGGTGACGCGTCACGTCAAGACGCTCGCCCGGCGGCTCGAAATGGACCTGGGCGAGGCGTCCCTCCGGATGACGACGTGCTGGGTCAACGTCATGCCGCGGCATGCGGTTCACAGCCTGCACTTCCACCCGCTCTCGGTGGTCAGCGGGAGCTACTACGTGAAGACGCCGCGAGGCTGTTCGCGCCTGCGGTTCGAGGATCCGCGGCTGGATCGCTACATGGCCGCCCCGCCGCGGCGGGAGAACGGCCGCCCGGAGAACCGCCAGCACGTCACGTATCCCGTGGAGGCGGGCCGCGTGATCCTCTTCGAAAGCTGGCTCCGGCACGAGGTCGCGAGCAATACGTCGGCCTCGGAACGCGTGAGCATCAGCTTCAACTACGAGTGGGCATAGCCGCAAGACGATCCTTCCCGGAAGGAACGTCTCGTTCCGAGACGAAGTTACCGGGAAGAAACGTCTCGCGGACGGGCTAGCGGTTGCGCTTCGGCTGCGGTTGATGGGGCAGATGGACCGGGCGGGTGTGCTGGGTCGCGAAGGTCTTGCCGCCGCGGCGGCCTTCGGGCGCGTCGCCCGTCCCCTTGGGCTGCCACGCCGGGATGAGCTGGCTCTTGCCGGGGCCGATCAGGTCGGCGCGGCCCATGCGCTTGAGCGTCTCGCGGAGGAGCGGCCAGTTGTTCGCGTCGTGCCACCGCAGGAACGCCTTGTGGAGCCGACGCTGGCCGACCCCCTTGGGGATGAAGACGTCCTCGAACGACTTGCCCTCGCGTCGCATCGGGTTCTTCCCGGTGTGGTACATCGCGGCCGCGAACGTCATGGGCGTCGGCAGGAACGCCTGCACCTGGTCGGCCCTGAATTCGTGCTTCTTGAGCCAGAGGGCGAGCGACAGCATGTCCCGGTCGGTCGTCCCCGGGTGGGCCGCGATGAAGTAGGGGATGACGTACTGCTCCTTGCCCGCCTCGCGCGAGAACTTGTCGAACAGCTCCTTGAAGCGGTCGTACGTCTCGATGCCCGGCTTCATCATCGCCTGGAGCGGGCCCTCCTCGGTGTGCTCGGGCGCGATCTTGAGGTAGCCGCCCGTGTGGTGCTGCGCGAGCTCCTTCACGTACGCGGGCGACTTCGACGCGAGGTCGTAGCGGACGCCCGACGCGATCGAGACCTTCTTGACTCCCTTGACCGCGCGGACTTTCCGGTAGAGTTCGATGAGGGGCGTGTGGTTCGTGTTCAGGTTCTCGCAGATGCCGGGGAAGACGCACGACGGACGGCGGCAGGCTGACTCGATCTTCGGATCCTTGCACGCGAGCCGGTACATGTTGGCCGTCGGGCCGCCGAGGTCGGAGATTTGTCCCGTGAATCCGGGGACCGTGTCGCGGATGGTCTCGATCTCGCGGACGATCGAGTCGGCGGAACGGTTCTGGATGATGCGCCCCTCGTGCTCGGTGATCGAGCAGAACGTGCAGCCGCCGAAGCAGCCGCGCTGGATCGTGACCGAGAAGCGGATCATCTCGTGGGCCGGGATCTTCTCGTCGCCGTAGACCGGGTGGGGGATGCGTTTGTAGGGCAGCTCGTAGACGCCGTCCATCTCCTTCATCGTGAGCGGGATGGGCGGCGGGTTGACCCAGATGTCGCGGTCGCCGTGGGCCTGGACGAGCGGGCGCGCGTTGCCCGGGTTGGTCTCGAGGTGCATCACGCGCGACGAGTGGGCGTAGAGGTCGCGGTGCGAGTTGACCTGTTCAAAGGAGGGAAGGCGTACCACGCGGTTCGTCGTCGCGTCGGCGGGAAGGGCGGACGACGGGAGCTGCGAGGATCGGGCGGGTCCGTCGATCGTCGAGGAATCGATCTCGGTCCAGCCCTCGCGGGGTCCCTTGCAGGCGAAGGCGGTCCCGCGGATGTCGGTGATGCTCTCGATCGGATTCCGTGCGGCGAGGCGGTGGGCGATCTCGACGATCGCGCGCTCGGCGTTGCCGTAGACGAGGAGGTCGGCCTTCGCGTCGAGGAGGACGCAACGGCGGATCTTGTCCTCCCAGTAGTCGTAGTGGGCGATGCGCCGGAGCGACGCCTCGATGCCGCCGATGATGAGGGGGACATCGGGGAAGGCCTCACGGGCGCGCTGGGCGTAGACGATGACGGAGCGGTCGGGGCGTTTCCCGGAGGCGCCGCCCGGGGTGTACGCGTCGTCGGAGCGGATGCGCCGGTCGGAGGTGTACCGGTTGACGAGAGAATCCATGTTGCCGGCGGTGATGCCCCAGAAGAGGTTGGGCTTGCCGAGGGCGCGGAAGGGTTCGGCGCTCTGCCAGTCGGGCTGGCTGATGATGCCGACGCGGAAGCCCTGCGCCTCCAGGACGCGTCCGACGAGGGCCATGCCGAAGCTGGGGTGGTCGACGTACGCGTCGCCGGTGACGAGGACGATGTCGCACGAATCCCAGTTGAGCGCGTCCATCTCCTCGCGGGACATGGGGAGGATGGGCGCGGGGGTGAGCCGCTTGGCCCAGAACGGGCGGTAGGAAAAGATGTCTTTCGGGGGTTCCATGGCACTCCCGGTGTACCCGACCCGGCCCGCCGGGTCAACAGCGAACCTCGGGCCGGCTCAGCTGGAGTGAGTTATCGGCCGGGGTGCCCTCATCCCGCGATCGAATCCTTCAATGACGCCACCCCCCGCGCCACCCGTAGTAGCCATGGGGATGCCACCACCCCCACCCGCACCACCACGGGCCGTAGTACCACCACGGATCGGGGGTGAAGTAATCACGGTAGATCACGCGCGGGGAGGGCGTGACCTCCTCGGGGGTGGGGACGCGCGCCGAAATCACGGCGTCGATCACGCGGTCGCTCAGGCCCCCGCTCTTGAGCGAGATGACCTGGTCCGACGTGGGGCGGGAGGTGATGCCGTCGGCACGAACCTTCTCGATGATGATCTCGTCCGACACGCCCGCCTTGCCCAGGCGGACCACGGCATCCAAGGTGACGGGTGTCGCCACGGGTTCCGCGGAGCGGTACTCGGGATAGCCCACCACGCAGCCGCCCGCCACGAGCGAGACGAGTACGATCCAGAGTCTCTTCACGGTCGCCCCCTTTCAGTCGATCGCCTCCTCATCGATGAAGGCCGCAATCAACTTGCCACCCGTGCTTTCAGGATTGGCCTCTGGATTGCTTGTTCGCGGCCACTAAGGTCCTCGTCTGTGGGCCCGACGCCAACGAATCGGGAATCTCACGCGTCCGACCTGAGATTTCCGTGTGCGCCCAGAGTGCTCCTATCCTGAAGGAACGGGGAAGCGCCGCTGGCATACCTCTTGCGGTGCCTGTGCCTTCGGGCGTGGGCACCTATGCTAAGGAGAATCGATGGCGAAGATCCAGGCGGAGAAGGTCTTGGGGGCGAAGAAGACCGCGAAGAGACGCGTGCCCTTCGTGGTGAAGGGGATCGAGGCGCGTTTGATCGCCGTCACCGGGGATTTCACGGGCTGGTCGGCCGAGGGGATCCGCTTGGATCGCGGCGGCAACGGCGAATGGCAGGGCACGTTGCAGCTGGATCCCGGCGATCATGAGTACCGGTTGCTGGTGGATGGCGCGTGGCGCGACCATGCCGAGGCAGGGCGGCGCGTCCCCAACTCCTTCGGCAGCGAGAACTGCGTACTGACCGTGGTCTGAAGAAGCGGGGGACAGGGGCGCGATTCTCCCGTCCGGCGGGACATTTCCCCGGCTTCTCCTGGGAACCCCGACCCGCGGAGCGATGCACGACGTGGCATCCTGATTGCTCTTCACTCTTTGAGCAAGCGGAGGGTCCCGAAATGCAGATGCCCGTTGAGATCAAGGCCCACGGCCTCACGATCACGGACGCCCAGGCGGCCGAGATCCACGAGAAGGTTGAGAAGCTCGAGAGATTCTACGAACGCATCGTCCGGGTGCGGGTGACCGTCGAGGGTCCCGGGGGACATCACCGGGCCGGGAGCCACAAGGCCCGGATCGACCTCATCGTGCCCGGATCGGAGATCGTCATCAACCGGCAGTCGGGGAAGGACGTGCGGGAGGCCCTTCACGAGGCCTTCCATGCCGCCGGCCGCTGCCTCGAGGACTACGTGCGCAAGGTGAGAGGCTACGTGAAGCATCACCCGGAGAGCCTGAAGGCCAAGGTGGCCAGGACTTTCCCCGAGCGTGGCTACGGATTCCTGGAGGACGCCGGGGGGCGCGAGATCTACTTCCACAGGAACAGCGTGCTCAACGGGTCGTTCGACGACCTGGCCCCGGGGGCGGAGGTTCGCTTCACCGAGGAGGCGGGCCACGAAGGTCCGCAGGCCAGCACCGTCGTGGTCGCGGAGCATTGAGGAGGTCGCCATGAAACCGTGGGAAGAGCTGAAGGCCGAAGACCTGATGAAGAGCCCCGTGGTCAGCGTGGACGAGGATTGCGCGCTGGGCGAGGCGGCCCGGACGATGGCGGAAAGCCAGGTGAGCGGGCTTCTCGTGACCGACCAGAGCGGCGCGGCGGTGGGGGTCATCTCCCTGTCCGATATCGTTGCCTACCTCGCCGGGCTGGAACGCGCGACCGGCGAGCCCGGGGGCTTCTACCGCCTGGGCCAGCCGAAGTTCGAGGAGGCGGAGGATGGCGAGGCGAAGGAGTTCGAAGCGGGCGGTGACGCCGAAGAGGAGCCGCTCTGGAAGACGACGGTCGACGAACTCATGGCCGAAGAGATCATCTCGGTGCCGAGGAAAGCCCCGATCCCCGAGATCGCCAAGGTCCTTTGGGAGCGCCGCATCCACCGCGTGTTCGTCGCGGGTCCGGACGGTCCGGAAGGGGTGATCAGCACGATGGACGTGCTGGGTGTCCTGGCCGGGATGCCGCTGGCGAAGGTGGGCGCCTGACGGCCATGAAAGTGAAGGAGATCTGTACTCATGCCGTGAAGTCGTGCACCCGGGACTCGAACCTGGCCGAGGTCGGGGCCCTGATGTGGGACGGGGATTGCGGCCTACTTCCCGTGCTGGACGAGACCGGGAAGGTCGTGGGGGTCATCACCGATCGCGATGTCTGCATGAGCGCGGCCACGAACCATCGTCCCGCCGCGCAGATCGCGGTCCGCGAGGTGATCGGGACCCGGGTGCTGACGTGCCGGCTGAACGACGAGATCCGGCAGGCGTTGAAGACGATTCGAACCGAGAAAGTGCGCCGCCTGCCCGTCGTCGACGGCGACGGCCTCCTCCAGGGGATGCTATCCCTCAACGACCTCGCCCTCGCCTCGAAACCCGAGCGAGACGCCACCCCTACGGACGTCACCTACGAGGATCTCGCCCTCGCGATGAAGGCCATCTGCGGGCGGAGGGTCGCGGACAAGGCCTCGGCGACGGCCTGGGTGGGAGCGTCCTTGCGGGGAAGCTGACCATGTTCGAACGCATCTTGGTGCCCCTGGACGGCTCGGAGCTGGCGGAGGGGGTGCTTGCACAGGTCCGCCGCATCCTCTTCCGGAAGGATTCCGAGGTCCTTCTCGTGCGGGCCGTCACGCTGCCTCCCGGGATGGGGGTCGAGCCCGGACGCGTCCTCGAATCCCTCCGGTCGCAAGCAGTCGTGTATCTCAAGGGGCTCGAACAGAAGTTCTCCTCCCAGGGCGTGCGCGTCCGCAGCGTCGTCCGTGATGGCGGACCCGCCGAGGTCATCCTGGACGTCGCGGAGAAGGAGAAGGCGTCGCTCATCGCGTTGAGCACGCACGGGCGCACGGGATTGGCGCGCTGGATCCTGGGGAGCGTCGCGGAGAAGGTGGTCCGGGCGAGCCCGATCCCGGTCCTGGCGGTCCGGTCGTTTGAGGGGACGACCCCGATCGCCGCGACGGAGCTCGCGCTGAAAAAGATCGTCGTCGCGATCGACGCCGCGGATCTCTCGCTCGGGGTCCTGGGGCCCGCGATCGAGATGGCCCGGCTCTTCGGGTCCCAGGTCTTCCTGGTCAACGTGTGCGAAGGGCATCCGGCCTGTTCGGTGCCCGTCCCGCAGATGACGCGCGCCCATGAGCAGTTCCGTGGCGCGGGGGTGAGCGTCGAGCCGCTCATGATGCAGGGCGACCCGGCCTCGGGGATCCTGGATGCGTGCACGGAGAAGAGGGCGGACCTCATCGCGATCTCCACCCACGGGCGTTCGGGTGTCTCGCGCTGGATGGTCGGCAGCGTGGCCGAGAAGGTCCTGCGGGCCGCAACGGTGCCGCTCCTGGTCGTGCGAAGCCCGGGAAGATAGACGCGCGGTTTTCGCTACTTCAGCTCCCTGAGGTACAAGTTCGCGAACTGGGTCGCGTCGGGAGAGAAGAGTCCCAGCGATCCTCTCGCGGGCGCTCCCGAGAAGTCCCCGATGTCCGTCAGTTTTGTGTCGTTCACCGTAAGGACGTACATCGGTCCCTTCACCGTCACGTGCGCCCGATTCCACTGGCCGGGCTTCGACATCGCCTCGAGCACGATTGCCTTGCCGCGGACCCGGAGCTCCACGTTGCCCACCTTCGGCGTCTTCCAGTCCACGATCAGCGCGAAGTCGGCCACCTCGCGCTCGGCCACGAGTTCCTTGCCCTTTCCGTCGCAGCCGAGCGTCCAGTCGCGTGCCGTCCAGTGGCCCTCCTCGGCCGTCTTCCAGCCGCGGAGGTCGCCGCCATAAAGCGTGACGTACCCCTGGTCCGGCTCCGCGGTCTCTTCCGCGGGGGCGTTGGTTGGCGGCAGCTCCTGGATCCTCACGTTCTTGAAATGACACTCGGCGCCCTCGGACTCCAGGCAGATATAGCCCTTTCGCGGCCGGCATTGCGATCCGCCCGAGACCTCCGCGCCGTTCGCCTCGAGCTTGATCGAGCCGTCCTTCGACGTCACCCGGTAGTGGTTCCACTCGCCTGCGCCCTTCACCCGCTTGTCGCTCGGAAGGCAGCGCTCCCAACCCTGCGGATGGGGGCGGTCGGGGACGAACTTCGCCCCCTGGATCGAGAACATGTCGCCGTGTCGCGTCCACATCCCCTTGGGGTCGTCGCCCAGCATGATCTGGACCTCGAACGCCTTCGTGAAGCAGTTGCCCCGGATCGGAAGCGCGCCCGAATGGATGAACAGCCCCGAGTTGCCGCCCTCTTTCATATGCATCCAGTCGAGCTCGAGGACGAAGTTCTCGTACATCTTCGGGCTGCGGAGCTCGCCGTTGGGATGGCCCGACGTCACGATCTCGCCCTCGCGCACGCTCCAGGTCTCGGAGTTGCCGTTCACGTTCACCCAGCCGGAGAGGTCTTTGCCGTTGAACAGGTCGACGAAGCTACCGCTCGATCCCTGCGGAGAGGAGGAGCAGCCGGCGGCCAGAATCGTGAGGGCGAGCAGGCGCATCGAGATCTCCTTAGAGCGAACCGAGAGGATGCTTCCGGTCCTTGAGCGGGAACGTCGCCCGCGCGCCCGAGAGGTGCGCGGCATAGACGGCCATGATCATCTCGAGCGTCGAGCGCGCCTCGTAAATGTCGACCGGCGAGCGGTCCTTCGTCCCGCGGATCTTCAGGAGCTCGTAGACGATCCGGGCGTTGCAGGCGTCGGTACCCTTGACGCCCACCATATGGTCGTTTGACGGCGCGTCGGGGAGCGGCTTCCATTCGGCCGCTTTGCCCTGCGTCCAGAGCGGATCCAAAAGGTACGTGACCTTCGGGTCCTGGCCGATCGCGAACTGGGCCACCCCTTTGGATCCGTGCAGCGTGATCTGGAAGCGGCCCCCTTCGCCCTTCGGCACCTTGTGCGAGGCGAAGTGGCCCATCACCGCTTTGGGGAAAGCAAAGGATGCGTCGATCGTGTCTCCCGCCACCGGGCCGAGCGGCTCGCTGGCCGCCCGCTTGTCCGCGGCCGTGATGTCCCGGCCGTCCTGGGTGACGCGGGCGGTGCACCAGAGCGGGTCGCCTCCGAAAAACCGCATGAGATACATGCAGTGCGTCCCGAGCACCATCATGTCCTCGCCGCCGGCCCGCTGGTCCTCCTTGCCGCGCGTGCGAATCTCGAGGAGCTGGCCGATCAGGCCCTCGTCAACCATCTTCTTGAGGTGCAGGACCTGCGGGCAGAGACGGACGTGGTGCGCGACCACGATCTGGATCCCCGCCTTCTCCGCGACGTCGACGATCGCGTCGGCCTCCTCGAGCGACGCCGCGATCGGCTTCTCCATGTAGACGGAAACCCCCTTCTTCGCGGCCACGCTGATGTACTCCAGCTTCCGTTCCGCGAACCGCGGGCCGATCGAGACCATGTGCGCGTTTTCCTTGTCGAGCATCTCGGCGAGCGACGGGTAGCCCTTCGTCAAGCCGAGCCTCTTCATCGCGGCGGCCAGGCCCTTCTCGTCGGGATCGGCGACGGCCACCGTGTGCATGTTCTCCAGGAAGTTGAAGCAGGTGTCCAAGCCGTGGCCGTACCCGCCGCGACCGGTGTGGCCGTAGACGCAGGCGTAGACGGGCTTGCTCCGCAGCGCGAGGCCCGCCGCGGCCGCCGCGCCCGCGATCATGAATTCGCGCCGGCTGAGGGTCATTTCGCGAGCTCCTTCACGCGGTTCACGATCGCATCCTCCAGTCCCGGGGCCCAGGGGGAGGGCTGACCGTAATAGACCATCGCGCCGCCTCCCTCGTAGCCGCCCTCTTTGAGCACCCGCTCCGAGGGGATGTACGCCATGACGTCGTTGCAGTAGCCAGCCACCCAGGTGCGCCCGTCGGCCAGCTCCTTCTTCAGGCGGAGCGAGTAGTCGACGACCACCTCGCCGCCCAGCGCCGCGAGCGTGAGGTCGCCGAGGCGCCAGACCTGCACCGGGTAGGGATACGCCGGCCTCACGCTCCCCGATCCTTTGAACTGGGCCATCAGCAACTCGGCTCGCCGCCGCTCGGGGATCTTCTTGTCCTCGAGGCACTTCTCGAGATCGTCTTTCGTGGGGATCTTGGCGAAGGGGAGATCGAGGAGCGAGTACCGCGTCGCCAGCTTTCCCGCCACCGGCTCCATCCGCGTATCGAGCAGCCGATCGACGCCCGCCGCGAGCCGCTTGCCGTACTCCTCGGCGAGCTCGACCTTCCGGCGCGGCAGCGGGTTCTGGTCCGCGCCGCAGCCCATGAAGAAGAGCGCCGTCGTGCCGGGGTGGGCCTTCTCGAGCTCGATCTGCGCGAAGCCCGCGTAGTCGCCGCTCCACTGGTAGAAGTCGAGAACGGTGTTGTGGCACGCGTAGCCGAAGAGCAGCGCCAGCAGTGAGCCGTCGGCGCGCGACACCTTGAGGACCGGGACGTCATAGTCGACGGGCCCTTTGAGCTCGCCCTTCTCGATCAACGCGGGGACTTCCTTCTCGGGGTTGTTGCGGCGGTTGACCGCGAACCGCGCGGTGCCGTTGCCCCAGGTGAGATCCGCGAGCGCCATGGAGGCCATCGCCTTCGACGCGGCGCCGGCGAACGCGGTCTCAAGGAACGCCGCGTAGTCGGAGATCTTCTTCCGCTCGGCGGGCGGGAGGTCGAACATGCATTCGAGGTTGAGCGAGACCATCGGGCCCGTGTGGGTGTGCGAGCAGGCGATGAGGATCGATTCGCGGGGAAGCGCGATCCTCCGGCAGACGCGGTCGGCCAGGTCGCGGTCGATCCCGACGAGATCGGCGGTGAGGACGAGGGCGCGGCGGCCGTCGGGATCCTCGATCGCGAGCGCCTTCACCCAGAGATCGTGGAGCGTCCCGTCCGCCGCGTGCGTGCGGCCCCCGTAGCCGGACATCCACATCGGGTCGGAGGGCGTGATCTTCACGCGCGCGGCGCCCGCCTTCCACCCGGCGGGCGGGTTGAGGGTGTCGATGGAGCAGCCGGAGAAAAGGACGAGGACGAGGAGGAAGCGCCTCATTTGAGCAGCTCCGCAATCGTGGCCTTGAGTCTCGACTCGGTTGGCGGGCCCACGTACGAGGCCGTGGGCTCGTACCCGCCCTCGGCGGCCGAGCCGTCCATGCAGATATACCCGGGCCCGCCCTCGCCGTAGGCGGCGACGGCGATGAAGTCGTCGGGGCGGAGCAACTGCGCGTGAAGTTGATACTCGACGAAGGCCTCGCCGGGGAGATGGAGGATCGTCGCGGGGCCGAGGCGGAGACGGCTGCAGTCGACGGCCGGCCGCTCCTTCAGCCGGTTGTACCAGGCCAGCGCGAGCGCCGCCTTGAGCCGCACGACCTCGGTCGCCCTGGGATCGGCGATCTCCCTTTTGAACTGGTCCTCTGCGAAGGTGGGCTCCTTCCGGAGGGCGAACGTCACCTCCGTGACCTTCCAGTCGATCCGGGAGACGGGCGAGATCCGGGTGGAGGCGGCGGAGGCGGCCATCGCTTCATAGAGGCGCTCGACGAGGCGCTCCCGGGCCTCCGGGCTTCCGTCGTTGTACTTTCCGGCCGCGACATTGCCTCCGCAGCCCGTGAAGTAGAGATGCGGGATGTGCTCGCGGCCCTCCGCGAAGTTCCGGACGATGCCCGGGACGTCGGGCGACCCCTCGGTCCCATAGTGGCTTTGGGGATGGGTGGCATAGTAATGCATCCGGACGAGCGGCTTCTTCCCATCGAGAAGGGAGACCGTCCGGAGCCATGGATCGATCAGCCCCTCGGGCGCGGCGACGAGCTCGACGTCCTTGCAGGAGCTCATGCGGCTTTTCACCTTGCCGTTTCCGGCGGGGACGCGGCGGCTCGAGGCGTAGCTGTCCACTCTCGCCTTGCCGATCCCGACGTGGGTAAACGGCTTCATCTTTGCGAGCGACTCGCCGAGCGCGACCGCGGCGCGATTCGTGACGTCCTTCATGAAGGCAAGATCGAGGTGGACGGGCGCGCCGGGATATCGATCGAGGAGGAGCTGCGCGTCGACATCGGCGATCGGCGCGCCGTGGGTGTGGGTGCAGTGGACCGCCACCTGCGTCTCGGGGATCCCGGCGGCCGCTGCGAGCTTGCGCCGGAAGAGATCGTAGGCGCCGGTCTGGAGGCGGCACCAGTCGAGCGCGCAGAGGACATAACGCGTCCGTCCATCGCCGAGTACGATACCTTTGAGGAGGAGCGGCTCCTCAACGCTCTTCATCATCACGCTCCAGCCGACCAGGCGGTGGCCGATCGGCGGCGTCGCGTCGCACTGGAACGTCGCCACGGCCAGCGTCGCCGGCGACCCCTCCGGAACGGAGGAGCACCCGATGATGAGGAGGAGGAGGGTGCGGCGGATCACGGGGCCTTCCGGTGGAGGAAGGAGACGGGAAGGACGGCGCAGCCTTCCTTGGCCTCGACGAGCGTGTACGCCTCGGCACGGGCCACGCCGCATTCGCTGCCGCGGTTCCGGTGCATTCCGTCGTGGAACTCCCAGATCTTCTCGGGATGCTGGCTGACGTGGCAGTCGAGCGCGGCCTTCTTGATCTCCCAGACGCCGGCGAGGTCGAGGTAGAGATCGGGCTTGAAGCCGAGCGTCTGCTGTCCCGTCATGACTTCGAAATAATATAGCGACCAGCCGCCCTTGTGGGCGTAGGCCTGCCAGACCAGCGAACTGACGGTGTGATGGTTCTCGTGGGTGTCCATGGGCCAGTGGGTGACGACCACGTCGGGCTTCACCTCGGCGAGCCATCCGGAGACCGCCTTGACCGTCTCCGCGTCGGCGAAGAACTTCTCGTGGGCGTAGGGGAAGAACTTCGTCGACGCGCCCAGGATCTTACACGCGGCCGTCGCTTCGCGCTGCCGAACCGTCGCCTCCGGCTCACCGCCGAGTGTTCGGTCGCCTCGGAAGGTCGTGCCGTAGGCGCAGATGACGTCGTGGCCCGCCTTCGTGAGCATCGCGACGAGGCCCCCGGCGGCCGACTCCGGGTCGTCGGGATGGCCGCCGAAGATGATAACGCGGATCTTGCGGTCCTGGAGGAGCCGGGTGATGCCGGACTTGAGACTCACCTCGGTCGGCTCCGCCACGCGCGACGCCGTGGGCTCGTAACCGCCCTCGGTGGTGTCGAGACAGATGTAGCCGGTGCCGCCGTCTCCGTAGCCGGCGAAGGCGACAAAGCGGTCGGGCCGCGCGGCCGTCGCGAAGAGCTGGTACTCGACGAACGGTTCGCCGGGAAGGTGAATGATCTCGGCCTCACCGAGGGTGAGGCGGATGAGGTCGATGACAGGCAGGTCGCCGCTCCCGTCGCGCTTCGCCAGTCGGACCGGCACGGTCGTCCACGTCACCCGGCCGACGGGGTCGATCCGGGTCGCCGCGATCGAGCGCCTCATGCCATCGGCCAGATGGTCGACGAGCGATGCGCGCGCTTCGGGCGAGCCGTCGTTGAATTTGCCGGCGGTGACGTTCCCCGCGCCTCCGGTGAAGTAGAGGTGGGGGATCCCTTCCTCCTTCTCGAGACGCGAGCGGGCCCAGCCCGGGGTGTCGGGGTGGACGCGGCCGTCGCCGTAGAAGCTCTGCGGGTGGCTCGCGTAGTAGTGCATCCGGACGAGCGGCGTCGCACCGGCGAGGAGCGTGACCGTGCGGAGCTTCGGGTCGATGAGGCCGATCGGCTCGGCACGGAGCGCGGCGTCCTTCGTCGAGCTGTAGCGGACCTTGATCGTCCCGCCCGGCCCGGGGACGCGGCGGTTGGAGGCGAATTCCTGGACCTCTGCGGCGCCGGTGCCGACGTGGGTGACGCGCCGTGCGCGGGGAAGGGCGTCGCGAAGAGCGCGGGCCGCGCGGTCGGCCACCTCCTGGACGACCTCGTCCCGTGTGCTTCCGCCGACCGGTCCGCTGTGGGTGTGGGTGCAGTGGATCGTGACGCGATCGGGGCTCGTGCCCGCGGCGGCGGCGAGGGTCTGGCGGAAGTGGGTATACGTGTCGGTCGACATCGTGCACCAGTCGATTGCGCAGATCACGACGGTGTCCACTTGGCGGAGGACGATTCCCTTGAGGAGAAGGGGCTCCTCAATGATCATGGCCGGCGGCTTTCCAGCGAGGGGGTGGCCGAGGGGGACGGTCGCATCCGACTGGAAGACGGCGACGGTGATCGCCGGCAGCTCGTCGCGGACCGGTCCGCATCCGAGGACGAGCAGGACCAGGGCCGCGGCGGCCCTCATTTGGATTCGGGTTTCGGCCACTTCAGATGCTTGTGGAGGAAGTCGAACGTGCCGACCCCGTTGATCTTGTGGGGACCGGTGAAGACCTCCATCTCGGTCCGGTCGCCGATCTTGAGCTCGTCGTAGAAGCGCTTGATCTTGGCGTACTCGTAGGCGACGCGTTCGTCGGGCGCCACCCCGTCGAAGTGGCCGCGCTCGACCATGAATGGCCGGGGCGCGATGAGCGCCGCCATCTCGGCGTAGTTGAACGTGTTCCCGAGGTTCCATTCGAAGATCTCGTACTCGCCGGTCGTGACGTAGCTGTAGGGGCTGTCGGTCGCGGCGTTCTTCCAGATCCAGTCGTTGAAGTCGGCCGAGCAGATGGACAGGCAATAGCGCGTCACGACCGCCGGGACGCGCATCGCGGTCTTCCCGCCGTAGGAGAGGCCGTAGAACGCGATCCGCTCGGGGTCGACGTAGGGGAGCGACGCCAGCCAGTCGGTGATCGCCTGGTGTTGCGGGATGATGAACGAGAAGAGGTGCTTCCCGAGCAGGTTGGCCTTGCGCTGGAGCGTGCGGAACTTGTCCTGGCCGATGTACGGGTTCTGAGGCGCGAAGACGACGAACCCGCGCTCCGCGAGCCGGCAGGCGTAGCGCTCGTAAGCCGGGTTGTTCTTCTTCGGGTCGGCGACGTCGGCGGGCCGACCCTCGAGCCCGTGCTGGCAGACAACCACGGGCCGCTTCTCGCCTTCCTTGATGTTCTTCGGGACGAGGAGCCAGCCGTAGGCGAAGACATCCTTCCAGAGGTCGAGCTGGACCTCGTACGCGGTGTACGTGGCCTCTTCATAGAGGCGGCGCGACTTGGGATTCGGGGGAAGGGGCTTGTCGTCGAACTTCCCGATCACGTCGCCGTAGAACTCATCGCGGAGCGGCGCGGTGCTCTTCTCCCACCCCTCGACCGACTTCTTGTCCGTCCGCTTCCAGAAGTAGCCCTCGCGGACCTTCTCGGTCTGACGGAGCAGGACCTGCGTGTCCTCGACGAGCTCGTCGAATTGCCGCTTGAGCCGCTTCTGGGAGTCGAATTCCTTCCTCAAGGCCTCGGGGGCGCGGGCATCGGCGGCATTGAGTCCTAGGAGGGAGAAGGCGGTGATGGCCTCCCTGCCGTCTCTCTCAGCGCGGTGGGGGACAAGAGAGGCATAGCGTTTCCCTTCTTCGACCGTCCGCTCGTGGGGAGGGGTCTTCCAGGTTCCGGGAGCCGCGCCGCCCCGGCCTTGACGGGGAGCGGGAGGGCCGAAGACCTCCACATCGACACCGTTCGAGGGGAGTCCAAGCCACTGCGTGAGGGAGGCCAGGTCGGCATCTCCGAACTCCGTCAGAAGCCCAAACACATTTCGATAAATGGGCTCCTTCCAGGCGTTCTGGCGGGACTCCAGGTATCCGCCCACGCCGGCCCAACCGATTCGCGGATCGACCGCGCCCGCATGAAGCGCGAGGAGGCCGCCTTCGCCCCAGCCCCAGACGGCGAGGACGCGCTCCCGGGCGGTCGAGGTGCGATCGAACCAGTCCACGATGGCCAGCACCTTCTGCACTTCGTACCCGATCACATGCCGGCCCATCTCGAAGGCGGGCCTGTAGACGAATTCCCGGTGGGGCTGGTTGGTGGACCGGCCTGCGGAGGAAACGGAGAAGCTGTCGGAGCGATCGATTAGGGTGGGAATGACCACCCGGCATCCGTTTTCCGCCAGGCAACGGGCGAATTGTTTCTCCAGCGGCAATCCCGGGACGAGGCCGGCGATCATCTCGGGAGTCTGGTCCGCATCCGGAATCGCGACGACGCTGATGAGACTTTCCTTGTCCTTCCAGTTCGTGGGAAGGAGCAGCAGCCCCTCGCCATGGACTCCGCGGAAGACCGGCCAGCGGATGGCGTAGGCTTCAAAGTTCCGGCCCTTGCCGACGAGGGCGGGTTCCGTGATCGAGCCGACGAGCTCCGGCGAGTCGAAGCTGGTCCTCGCGTCAACAACGCCGATCAGCTTCTTCAGCCTCTCGCGGTTGGGCGTCACTGATTTCTGGTAAGCCTCTTCGGAAGACGTGTCCCGCTTCCAGTACTTCGCACGCCGTTCCACCGAGAGGTCAATCTCGCGGAGCAGGAACTTGTCGATGCCCGCGACCATCTCGGCCCCGAAGTCGTGGTCGCCCTCGAGGGGCGCGGTCCCGGAGAGCTTGTCGGCGGCCTGCGCCGGCTTCTTAGGGCCCGCCGCGGTCCAGAGGATCGCGTTCTCGATCATCCGCACGAAGTCGGGGTTGTTGAAATCCTGCTGGTCGCCCAGCGAGGTGTAGAAGACCCGCCCGCCGTTGTGGAGGCGCGTCCAAGCGAGTGGCTCGGTGTGGTCGGGGATCGATCCGGTGAGCAGGACGTCGCAATCCTCGGCGATCTTCGGGTTCTGGTAGAGGCTCGATTCCGACGACGTGAGCGTCACGCCGTCCAGGATCGGGTGAGTTTTGCCCTTCTCGGTCGCCTCGATCCGGCAGTCGGGGCCCTTCCCGTAATGGTTGGAGTAGTTGCCGCCGAGTATCTCCTTGTCGAGCGCGAGCCAGGTCTGGAACGCGTGGCTCGCCGTGCGGAGCGCGACGATCGGTCTGCCCGCCTCGCAGTACCGCTTCACGCGGTTCAGCTGCTCGGAGGGGAGCTTGAGCCGGCGCGTGTAGAGGACCATGACGTCCGATGTCTCGAGCGCCTCGAGGCCGGGCATGTCCTCGTCCGTCTTGCGGAACGCGCGCGAGCACTTCACGTTGAAGTGCTTCTCGAGGTGCTCCTGGAGGCCCGCGAGCGTGGTGTCGGACTCGTATTCAAGAGACCCCGAGACGAGGCAGACCTTGAGCGGGGGCTTCGCAAGAATCCCCTGGACTCCCTTGTCCCCCTGGAGATAGGCGAACAAGTCCTGGATCTCGGGATCGGTCAGGGGATCGAGCAGTTTCTCCGGCATGAGCGAGACTTCCGAATCGACGAGCGCGTCGATCCGGGAGCGGGCGATCGTGGTCTTGATGTTCTGCGCGTCGAGGATCGTGACTGCGCCGGCGGACTGCTCGACGAGCAGGCCGGTGATGACCTGTCCATCGGTCGTCCGGATCTTGCGGGCCTGGAATTCCGCGCGGATGACGACGCTCGGGTCGACGATGTTGGTCAGGAGGAGGTCGAGATTCCTCCGATCCTGGCCGTCCAGCTCGGGTCCGATCTTGTTGCCCTCGCCGAAGAGCGTGTGACAGACGCCGCAGACCTTCATGAAGTGGACCTTGCCTCGCGCGGCGTCGCCCTTGCCGTGCGAGAGGATGTTCTTGATGCTGCCGATCTGCGCGCGCTTTTCCCCGGGCGTTGCGGCGCCGACCTTGCCCCAGTGCTTCTCGACGAGCTTCCCGACGGCCTCGTCCTTGAAGTCCATGAGGGCGGAGAGCTGGTCGAGCGGGACCTCCTTGGGCGGGATCTTGCCCGCGTCGACGAGCTTTAGGAACTCGAGGGCCGACGCGGGGCGGCTGAAGAGGAGCGAGCGGGCGCGGACCCGGGAGGGCCCGGTGAGCCTCGGGAGTTCGACCAGCACGGCCGAGGCGACCTGCTCGTTCTGGAACGGCTGGAGCGCGGCGAGGACGGCCTGGAGCAGCGCGTCGGTCCGGCCTTCGGCCAGCAACTTCAGAAGGACCGGCACGACTTCCGGCTTTCCGGACTGTCCCAGCACGTTGACCAGCTCGACGCTCTTGGTCTCCTCGACGCGACGGAGGGCCGACTCGAACGCCTCGGGGCTGCCGAGGCGGAGCGCGAGCCGGAGGACTTTCATATTCTGGCCGTGGGTCTTCCACAGGGTCGCGAGCGATTCCTTGAGCGGCGCGGGGACAGCCTCCAGCCGCCGGCCCTCGAGCGCCTGCTCCATGCCGTCGACCACCTTGAGCAGGGCGGTCTCATCCGGCGCGAGGGCGAGGAGCCGGGCGCACGACGCGTAGCCGGGGACGCCTCCCTCCGACATGTACCGGCGCGCCAACCGGTCCACGATGTACTTGGTGGCCACCGGCGAACTCCACAGGTCGCTCTTGTCAAACAGGGAAATCGCCTCCTCGCGGGCGGAGACGGCCTTGTCTTCAAGGGCCCACCAGAGAAGGAGGGGGATGAACGGGTCGTCCGCATCCTCGCTTCGCCGGAGGAGTTCGCGAATGAGCGGAAGGGCCTCGCGGACGGGCAGCCGCTTGGCCGTGCAGGCGAGCTGGCTCCGTACCGTGGGGCTCGTTTCTTTGATAGCAAGCTGGAGAAGTTTGAAGAGAGTGGCCCGGGTGATGGCCTTCGGGTCTCCAAGGAGCCGGACCGTCCACGCGCGAACGTCGGCGTTTGGGTGGGAGAGGGTTGATTCGGCGACCGAATCATCGAATCCTCCGCTGACGTGCAACGCCCAGAGCGCTTCTAGGGCGAGATCGCCGACGTTCTCGTCGATCAACTTCCGCAGCGCCGGGATCACCGTCGGATCGCGTCGCTCCGCGAGGATGAGCCGGGCCTCCTGCCGGTACCACTCATTCTTGTGGGAGAGGAAGGGGAGGATCTGCGAACTCCTCAGGCGGGCGAGGTTGAACGTCGTCGCCTTCGGGTTGTCCTTGGGTTGGACGCGGTAGATCCTTCCGTTGCGGCGGTCCCAGTTGTCCCGCGGATCGACGTGGTTGAGCCGGGCGTCGTACCAGTCGACGACGTAAAGCGCGCCGTCGGGGCCGACGAGTGTGTCGATCGGTCGGAACCAGGGATCGTTGCCCGAGAGGAACTCGCCCCCGTGGTGGGCGGTGAAGGTCGAGCCCTTCGGCTCGAGGACGTGCCAGTTGAGGACGTTGGAGAGCGGGTTGCAGGCGATGTAGGTATTGTCGAACGTCGAGGGGAACGCGCCGCCCTGGTAGATCGTTCCGCCGCAGGTGACGTGGCCGCCTTTGAAGTCCTTGTACGGGATGTGCTCGAAGTAACCGAACGTGTTGGGGTTGTGGAGCGGGCCGTGCTTGCCGAAGCCCTTGATGTAATATCCGCCCTGGACTTGGTGGAGGCAGGCGTTGCCGCCGAAGTTGGTCCCGGCGATCGCGTTGCCGTGACGGTCGAAGTCGAGCCCCCAGGTGTTGCCGCCGCCCTCGGCGAAGAGTTCGAATTCCTTCGTGATCGGATGGTACCGCCAGATCCCCTGCTGGAATTCGATGCCGCGGATCTTGCACGTGCTCGTGCTGCCGGCCGCGCCGTAGAGCCAGCCGTCGGGCCCCCACTGGAGCGAGTTCGCGAGCGAGTGCGTGTCCTCCATGCCGAACCCGGTGAGGAGGACCTCGGGGTCGCCGTCGGGGATGTCGTCGCCGTTCTTGTCGGCGTAGAAGAGCAGGTAGGGCGGCTGCGCGACGAAGACGCCTCCGTGGCCGAGCGCCATGCCGCTGGCGATGTTGAGGCCGGTGACGAAGTCCTTCGTCGTCTCGTAGCGGCCGTCGCCGTCCTTGTCCTCGAGGATCGTGATCCGGTCGGCGCCCCTGGGACCCTTGGGCGGCGGCTCGGGGACGCGGTCGAATTTCGTGCGGAGGTACTGGTCGACGCTGACCGCCTTGAGGCCCGCGTAATTCGGATACTGGAGGTACTGGATAACCCAGATGCGCCCGCGGTCGTCGAAGGACATCGAGAGCGGCTGGCGGATCTGCGGCTCGCTTGCGACCAGGGAGACCTCGAACCCCTCGGCCGTCTTCATCTTCTTCACCGCCGCTTCCGGCGTGAGGTCCTGCGGCGAAGTGGGGAGGGCGAAGAAGGCGAGAATCAAAAGGGATGCCAGAAGTTTCATGGAATCGTCGTCTCGGTTGTGGTTCGGGCGTCCCGCTCCTGCTTAATGTACGGGCCGGACCGCGAGACGTTTCTACCGGGAAGGATCGTCTCGCTATTTGGAGAGCTGGGCCAGGCGCTCCCTCGAGACGCGGTCCATCCAGGTGCGCGGGAATTCGGCGATCAGGGCTTCGTAAGCCCGGCGCGCTTCGTCCTTCTTCCCGTCCCTTTGGAGCGCGGAGGCCTCGTTGAACCGCACCTCGCCGACCGTCAGGCCGCCGTTGGAGACGCGGACCGCCTCCTCGATCGTCGTGACCTCCGGGACTTTCTTCAGGACGGGAGGATTGGGGTTGGTCATGATCCCGAACGCCTCGGGCGAGCGCTCCCGGAAGATCCGGGAGCGCATGTCTTCCTGGTGGTTGAACGCATCGCCGCCGTCCCGGCCGCTGAAGGGATCGATGTCGGCGATCGCGAACGAGTCCTGGCCCTTGGCCTCGCTCAGGATGTCGCCCTTGGGGGAGATGATCATCGATCCGCCGCCCCGGTGGCAGGTGACGACGTAGACGAAGTTTTCGACCGCGCGCGTGCGGAAGGCGCAGCGGCTGATCTCGCCGTCGCCCATCGCCGCTCCGCCGAGCGTCGGGTGGAAGATGATGTCCGCGCCGTTGAGCGCGAGGCAGCGCGCGCCCTCCGGGAAGACCATGTCGTAGCAGATGAGCATGCCGACGCCGCCCAGGTCGGGCGTGTTGAACACGGGGAACCCGGTCCCGCGGGTCTTGCAGAGCTCCCCGATTGGCATGTTGACCTTCCGGTAGCTGCCGATCAGCCGGCCGTCGCGACCCAGAAAGAACGACGTGTTGTACTCGCGGCCGCCTTCGAACGTGTCGTTGCAGCAGATCACGTAGACTTTCTGCGCCGCAGCCTCACGGCCAAGACGGTCCAGCATCGACCGGACCGCGCCGGGAAGGACGTCGCCGAGACGGTCGGGATGGCCGGCCTCCCATTTGCCCAGTCCAAGGGTGTCCTCGGGGAGGACGACGATGTCGGCGCCCGCCTCCGCCCCCTTGCGGACCAGGCCGGCCAGTTCTTCGAGCGAGGCGTCGACCTTCGCGAGGACCGTAGCGGCTTCGTTGATCGTCCAGTCGATCAGCCGCGGCTTGGGCTGCGAGGCGGCAATGCGGACCTTCGGCTTCCGTCCGGCCGTGCTCATGGGCTGCTCGGTCGGCGCCGTGGCCGTGGCGCAGCCGGCGACAAGGATCGCGAGGGCGAGGGGGAGGGGGAGTCTCCGCATGGCAGCCTCCTTTTGAGTTGATAAAGCGGAAGGCCCAGGATTGTGGCCGGATCCTATAATGCTTCCGATGATCCACGAGGACGCTGCGTCGCTGATCGGGAATACGCCGATCGTCGAGCTCAAAAGGCTGGCCCGCGGGAAGCGAGGGTCGCTCTTTGCCAAGGTCGAATCACTCAACCCGGGTTTCAGCAAGAAGGACCGGATCGCGAAACGGATGGTCGACGATGCGCTCGCGGACGGGCGGCTCAAGCCAGGCGACACGGTGGTCGAGCTGACGAGCGGGAACACGGGGACGGGGCTCGCGATTGTCTGCGCGGTGCGCGGCCTCAAGTTCGTGGCGGTGATGTCGTCGGGGAACTCGCCGGAGCGGCGGCGCATGATGGAGGCGCTCGGCGCGCGGGTCGAGATCGTTCCGCAGGCGGCGGGCTCGCCCCCCGGACAGGTCTCGGGCGTGGACCTCGACCTCGTGGAGCGGCGGACGGTCGAGCTGGCGCGGGAGTTGAAGGCGTTCCGCGCCGATCAGTTCCGCAATCCGTCCAACGTGCTGGCCCACGAAGAGGGCACGGGGGTCGAGATCTGGAACGACCTGGGTTCGCGAGTGACGCACTTCTGCGATTTCGTCGGCTCGGCGGGGACGTTCGTCGGTGTCGCGCGTGCGCTCAAGAAGCGGAAGCCGTCGATCCAGTGCCTCGCGATCGAACCGGCGGGCGCGGCGGTACTGGGGGGCGGCACGGTCACGAACGCGAATCATCGCATCCAAGGCGGCGGCTACTCGATGAGGCCGGCGTTCTGGGAGGAGTCGCTGGTGGACGGCTATCTGACCGTGACAGACGAAGAGGCGACCCGTGGGGCGAGGGACCTGGCCCGGCTGGAGGGCCTCTTCGCGGGCTTCTCGTCGGGCGCCAACGTGGCCGGTGCGTTGAAGATTCTCGATCGCGAAGCGTCCGCCTCCGTGGTCATCACCATCAACGACTCGGGGCTCAAGTATCTATCGACGGACCTGTGGACTTAGAAAGTCGGGGGACTCATGAGGAGCACGTACGGGACGATGTACTACGTCGACGACATGAAGAAGTCGGTGGCGTACTTCAAGAAACTGCTCGGTTTGAAGCCCGGTTATCAGAGTGCGGAATGGACGGAGTTCCCGATCGGCAAGCATCATCTCTGTCTGCATGCCCAGGGGCACGGAGCGAAAACGCGGCCGAACGGGGTCCTGATCGTGGATGCGAAGGGTGTGAAGGCACTCTTTGAGAAACTCAGAAAGGCGAGGCACCGGGTCTTCGGGCTCCATGAGGTGCACCCCGCGGCCTGGACCTTCACGCTGGCCGATCCGAGCGGGAACGAACTCAGCTTCTACGGCTCCCCGTAAGTTATTTCCTCTCGAGCTTGTCGGCCGCGCCCGCGATCCGGTAGAGCTCCGCCGTCCGGTCGAACGCCTCTTTCTTCCCGCCCACGATCGAGAGCGGGATCGGCGCGAGGCAGCCGAGCGCCTCGGGGATGTCGCAGATCCGCATGACGCTCAGGAAGTGCGGGCCGTCTTTATGAGTCGACGGCGGATCGATGATCGTGACACGCTGGACCTTCGAGGGCTCCAGTAGGGCGGCGTATGCTGCGAGGATGCCGGATTCACCGCGTCCCGCCACCGAGCACGGTCCAATCGCGCGGATCCGCTCAGCGATCTCAAGTACGCGGGCGCTGTCGACCGTGGCGCCGAGGAGGGCATGGGAGCGCTCGACCGTATTCGGCGGGTTCTTCCGGGTCCAGCCGCCCCGGGGTTTGAACAGCACGCCGGGGGACGACACCGTCACTCCCTTGGCCCAGTCGGGGATCGCGGACGGCATCGGCTCGGCGCCGTCGAGCACCACGAGACAGGGGAGGGCGGAGTCGGCAAGTTTCGGATCCCAGAAGCCCTCCATCACGAGGGACGGGTCCAGCGGCATGGCGGCGGGGAAGCAGAGCGTGCGCAGCCGCTCGAGGATCCCCTGCTTCCACCCGGCGAATCCGTCCGCCGTGGGAAGCTCCAGCTTCGCGAGCTGAACGAACGACTCGTCGATCTTCGTGTTGAGCTGGTCGGCGGGGATGTCGGTGTCCTCGGGGAAGACGCGCAGCTCGCGGGCGGGAATGCGGCTGGCCTTGCCGTCGGCTCCGAGCCCGCTGTCCCCGTCGGTGACCGGGGTGACGTCGTTCTTGAGGTTCCTGTTGAAGAACTCGAAAATCGCGCGGCGCAGGTCGGTGCGGTACGCGTGGCCGCCGACGCTCACCATCGCGTCGACCTTGTCGCTCACGCCGAACTTGGAGTAGAGGCGCTCGAGGCGGTTGATGACCCGCTCGTTGGCGGACATCGGGAAGATGCCGTCGTTGTCGGAATTGACGAAGAGGAGTGGGTGGGGCGCGATGAGCCCCGCGATCGTCGTCCAGTTCCAGCGGTAGTTGTCATAGAGGAACATGCAGTCGCAGTGGCCGTTGACGCCGTCCTCCCCGATGTACCAGGTCAGGTCGGCCATCCCGCTCACGGGCGCGGAGGCCTTGATCCGCTCGTCGGCCGCGGAGATCCAGAACGTCGCCGCGCCGCCCCCGGAGATCCCCGTGGCGCCGATCCGCTCGGGGTCGACGTCGGCGCGCGACTGCAGGTAGTCGATGCCGCGGACCGCGTTCCAGCATTCGATCGCGGCGGGCGTGAAGCCGTAGGAATGCCACCACCAGCGCTGCTGGCTGTAGGTGCCGTGGTGCGTGCAGGTCACCTCGCCGAGCTCGATGGTGTCGATGAGGATGCAGACGTAGCCGTGGGTGGCGAACCAGATCCCGTGGTCCTGGACGGCGCTCTTATGGCCGTCCCGCTTGGCGTTGTAGTGGCCGATCGAGTAGAGGATCGCGGGATGGCGGCCGGTGTCGGGGACAGGGGAGTAGACGTTGGCCGTGACGTAGAGCCCCGGCTTGCTCTGGTAGTGCAATTTCTCGACCGTGAAGTTTGGGAACTCCAGCCTGCCCGTCACGGTTGCCTTAAGGGGCGTCTTTTCGGGCATCGGCCAGAGGCCGAGCATGTCGAAGTACTGTTGGCGGAGCGTGGGGCGCAGCTTCTCGAAGTCCTCCGCCGTCTTGAGGGTCGGGAAGAAGTCCTTCTCGATCGCCTCGGCCTGCTTCTTCAGATAGGCGCGGATGACCTTGTCGGGCGGATCCTGCTGCGGAGCGGGAAGGATGAGGAGGAGCAGCCAGGCCAACCGCGTCATGCGTCACCTCGTCGGTTCGAATTCCACCCAGCGCGTGACGACGCTCTTGCCGGTCTTCATGTCCCACGGCGCGGACTTGCCGGGGGTGAACACGTGCGAGTCCTGGTGCTTGCCCGCGTCGTCGGTCCAGTCGTACGTCACCTTGGTCGAATCTTTTGAGCCCGTGCGGTAGACAAGGTGCGCCTCGGCGCGCAGGTAGTTCTTTCCGCCGTCGTTCTTGAAGCGGACCCGCACGGGGCCGGCGGGGGCGTCCGTGAGGTCGACGCTCCCGTAGCAGAGGCTCTGCGACCAGAAGTCTCCGGGCTCGTTCCCCTTGCGGTTGATCTGCCAGTCCTTCACCACCGGCTTCCAGGATTTGCCGGCGTCGGTGGAGTACTCGATCTGGTACTTGAACGAGGGGTCGGGCGGGGAACTGGAGCCGATGTGGCCGGCGGCGATCAGCTTCGCGGCGGGCTCCTTGCGCGGGGTCGCGATCTCGAGCGTCACGGCGCGCGTGCCGAAGGCCCCCTCGACGACGTGCGCCTGCGCCTGGGGCAGGGTGGGCCCGGCGGAGACGACCGCGGTGCCGGAGGATTCAAAGGAGATCTTCGAGCCGCCGTCCTTGAGGCGGGGGCAGGTCGACGAGTTCATCTGGCAGACGGTGGTGATCGCGAGGCCGCTCGAGGAGAGGCCTTTGGCGGACACGCCAAGCTTGAGGAAATACTGGCGGAAGCCTTTGACGTGGTCGGTGAGGTCCAGGCCGTCGACGAGCGGGCCCGCGTCGTGCCAGTTCTTTCCCTGGTCGACGGAGACCGAGACCGGACCGGTCGACTTGCCGTGGAGGACGAGGCCGTTCTTTCCGCCGGCGTCGTAAATCGCCCACTCCTTGGTGCCGGAAGGCGTGCACCCGATGATATAGGGCGAGTAGAACTCCAACGTGACGTGGTCGTCGGCCTCTTCAACCACGGCCTCCTTGTAGTCGCCGTTCGCGAAGTTCGGCTTGTACGTGTAGACCGCGTTGGCAAAGCGGGCCTGGCCATCGTGGTAAGGGCTGGTCTCGGTGGCCTTGTACATCTTCTCGGGCTGGTTGACCCACGTCTGTTGGCGCGCGGGGCCGGGGATGCCGGCGATGTTCAAGTTGTGCCCCCAGTAGACGAACGTCTTCCCGTCGTCGAGCCCGGCCAGGGGATAGCGGCGGAGCGTTTCGCCACGACGAAGGTGCACGGTCGGCGGTGGCCCGGCGTAGCCGGCGAAGTATTCCGCGACTCCATACTCGGTGTAGACGCCCCGGGCGTCGTCCTTGTGAAGCCCCGCGACCAGCCACCCGTGCTGCTTCTCGGGCTTGTACTTCGGGTCGCACATCTTCTGGAGATCGGCCTTGATCTCGGGGATCGAGAGGAGCGCGGTGCCCTCGCTGTTGTAGACGACCGTCGAGATGTCGTGGTCGAGGAGCACCCACTTGCCGTCGCCGTAGGGCCCGCCCGTGAGCCAGACTTCGAAGGAATTGTGGCCAGCGACGCCGACCGCGCGCCCGCGCCCATGACCGAAGAGCGATTCCATCTCGGCGGTGTACTGCGAGTGGGTCGTGCCGCAGAGCCCGAAGCCGTGGGAGAAGAGTCCGGTCCAGTATTCGCGCGTGCGGACGTCGCCCCCGCCCTGGAAGCCCTTGCCCCAGAGATCTTCGGTGCCTTCGGTGCCGTGCCAGTAGTGGAGGTTCCGCCAGTACCACGAGGCGAGGGCCTTGTCCTCATCGGTCGAGACGTCGCGGCCGGTGATGCGCTTGTAGAGCTCGGCCTGGGTGGCGAAGAGCCGCTCAAAGGTTGAGCAGGAGAGCTCGCCCGGATACCACGGGTGGTCGCTCTTGACCTGCGGATCGCCCACGTCGGCGCGCGCGGCAACGGCGGTGACGAGGAGGGCGGCGACGGCGAGGCGGAATCGGGTCATGGCATGCTCCTGATGGATATACGTACCAACCGACCCCGCCCGGTGCGTTAGTGAACCCCCGGTCGTCGATTCTAACCGGTCAGACCGATCGCTCTCCGCGGTTCCGTTTGTCGCGGAGTGCCTTGTACTGGGGGCTGGAGAACCAGTCGTGCATCAGGCCGATCTTGCGACGGAGCGACGGGTCGGCCGAAGAAAAGCGGATGCCCGCCTGGAAGGCGACCGCTTTCGCGGTCGGCCGGCACCAGCACACTTCCCCCTCGACCTCGATGGAATCCTTGTACCGTTCGATCTCGATCCGGAGCCGGACCTTCGTCTGGGGATTCAGCTTCTCCGTGATCAGGACCCGGGCCCCGCTTTCCGAGATGTCGAGCGCCGAGCGGCCCTTGTTGCTCCGCCCGAGCCCGAGCGCGGTAAAGAGGCCTTCCCGGTAAAGGCTCACGTTCGTCCCGTCCACCTGGAACCGCGCGTGCTTGCGGCGGTTGTCGTGGGGGAGCCCGGTGGTCGAGGAGGGAGGCTTCTTGCCTTCCTCGTCGAACCAGGCGCGTTCGCTGACCCGTTCGCTCGGCATCAGCGCAGGCTCCAGGCCTCGTCGAAGAAGCCCGCCGCCGCGACCCGCTCGGACATGTGCAGGGTGTTGGGCTTGTACGTGTCGAGCACCGCCCAGTCGGGCAGGATCGGGACGTGGCGCGAGTTCGACAGGTGGGCGTTCTCCTGCCAGGTAAAGCCGCTGTTCAGCACGACGTAGCGCTTCGGGTTGAGCGGATTCGGGTAGACGAGGAGCGGCACATGATGGTCCGCCGGGAAGGTCTTCGCGCCCACCTTGATCTCCTTCGCCTCCCACTTGATCGGCAGCTTGTCGGCGATCCTTGCGAGGATCTTGTTGCTCGACGGATCCCCCCAGAGAACCAGGTTGCTCGACGCGATCTCGGCATCGGTGACGGCGTCGTCCTTCACGACCCGCGCGTCGCCCCGCATGATGCGGCGCCAGAACTCGACGGCCCGGGGCTGCTCGACGGCTACCCACGCGTCAACTTTTGGATTCGCCGATTTTCCCGTGGGGGTAACGAAAACGAAGCTGTCCATGAACGCGTCGTCGATCGGACCCTGGAGGCCCGGAGTCTTTTCGCCTCCGATCGCCGGCACGGGTCCGAGACCCGCCCATCTTCCTCCCGACTTCCGGAACGCAAACCCCGGAAGCTCCTGTCCGTCGATGATTGTCCTTGTGGCGCCCGTCCCAAAGGTGACGGAGGATACGTTCTGGGTCGTCACCTTGAGCGTGGTCCCGTCAAGCTCGGCCTCGACCCGGGCCCGCTCCCAGTGCTTCTCGAGTCCGAGCACCGTGACCCACCTCATCGTGTTGTACCGGAGCGTCCACGTGGTGAAGCGCACCTTCTTCGGGTGGGCATCGCGACCCTTCGTGGCCTTCTCGTCGACCAGCCGTGCGACCTCTTTCTTCGCCTCCGGCTCGTACTTGTGGGCGGTCTTGGGACCGATGACATGGACCATCTCCATGCCTTCGTCCTTGATGTATTTCGCCATCATGTCGGCGGCCGCCTTCTGGGGGTCGATCTCGCCGCTGTAAGCGACCAATGATGTGTTGAACAGGTTGGCCGCGTAGTCGGTCGCGTTGTACCAGTGCCAGAGCTTCTGCTCCCACGCCGTCGGCGGGACCGGGTCCTTGGCCACATTGGCGTAGATGGGCGTTTCGGCAAAGCCGGCGCCCGGCGCCACGCAGGCCCAGAGTCCCGCATGGTGAGCCCCGAGGTGCCACGTCGACGCGCCGCCCATCGAGAAGCCGCGCACGCTGATCCGGTCGTCGTCGATCGTGTAGTGCTTCTTGATGCTTTCGAGCGACTCGAAGAGGTCGACCTCGCCCGCGAACTTGGACGCGTTACAGAAGCGGCCGTAGAGGTGGCAGACAATCGTGTCGGCCGGCGTGAACTCCCCCGCCGATTTCTGCCGCCCGCTGACGAACGCCAGCTCGGTCAGCGTCTCGCTGCGGCCGTGAAGCCAGAAGTCCAGGCGCGTCTTCGTCCCGGGCTTGTACGTGGCCGGAATGACGAGCCCATAAGGCTGGACGGAGCCGTCGATCTTCGACACGTACGCGCGCACGACCAGGCCGGTCGCGGTCTTCCAGGCCGGGTTACCTTCCTTGAGCTGCTTCGCCCGCGCCAGTCCGTCCTTGAGGAGCGTCTTCGCCGTCGGGATCTCCTTCGGGTTCAGGATCTCGTCGTATCGGAGCGCCCAGTCGACCGCCTTGTGGAAGATGCGGACGTCGGGGTCCGTCTCCTTCGCGAGCTCCTTGAGGCCCGCCTCCAGTTCGGCGCGGTCGGCTTCCGGCACCGGCACCCCGGGCGGCGGGATCTTGCGTTTGTCCTGTGCCGCACCGAGAAGGACGAGGAGTGCGAGGGCTCGGATCATTTGAGTTTCCACTCCTCGGTGAAGAAGCCGGCGTCGACCATCTTGCCGGGCCATCGCGAGTTGGCCGGCGTGGTCACATCGACCACCGCCCAGTCGGGGATCCTCGGCACCTGGCGCGCGTTGTTCAGGTAGTCGTACTCGCGGAACGTGAACCCGCTGTTCAGGACGACGTACTTCTTCGGATTGAGCGGGTTCGGGTAGATCATCAGGGGGACCTGGGTCGGCTCCGCCGTGGCCAGGTGGGGCAGCTTCCCGGAGATCTTCGCCAGGACCTTGTTGCTCTTCTCGTCGCCCCAGAGAATGAGATTGTGTGCGCCGATCTCGGCGTCGCCGACCTTGTCGTCGTCGATCACCCGCGCATCCCCGCGGAACTGCTGGCGCCACTGCTCGATCGCGTGGGCCATCTCCTTCCTCGTCCAAGCCTCGACGAGGTCGTTCTTCGCCGTCCCCGTCGGCTTCACCATGATGAAACTGTCGAGGAACGCGTCGTCGATCGGGCCCTGGAGATTGTGGCGCTTGCGAAGGGTGCCATCGTCGACCTTGTCGACGGCCGCCCATTTTCCGTCCGCCTTGCGGAAGTGGGCCGTCCAGGACTTGTCGGCGGCGGGCACGGGACCGGCCAGGGCCTGGTCGTCAAGGGTCACGGTCACCTTCTGACCCGCGTCGAACGGGCTGAGGCCCGGCGCGATGGAGAACGTGACGGCGCTGACGTTGACGGTCTTCGCCTTCACGCCGCCCGCCAGTTCTGCCTCGACCCGCGCGCGCTCCCACTCCTTGTCCATGCCGTCGACGGTGACCCAGTGGGACTCGTTGTAGCGAAGAAGCCAGGTGGTGAACTTGATGTGTTTTGGCAGGGGATCGCGGCCCTTGGCGACGATCTCGTCGATTCGCTTCGCGACCTCTTTCTTGGCTTCGGGCTCGTAGGCGTGGGCGGTCTTCGGTCCGATGATGTGGGTGAGCACGAGGCCCTCCTCCTTCATCGCTTTCTCCATCAGGTCGGCCGCCTGCTTCTGGCCGTCGATCTCCCCGGAGTAGGCGACCGTGGGCAGGTTGAACAGGTTGATGGCGTAATCGGTGCAGTCGTACATGTGCCAGAGGGTCTGCTCGTACGCGGTTGGTTTCACCGGGTCGCGCTGCCAAACTTTCAGGAAGTCGGGCGTCTCGGAGAATCCGGCGCCCGGGGCCGCGGCGGCCCACTTGCCGGGGAAGTGCGCGGCGAAGTGCCACGCGGCCGCCCCGCCCATCGAGAACCCGCGGACGGTGATGCGGCTCTCGTCGACGGGATAGTGCTTCCGGACATCGTCGAGCGTCTCGAAGAGGTCGACCTCGCCCGCGAGCTTGTTGGCGCAGCAGTACCGCCCATAGAGCTGGACGACGATCGAGTCGGGCGGGGTGAAGGGGCCGCCGCCCTTTTCGACTCCGGCGATGAAGTTGAGCTCGCTCAGCGTCTCGCCGCGGCCGTGGAACCAGGTGTCGACGCGATGCCTGTGATCGGCTCCGGGGGCGAACGTCGTCGGGACGAACGCGCCGTACGGCTGGACCGATCCGTCAATCTTGGAGACGTAGCCGCGGGCGATGGGGCCCGTGGCCGTGTTCCAGGCGGGCTTGCCCTCGCGGAGTTGCGCGGCACGCTCCTTGCCCGTCTTGAGCTGCTTCTTCGCGGTCGGGATCTCCTTCACGTTGAAGAATTCCCCGTACTGGAGGGCGTAGCGGACGGAGTTGTGATAGATTTGCACGTCGGGGAGAAGCGCCAGGAGCGCGGGCTTCGACTTGAGTTCGCCCTTGAGCGCGTCGATGTCTTTGCCGAGGTCGGCCAAGCCGGCCTCCAGCTCGGTCTTGTCCGCCTCCGGCACCGCGACTCCGGGGGGCGGGACCTTGCGGACGTTCTCGACCTGGTTGTCGCGCTCGCCATCGGCGAACGCCGGGGTGACGAAAAGCGCGAGCACGACGAGATAGCGCATAGGCCTTTTCCTCCAGAGGGGATGACTTAGTAACGCTGACCGGAGCAGCAGGGTTGCGTCGACCGGGCGTACGGTAATCAGGGGGATTGCATGAGAAAGCTCGTCGTCGCGCTCCTTTTCGCCGCCTCCGTGGGCCGCGCCCAGGACTGGCCGAAGCATGCGGAGAACACCTGGGTCAAGGAGACGCCCGTCGAGGCATCGCCCACGTCGCCGAGGCTCGGGTACGAGGGCCACTGTGCCTGGGATTCCAAGCACGAGGTCATCCTTCGCTACGGCGGCCACAACCAAGGGGGTGGCGGGGAGCAGCACTCCGAGGTGTGGATCGTCGACCCGAAGACGTGGAAGTGGACGCTCAAGGAGCCGAACTCCGGACCGCCGGGCGTCTGCTGTGCGCAGCAGAACCTGTTCGACCCGATTATCAACCGCTACATCCGTTTCCCGTCGTTCAGCGGGAGCCACGGCTGGCAGTGGAGCCGCGAGATCTACATGAACCAGGCCTCGGTCTGGACCTACGATCTCGAGACCAACCTCTGGCGAAACCGGCGGCCATTCCCGCAGCCCCGGCTTGCGCCGCTTCGCTGCGCCAGCTGGGATGCCCAGAACCAGGTGGCCGTCATCTTCGGCGGCGAAGGGTCCAGAGAGGGGACGATCGTGTACGACCCCTACGAGAACACCTGGACCTCGATGAAGCCGGCGAAGGAGCCCGACTTCCGGAGCGGCGGCAACATGGCGTACGATCCGCTCCACAAGCTCCACATCCTCTTCGGCTCCCAGTTCACGGACGACCCGCACACGTGGGCCTATGACTACGAGAAGAACGAGTGGCGCGACCTGAAACCGAAGGTCCAGCCTCCGACCGACAAGAACGACGCCGTGCTCGCGTACGATGAGGCGAGCGAGAACGTGATTGCCGTGGTCAAGATCGTGGAAGGGAAGGATGAAGAGGCGAAGTCCACGCTCGAGACGTGGGTGTTCGACGTCGGGAACAACGTCTGGAACCGGAAGAAGCCAGCGCGCGAGCCCGATCCGTCCGGCAACCGCGCCCGCGTGCTCATCGCCGTGCCGGAACGGAATCTGATCTACCTGGAGGATTGCACGAGCAAGCCGCGCGAGCAGCAGATCTGGAGCTACCGCTGTGCGGAGATCCCCCGCGGGCTCCACGGCATCAGCGCCCCGGCCCGGACGAAACCGCGCACCCCCGAGGACGTCGTCGTCTCGGTGATCTCCGCCAAGGAGGTCGAGGTGACGTGGAAGGTGCCGCCGAAGGCGAAGGACGTGCTGTTTGCGGCGGATAAGCCACTGACCTACGTGGTCGAGCGGGCCCGCGTCGAGGTCCTGACGGAGGACCAGCTCAAGCGGCTCAAGTCGCGCACGCCGACGCTCGACGAGCCGTCGGTCGGCGCGTTCACGGCGGTCGGGGAGTTCAGAAAGGTGACCGAGAAGCCGGTTGAGGGATTCGCGTTCGTGGATCGGAGCGTCAACCTGGAAGAGAAAGCCGATCTAGGGAAGCCGATCTGGAGTCGCGACTTCGGCAAGGAGGAGCGCGACGAGACCGGGAAGGCGTACCGATTCGCCGTCTACGCCTATCGCGTCCGCGCGCTGGCCGACAAGGCAGAAGGCGGGCCCTCCGAGTCGGTCTTCACGATCCCGTCGATGCCGCAGTGGGTCTTCTCGAAGGAGGAGACCCCTGCCTGTCACGTCAAGTGGGCGGCGAACCCAGAGAAGGGGATCAAAGGGTACCGCGTCTACCGCATGGACGGACGGTTCGACAAGGAGCCCATCGCACGCCTGACGGCCGACGCGATCGTCGAGACGAAGTTCAGCGATCCGCAGGCGGGAAAGAATTCGCGGCGCTACTACATCGTCGCGGTCGATGCGCTGGGCCAGGAGGGGAATCCCTCCATCCCCGTCTGGCACGAACGGGAGTGGAAGCAGTTCTACAAACCGTTCACCGGGGAGTGGCACCAGTAGCTATTCGCCGAAGGCTCCCTCGCGGGTGAGGGTGGTGAAAAAGGCGTCGTCGCCGGCGAGACGCGCGCACTTCGTCTTGCTGTCGCCGTCGAGGAAGAGGACAAGATCGAGCTGGCGCTGTTCCGTCCCTTTCTCCTTCAAGTACTTCCGCGCGATCTCGACGGCCGGGAGCGTGTCCCGGCCCATCACGCGCACGAGATCGAAGTGGATCAGCCCCTCGTACGAGCGGTAGACGAGCTCCGTGCAGACCAGCTTGTCCGACGTGAAGAAGTCGAACTCAAAGTCATAGGGCTTCCCCTGGTGGCTGAAGGCCTTCACGATCGCCTGCCCGATCTGCGCGTCCGTCAGGCGGGGGCGAAGCACCGCCACGTAGTCCGCGTGCATCGACTCCGTCAGCGAATTGAAGACCACGCCCTCGCTCACCGCCTCGAGCACCGTGTGGTCTCTCCCGTCGGGGGCCTTCTTCAGGTACTCGGGGAGCCGCTTGCGCACCTCGGGATGGTCCGCGATCCCCAGGCGCCGGAGATCGTCGATCGTTCCGAGGTAAAGCGCGCTGTGGGGCCAGAAGCCCGGGAGGAAGGCGTTCGACATGAACCAGTTGCGCCGCTCGAGGAAGATGTCGCCCGGCCGGAGGCGCGGGCCGATCTCCGCCTCGATCTGCGGGATCGTGATGAAGGGCGGGTCCTGGACCACGCGGAAGTCGCCGATCACGGTGGAGATCTTCGACTGGGCGGAGTAGATGGGGCGGTGGGCGTCGTCCTTGATGCGGTTGGCGAGCGCGTCGAGCCAGACCTTGGGCCGGCTCAAGCCGTTTGCCTTGACGTACTGGGTGCCCCGCACGATGCGGTCGTCCAGCCAGGCGAAGTCGGCGTCCGTCCAGGGTTTGAGGTCGCGCCACTCCGGGCGCCGGGCCTCGTAGAACGCCCCCATCTCCTCGAACTTGTCGAGGTTCCGCGAGCTGGCGGCCGATGCGCGGATCTGGTCGAACATCCCGGCGTCCAGCCCCCAGAGCGGCTCTCTCTCGTTCAGCTTGCGGATGATGAGAGCATCGTCGCGATAGGCCTTGAGGAGGACCAGCGCCTTCTCGAAGGCGGCCGCGGCGGCGGCGTACCCGACCATGAAACAGCGGGCCTGTGACTCGGGCGACTTCACGCTCTCGAAGTTCGCGTAGGTGGCCACGAGGCGGAGGAGCGCCGTGCGGAGGGAGAGATAGGAGACGAAATGCCAGCGGACCTGGTCCTCCTCCTCGGGCGTGTAGAATTCGCGCTGGTCGGACTTCCGCCGGGCCGACATGTCCTTGTGGAGGTCCGCCGCCTTCCTCGTGAGGTCGTCGAGCCCGGCCAGGATGGACCTCAGCTTCTCGAGATCCAGGCGGACCTGCGCGTCCACCTGTTCGGGCGGCATTCCCGCGAGGGCCGAGGGCATGCTTTCGAACGGGCTGGGGGGCTCGATGCCGGCCCCGCCGATGTACCAGCCGGCCATGAAGAGCGCCGCGTGCGAGGCGAGGATCCACGAGACCCGGGCCCATCGCGCCATCGGCCGCGGCGTCCCCGTGCGGCGCGCCCATCGCCGCCAGAGGATGATCGAGCCCAGGATCGACAGGCCTTGGACGATCGAGACCGGCCAGATCGTCAGCGGCCCGGGCGTGTAGGGGAGTTCCCGGTGGAAGCCGAGGCTGAGCATGAGAGCCCCGGCGACGGCGGCGCTCCACAGGGTGATCCGTTCCACCCCATCCGCCTTGATCCCGATCACCTTCCAGAGGGCGAGGAGATGGGCGGAGGTGACGGAGGCGACGACGCACGCCCACCAGAAGCGCCAGGTCGACTTGTCCGTCTTCCAGGGGGTCCAGACGATCAGGTAGTACCATGCCTGCGAGATCACGATGAAACCGAGGGAGGCCTTCGAGCGGAGCGGCATGCTCGAGAGGGTCCCCAGCGCGATGTCGCCGAGGATCGCGCCGACGACGAGGCCGAGCAGGGTGAAGAGGACGTGGGTTCGGAGCTCTCCGAAGGATTTCAGCACGATCGCGACGAAGAGGAGGAGGACCGTCCCGGCGAGCGAGCCCACGAGGACCGCGCGGAGGAGGCGTCGGAGCCGCTCGGAGTCCCAAGGCATGTGAACTAAACCTTAACCCCGGGCGTTCCCGATGGCAAGATTACTCGGAAGGAAGGGCCCTCAATGATGATCCACGCCGCGCCCCTCGTGCTCCTGGCCGCCCAGCAGCCCGAGGACTGGGCCGATCGCGAGCTCCCGGGAACGGCCGGCCTGGAGCTCTGGTTCGACGCGACGCGGCTCAAGCTTGCCGATAACGAGGCGGTCAAGACGTGGCCCGACGCGAGCGGCCACAAGCGTGATCTCACCGCGACGGGCCATCCGCGATTCAAGACCCAGGGAGGCGTCTCGGTCGTGAGATTCGACGGTCGCGAGTCCCGGATCACCGGAAAGGGGCCCGAAGCACCGTTCGCGAAGTTCACCGTGATCCTGGTGGGCGCGGCCCATTCCAACGCGGGCGGCTACCGCGCGCTCCTGAGCACGAATGCGCCGGGGAAGAACGACTACCTCACGGGCGTGAACATCGACCTCGGGGGCCGGGGACAGGACACGTTCGCCACGGTCAATGTCGAGGGCGCGTCCTTCCAGGGAGAGCGGAACCTGCTGGCGAAGGCCGCCCCGATGGGCTCGTTCCACGTCGTCTCGCTGACCGCCTCGCTGGGAGGACCCGGAACGGTTCGGCTCCACGCGGACGGGGAATTCAGCGGCCACGCCGGCCGCGGCGACGCGCCCGCCAGTTTCGCCGAGTTCCGCCTCGGCGCGCGGCACTACAGCAACACCGCGGCGCCGACGTCCGACTCGGGCTTTCTCCACGGCGACCTCGCCGAGGTCCTGGTCTACAGCCAGGCGCTGCCCGAGAAGGAACTTCGCGCGGTCGAAGCCTACCTCAAGAAGAAGTATCCGTCGCTTCTGAAGGGCGAGGTGCTGGCGTACGAGGCGCCGCCTCCCGTCCAGATGGTCGTCCCCGGTTTCACGGTGAAGAAGCTGCCGGTCACGCTGACGAACATCAACACGCTGGAGTACGCGCCCGACGGGCGCCTGTTCGCCCTCGGCTACGACGGCCGGTTGCATGTCCTCGTCGACACCGATGGCGACGGCCTCGAGGACACGGTGCAACCCTACTGGTACAAGAACGAAGGCGACTTCCGCGGGCCGATCGGCCTCGTGATCGCGAAGGAGGGCGTCTACGTCGCCTCAAAAGGGAAGGTGTCGCTCATCCGCGACACGGACGGGGACGGCGTGCCGGACGTGTGCGAGACCGTGGCGAGCGGATGGACGGAGATTCCCCAGGGCGTCGACACGATCGGTCTCGCGCTCGCGAAGGACGGAAGCCTCTATTTCGGCCTTGGCTGCGCGAACTATGCGAACGCATACCTCGTCGACAAGGAAGGCAAGGGCCACTACGACATCAAGAGCGAGCGCGGCACGGTCCTGCGCGTGTCGCCGGACCGGAAGAGCCGCGAGATTGTCTGCACCGGCGTTCGGTTCACCATCGGCATGGCGTTCAACCGCCACGGCGACCTCTTCGCAACCGACCAGGAGGGCGAGACGTGGCTGCCCGGCGGCAATCCGCTCGACGAACTCCTTCAGATCCTTCCGGGCCGCCATTATGGATTCCCGCCTCGCCACGCGAAGCACCTGCCGGGTGCGATCGACGATCCGGCGATCGTGCAGTTCGGACCGCAGCACCAGTCGACCTGCGGGCTCAAGTTTAACGAGGCGACCGAGTCTCGGAAATCGTTCGGCCCCGCGGCGTGGGAGGGCGACGCGATCGTCGTGGGCGAATCGCGCGGCAAGCTCTGGCGCGTCCCGCTCGTCAAGACGCCCGCGGGATACGTCGGCAAGCCATTCCTCATCGGCTGCCAGAGGATGCTCAGCATCGATAGCGCGATCTCTCCCAAGGGAGACCTTGTTCTCACCTGTCACAGCGGGCTGCCTGACTGGGGAACGGGACCGAAGGGCGAAGGCGCTCTCTTCAAGATCGTCCATACGGATCGGCAGGCGCCCCAGCCGGTAATCGCGTGGCCTTCGGGGCCGCTTGAGGTCAAGGTCGCCTTCGACCGGCCGGTCGACGCGATCAAGGACGCGACCATCGTGTTCGGCGAGTTCGTCAGCGCGGCCGACCGGCGCGAAGTGCTTCACCCGCCCTACAAGGTCGTCGACGAGCAGAAGCGCTGCCCGCGCGCGACCCTGAAGGTCGCCGCGATCCGGCTTTCCGACGACCGCCGGACGGTGACGCTCACGACCGCGTCCCATCCGTGGCTCGCAACCTACGCGCTGACCCTCGGGGAAATCGATCTGGCCTACACGCTCCAGGGAGTCGAGGCGAGCTGGACGGCAGAGGGGAAGCAGGAGCCGGCGTGGAGCGGCTGGCTCCCCCATCCGGACTTCGACGTCGTCCGTGGTTTCACGAAGGGATCGGCCGAGCACGAGGCGTTCCTCGCGGTGCTCGAGAAGCCGGGGTGGCTGACGCTGCGGACGCAGCTCGCGCCGTCGCCGGAAATGCAATCGATCCGCTTCGAATCGGAAGGCGCGATCACTCTGAACGGCATCACGTCGGAGAAGAAAGCGTCGGTCGTGGTGAAGCCGGGGAAAGATCCGCTGGCGCTGACGATCGGGGTGCCCACGGGCGGAAAGGGGACGTCGTTGCACACCGCGTGCTCCACGGATCTGAACCCGCACGAGTTCCCGTTGCGCCTGGAGCAGCTCCTCGTCCCCTGGGCCCCCTCGCACCGCCCGCCGCGGCCGGTCGAGGCGGCCGCCGCGTCGCCGCTGGGACCGGGAGGCGACTGGGCGCGCGGGAAGGCGCTCTTCACCGGCGAGGCGAAGTGCGTGCTCTGCCACTCCATCCGCGGCGAAGGGGGGAAGGCGGCGCCCGACTTGACGAACCTCATCCATTGGGAGCCCGCGCGGATCCTCCGCGAAATCCTCGAGCCGAGCGCGACGATCAATCCCGATTACGTGAACCACCTCCTCGAGTTGAAGAACGGCGACCGTCTCTCGGGCGTGGTGTTTCCCGAGGGGCCGGACAAGATCCGCCTGGTGAACGCCGAGGCGAAGGAGACGATCCTCGACCGAAGCGCGATCAAGGAGTTGCGAGTGAGCGCGATCTCGCTCATGCCCGACGGCTACAAGGCGCTGGGGGACGACAAGCTGCGCGACCTGCTGGCGTTCCTGATGCAGGAGAAGCAGGCCGGGCCGCCGGCGAGGAGCCGCGCGGAGGTGGAGAAGGCCCTGAATCTCGCGACCGACACGGGGCCTGGGAAGCCGCGCGCGATCCGGATCGCCCTCGTCACGGGTCCAAAGGATCACGGGCCGGGCGAGCATGACTATCCCGCCTGTGTCGCGAAGTGGAAGGACCTGGTCGCGAAGCAGGCCGGGGTGACGCTGACGACCGCGTTCAAGGAGCCGTCGAAGGAGGACTGGGAGAAGGCCGACCTGATGGTCTTCTTCTTCATGGACGGAAAATCCTGGAATGACGATCGATACGCGAATCTCGACGCCTACCTGGCGCGCGGCGGCGGCCTGGCGCTCCTGCACTCGGCGTGCATCCCCGACAAGGAACCTCTCAAGCTGGCCGAGCGGATCGGCCTCTCCTGGGAACCCGGCAAGACGAAGTACCGCCACGGTGCGCTCGACCTCAAGCCCGCGGAGCATGCGCTCACGCGGGGAATCGGGGAGTTGCACCTGGAGGACGAGACGTACTGGCCGCTCGTTGGCGACCTGTCGAAGGTGGAAGTCCTCGCGACGGCGGTCGAGGATGGCAAGCCGCAGCCGATGATCTGGACGCGGAAGCACGAGAAGGGCCGCGTCTGGGGCACGCTGCTGGGTCACTACACGTGGACGTTCGATGACCCGCTGGTGCGCCTTCTGATCGTGCGCGGCTTCGCCTGGGCCGCCGGCGAGCCGGTCGACCGCTTCAAGCCGCTCGTTACGGACGGCGTGACGCTGCGGGATTGACGGCTCCGTATAGTATCCAGTCGAAGGAGAAACAACGATGCGCACCACTCTCATGCTGGGCCTCCTTTCGCTGGCGGCCTGCAGCTCCGCCCCCTCCGATCCGTATGCGGGATTCACACCGCTCTTCAACGGGAAGGACCTGGCCAATTGGCAGGGACTCATCGAACTCCCGAAGCGCGACAAGGACCCCGAGAAGTACGCGGCGCAGGTCAAGGCCGCGAACGAGAAGTACCTCCCGCACTGGACCGTGCAGGAGGGCGTGATCCACTACGACGGCAAGGGGCAGAGCCTCCAGACCGCAAAGGACTACGGCGACTTCGAGATGTGGGTCGACTGGAAGATCAAGGCGGGCGGCGACAGCGGGATCTATCTTCGCGGCCAGCCCCAGGTCCAGATCTGGGATTTCAACAAGAACAAGGTGGGCTCCGGCGGCCTCTACAACAACCAGAAGCACGCCAAGGACCCGCTCAAATGCGCCGACAAGCCGATCGGGGAGTGGAACACGTTCCGGATTACCATGAAGGGCGAGATCGTGAACGTGTGGCTGAACGGCGAGCACGTCGTGGACAACACGGTGCTCGAGAACTACTGGGAGCGCAAGGCCGATCCGGACAAGCCGGTCCCGGCCACGGGCCCGATCGAACTCCAGCACCACGGCGACGAGCTCTGGTTCAAGAACATCTACATCAAGGAACTCAAGGGAGATAAGTAACAGGTCGTAAGGAGCGGTCCCAGATCACTCCAAGCCCCGGCTCGTCTCCACGGCTCAGGAGATCGGGTGATGAAGAGGGGAGGTGGGTTATCCCCTCATCTCCTGCGCCATGGCTATGTCGGTGGCCTGAATGATTCCCTTGGTGGGCGTTTGTCGCTCCGACATATCTCCTGCTACTTGTCCAGGTCCTTGTCCTTCCTGTGAAACAGCGCCTTGTCGGGCACGATTTCCTTGGCCATACCGGCGGCTTCCCACGAAAGCTTGATCCCGACCTCGCCGTCGTTCTCGAACAGGTCGATCTTGATCTCGGTGTCGCCCGCCTTGAGCTCCACATCGTTGCTCTTCTCCTCCATCGGGTGGAGGCCGCCGTTGTCGACCACGAGCTTCCCGCCGATCCAGAGCCGCGAGCCGTCGTCGCTCTCGGTGAAGAAGGTGAACTTGCCGTCCTTGGGGATCCGGATGAGGCCTGTCCAGCGGGCATAGAAATGATCCGACAGGTCCGTCCCCGCGAACTTATCGGCCGTCGCGTCCCAGTTGACCTGCTTGTCGATGCGTCGGACGGCGGGCTTCTTGTCGGCCGCGATCGTGGGGAAATCCTGCACCTCGCCCTCGAGGGCGTAGTATTCCCCGATCAACCCCGGCTTGAGCTCGTCCTGGGCTGGAGCCGCCACAAGCAGTGCCAGGACCACCGTCAACGCCTTCATTTCTCTGAATACTGAGTACCGAAGGGCGGCGGGATGTTACAAAGCCATGCGGGATTTCCACGGCTGAGGGGAGAATGCGACGCGACAGGTTTCCAACGTGTACTAGTTACAGTCAACGAGGACGCCTCTTATGAACCGGCCCACTCTCGTATTCGTCTTCGCCCTGTGCGCCCTCCCGGCCGCTTCCCAGCAGGATGAGCCGAAGAGTCCGCTCTCCGCGAAGGACGCGCTGAAAACCTGGCGCCTGCCGGACGGGTTCAAGATCGAGCTGGTCGCGGCGGAGCCCGACCTGATGGACCCCGTGGCGATGGCCTTCGACGAGAACGGCCGCATCTACGTCGCCGAGATGGCGGACTATCCGCTCGGGCCGCCGTCGGGACGCATCAAGCTTCTCGAAAGCACGAAGGGCGACGGCACGTACGACAAGTGCACGACGTTCGCGAGCAACGTCCCGTATCCCAACGGCGTGATGCCGTGGAAGGGCGGCGTCCTCGTCACGGCCGCACCCGACATCCTGTATTTCAAGGACACGAAGGGCGACGGAAAGGCCGACGTGCGCGAGGTCGTGTGGACGGGGTTCTCCGAGGGAAACCAGCAGCACCGCGTGAACGGGCTCCAGTTCGGCCTCGACAACTGGATCTACGGCGCCAACGGCGACAGCGGTGGCAACGTCCGCCCCGGCAACCAGGCCGACGCCAAGCGGACCTCGATCCGCGGCTCCGACTTCCGCTTCAAGACCGACTTCACCGGGATCGAGCCCGTCGCGGGCGCGTCGCAGTACGCCAACACGTTCGACGACTGGGGCAACCGGTACATGAACAACAACTCGAACCACATCTACACCGCCGTCCTGCCGCTTCGCTACCTGGGCCGGAACCCCAGCCTGTCGGTCGCCGCCGTACAGGAGATGATCTCCGACCACGGGCCCGCGTCGCAGGTCTATCCGGCGAGCCGGATCACGGAGCGGTTCAACGATTACAACACGGCGGGCCACTTCACGTCGGCCTGCTCGGTCACGATCTATCGCGGCGACGGCCTCGGCCCCGACTTCCGGGGGAACGCGTTCTGCTGTGAGCCGGTGCACAACCTGGTGCACCGCGACCTCCTCGTCCAGAAGGGCGCGAGCTTCACCGCAAAGCGCGCCTATGAAAACAAGGAGTTCCTCGCCTCGACCGACACCTGGTCCCGCCCGGTGAACCTGTGCACCGGTCCGGACGGGATGCTCTACGTCGTCGACATGTACCGCGCGGTGATCGAGCATCCGCAGTGGATCCCCCTCGAGGTGCAGCGCCGCGTCGACCTGCGTGCGGGATGGGACAAGGGGCGGATCTACCGCGTCTCGCCGACGGCCTCGAAACCGGCCGCGCTCCCGAGCCTCGGGAAGGCCTCCCCGGCCGAGCTCGTGGCGCTCCTCGAGAAGGAGAACGCGTGGTGGCGCCTCACGGCGCAACGCCTTCTGATCGAGAAGCAGGACCAGGCGGCCGTCCAGCCGCTTCGCGCGCTCTTTCACGTTTCCCGGTCGCCGCTTGCGCGGCTCCACGCCCTTTGGACGCTCGAGGGGCTCGGGGCGCTCGAGACGACGGACGTCGCCCGGGCGCTCAAGGACGCGGACGCGGGCGTGAGAGAGCATGCCTTGAGGCTCGCGGAGCCACGGATCGCGGAGCTTCGCGACGCCGTCCTTGCGCTGGTCGCCGACGCCGCACCGCGCGTCCGCTTCCAGCTCGCGTTCACGCTGGGCGAGGTGCGGGACGACCGCGCTCTCGCGGCGCTGGCGAAGATCGCGGTGCAGGATGCGACCGACCGCTGGGTTCAGACGGCGATCCTCTCGTCGATCAAAGGGTCCGCGCAGAAGCTGCTTTCGAAGATCCTCCAGTCATCCCCCGATTTTCTCGAAAAGGCCGGGCCGGGATCGATGGAGCTGGTCCGACAACTCGCCGATCTGACGGGGGCCGGGCGGAACGAGGAAGAAGTCGCGGACTGGCTGAAGCTTCTCGCGGAAGGCTCCGGCGCGCAGCCCGCGCGGTGGCGGCTCGTGGCGCTCTCCGCGCTGGGGCCGTCGCTCCGTCGGTGGGGCGCGAGCCTTGACTCGCTGCTCAAAAAGGCGGGGGTTGAAAAGCAGGTGGGCGAGTGGTCCGCGCGGCTCCTGGAGACCGCCGGGGACGGGGCGCGGGACGTCGCGGAGCGGGTCAACGCGATCGATCTCCTCGCGATGATGCCCGGCGCGGGAACCCGCGAAGGGCTGGGGAAGCTCCTGCGCCCGCAGGAGCCGCAGGACGTGCAGGTGGCTGCGGTCCGCGCGCTCTCGAGCGCGCCGGCGGATCAGCTCCTGGCAAATTGGGCGGCCTACACCGGGCCCGTCCGCAAGGCGGTGCTCGCCGCGCTCTTCGCGCGGCCCGACCAGATCCCCCTCATTCTCGAGAAACTCGAAAAGAACGAAATTCGCACGGTGGAGCTCGAGGTTCATCACCGCGACCAATTGCTGAAGAATCCAAAGGGGGAGATCCGGGCGCGCGCCAAGGCGCTGCTCGAGGGGAAGGCTGCCAACGAGCTGGATGAACTCGTGGACCAGATGGCGCCGAAGGTCTTCGCGCTCACGGGCGACCGCGGGCGGGGCGAGAAGGTCTACATGACGAACTGCGCCACGTGCCACCGTCTCCACGGACAGGGGTTCAAGGTCGGCGCCGATCTTACGTCGGTGGCCGGGCGGGACCGCCTGTCGCTCCTCACCGACATCCTCAACCCGAACAAGGCGATCGATCCACAGTTCCAGGTGTACGTGGTGAAAACCCCGAAGGGGGAGCTGATCTCGGGCGTCATCGCGGCGGAGACACCGGCCAGCATCACGCTCCGGCGCGCCAACGCCGAGGAGAACACGGTGCTCCGTCGGGACATCGCGGAGATCAAGGCCTGGCCGGCGTCGCTCATGCCGGAGGGGATCGAGAAGAACGTTTCGCCCCAGGACTTCGCGGACCTGTTCGTCTTCCTCGGCGCGAGCATCGGGCCGGTCGGAAAACCGAAGTCGTTCGAGGGCAACAAGCCCGAGATCGTCAAAGCGGCGGGCGATGGCTCGGTGAAGCTGCTCGCCACGCAGTGCGAGATCTACGGGAACTCGATGGTGTTCGAGGCGGCCTACAAGAACCTGGGCTACTGGAGCAGCGAAAGCGACCAGGCCGTCTGGTCGCTCGAGACCGCGAAGGCTGGGAAGTACGCGGTCGAGATCGACTACGCGTGCGAGAACGGGGTCGCCGGGAATGCCTACCTGCTCGAGGCGGGGGCGTCCCGCCTCGCGGGCAAGATCGAGGGCACCGGGAACTGGGACAACTACAAGCAGGTCAAGCTCGGGACGGTGGACTTGAAGGCGGGCCCGCAGAAGCTTTCGTTCCACTCGGAGGGCAAGATCCAGGGAGCTCTGCTCGACCTCCGGTCCGTGCGGCTGGTCCCCGAATAAGAGGGAGTTCTCATGCGCACTCTCCGGGCGTTGATCTCTCTCCTTGTCTTCGGATGCGCCATTTCGCCCCCTTCTGAACAGGCTCCGCTGGTCGTCGGCACCGCAAAGGTGAAGATCACGCCCGCGGAGCCGATGATGCTCTCAGGCTACGGATCGCGGAACAAGCTCTCGGAAGGGGTCGAAGCGGACCTGTTCGCCCGGGCGCTCGCGATCGACGACGGGAAATCGAGGACGGTCATCGTGTCGGCGGACATCATCGCCTTCGGACCAGTCATCGGCCGGGCGATCAAGTCGGAAGCGCTCCGGCGATTCGGACTTCCGGAGGAGCGACTCCTGCTCGTGGGGTCCCACACGCACAACGGCCCGGTGATCTCCGAGCCGGCGCTGGTCGACCATCCGGAGCAGATCAAGGAGCGGGACCCCTACGTCGAGAGCCTCCGGGAGAAGGTCCTCCAGGCGATCGGGGAGGCGCTGAAGTCGACCTCGCCGGCGACGCTCGAGATGGCGCGGGGCGAAGCGACGTTCGGGAAGTACCGGCGCGTGAAGAAGGACGACGGAACGTGGGGCTTCGGCATCGAGCCCAAGGGGGTCACGGACCCGGACGTGCCCGTGCTGGTGGCGAAGGGCGTGGATGGGAAGATACGCGCGGTGCTCTTCACGTACGCGTGTCACTGCACGTCGGTGCGGAACAACAACGAGGGCTTTTACCGCTTCCATCCCGACTGGGCGGTCTGCTGCTCGAGGCTCGAGGAGAAGATGCCGGGCGCGCAGGTGATGTTCGTGACCGGCTGCGGGGGCGACATCGATCCCGGCCCGCGCGGGCCGATCGCGGAGGCGGAGAAGAACGGGCAGGCGATGATCGCGGCGATCGAGAAGGTGCTCAAGGAGGGCCGGTTCCGGCCGGTGAGCGGGCCGATCCGCGCGAAGCTGAAGCGCATCGACCTGCCGCTCGAGAAACCGGATCGGGCCGCGTTCAACAAGATGGCCGCGACCGGGAGGCCCGGCGACCAGCGGTTCGCGAAGGAGCAGCTCGCGAAGATGGACGCGGGGACGCTGACGACGTCGATCGACTACCCGATCCAGGTTCTTCATTTCGGCACGAGCTTCACGATGGTCTCGCTCGCGGGGGAGACCTGCGTGGAGTACGCGCTCCGTCTCAAGAAGGAGTTGGGCGCGGATCGGACGTGGGTGACCGGGTACTCGAACGAAGTGCCGTGCTACATCCCGTCGGAGCGCATCCTCAACGAGAACGGCTACGAATCGGGTTGGACCCTCTCGCTCGGCCGGGGGATCGCGACGTCCCAGATGTCGGGGAGCGGATGGCCGACGCCCTTTGCGCTCGGGATCGAGGATCGGATCGTCACCGCCGCGAAGGAACTCGTGGCCGCTCCCGGCGGGGGCGGCTCGTATCGGGCGGGGACCGCGAAGGTGAAGATCACGCCGGAGAAGTTCGGCTGGCTCACCGGCTACGGTGCGCGGACGAAGCCGGCCGACGGCGTGGCGCTCGACCTGTACGCCCGGGCGCTCGCGCTCGAGGACAGTTCGGGAAAGAAGGCGGTGATGGTCACCGCGGAGATCCTGGGGTTCCCGCCCTCGATGAGCCGGTGGATCCGGGACGAGGCGCGGAAGCGGCACGGGCTCTCGGACGAGCAGCTTCTTCTGACCGCGAGCCACACCCACGCCGGTCCGGCGATGCCGGAACGGCCATCGATGGAGGTCTTCCACGGATTCGGCGAGGCGGAGGCGAAGACCGTCCACGAGTACGCGGAATGGCTGCGCGAGACGGTCGTCGTCCTGGTGGGGAAGGCGCTGTCCGACCTCCAGCCGGCGAAACTGTCCTTCTCGAGAACGAAGGCGACGTACGCCATGAACCGCCGCCTGCCGCGGGAGAACAACATCCCGGCGCTTGCGGACAATCCAAAGGGGATCACCGATCCGGACGTGCCGGTGCTCGAGATCGAGTCGAAGGACGGAAAGACGCGCGCGATCGTCTTCACGTACGCGTGTCATTGCACGACGCTCGGCGGGGGCATGTACCAGTACCACGGCGACCATGCGGGCGCGGCGTGCCAGGAGCTTGAGAAGTCGATCCCCGGCGCGGTCGCGCTCTTCGTCACGGGCTGCGGGGGCGACATCAATCCAAGCCCGCGCGGGGACGCGGCCATGGCGGAGAAGCACGGAAGGGCGCTGGCGGCCGCGGTCCGGGGGGCCCTCGGCACGGCTGCGGGTCGAACGATCTCGGGCGATCTCCGGATGAGCTACCGCTCGATCGAGTTGCCGCTCGAGGCGGCCCCGGCGCGCGAGCTCGTGGCGCCCCTCGTCGAGCACAAGGACAAGTTCCGGCAGCGTCACGCGAAGGAGACGTTGCGGCTGCTGGATGCCGGGAAGCTGCCGAGCGCGGTGCCGTTCCCGATCCTGACCTGGCAGTTCGGCGGCGACCTGACGCTGATCGCCCTGAGCGGCGAGACGTGCGTCGAGTACGCCCTTCGGCTCAAGAAGGAGCTGGGCGAGGATCGTACGTGGGTGGCCGGCTATTCGAACGAGGTGCCGTGCTACATCCCGTCGGAGAAGGTGCTCGCCGAGGGCGGCTACGAGGCGGGATGGGACAACGGGTTCAAACGGACGCTCGCGTCGGGCTCGATGATGTACTACGGCTGGCCCGTGCCGTTCGCTCCCGGGATCGAGGAGCGCATCCTGAATGCCGTCCACGCGTCGGTCGGACGATGAGGCTCGTCCTCGCGCTGGCGCTGCTCGCGGGGTGCGCCGGATCGCCGCGGCGGAACCTGAATACGTCGCCCAACGTTCTCATCCTCATCGCCGACGACCAGGGCGAGGGCGATCTTGGCTGCTACGGCCACCGGGTGCTCCGGACGCCGAACATCGACCGGCTCGCGAGTGAAGGGACGCGGTTCGATCGGGCCTTCCTGACAATCTCGTCGTGCAGCCCCAGCCGCGCGAGCATCCTGACGGGCCGGTATCCCCACAGCACGGGCGCGCCGGACCTTCACCAACCGCTGCCCGCGGAGCAGAAGACGCTCGCTCGGATCCTGCGAGCCGCGGGATGGCATACGATGGCCGCGGGGAAATGGCACCTCGGGGCGGCCGAAAGGGCGAACTGGGACCGGATTGAGGAGTGCCCGGGAAAGGAAACGGCGGAGAGAGCGGTCAAGCTGCTGGCGGAGCGTCCGAGGGACAAGCCGTTCTTCTTCTGGGTCGCGTCGTGGGACCCGCACCGGCCGTTTGGAGAGGTTCTGCCGAATCCGCACGACCCGCAACAGATCGTCGTTCCTCCCTACCTGCCCGACCATCCGTTGATCCGGATGGAGATCGCCCAGTACTACGACAAGATCGAGCGGTTCGACCGGCACGTCGGCGAGATCCTGGCGGAGCTGGAGCGGCAGGGCGAGCTCGACCGGACCTTCATCGTGTACCTGTCGGACAACGGCATGCCGTTTCCGCGCGCGAAGACGACGCTCTACGACTCCGGGATCCGCACGCCCCTCCTCGTGCGGTATCCTGCGGGGGTCAAGGCGGGCGTCGTCCAGAGGCAGCTTGTCAGCTCGGTCGACCTCGCGCCGACGATCCTGGACGTCGCTGAGGTGCCGCAGGATTCGATGCAGGGGCAGAGTTTCCGGACGCTGCTGAAGATTCCCGACGGGCCGGCGCGCGAGGCGGTCTATGCGGAGGCCAACTGGCACGACTACGCGCAGTTCACGCGCGCGGTGCGCACGCCGCGATATCTCCTCGTTCGGAACTACTACTGGGAGAAGCCGCTCTGGAACAGCGTCGATTCGATCAACTCCGTCACGTGGAAGGGCATGATGGAGATGAAGCAGGCGGGGCGGTTGTCGGCGGGGCAGGCCTTTCTGTTCCAGGAGCCCCGGCCGTTCGAGGAGTTCTATGACCTGAGAGAGGATCCCTACTCGTTCAAGAACGTCGTCGACGACCCCGGGTATCGGGAGTACGTGGCGGGGCTGCGGACGCTGCTCGACAACTGGCGGGTCGACACGCACGACGTGATGCCGGCTGAGCGGAAGCCCGACGGATGGACGCGCGACGGCGTCCCGTTGCCTCACAACCAGCCCTGGTATGACCGCTACCAGAAGGAAGGCAAGTCCGCCTTCGACAAGTTCTAACTGTTAAGTGACAGATCGGATCTGTCACTTAACAGTTAGGGATCGCTTCCACGGGGCTCCCCTTGGGCCGTGCTCCAACTGTTAAGTGAGGAATCCGATTCGTCACTTAACAGTTGAGGCCTGACAAAGTGTGGTTCCCGGGCGCGAATGGGTGACATTTCCTGCACACAACCGCCTTGGCGAGCCCTTTATGCATGGCCCATGGTTTGCGATAAGAGGCGGGTCCCGTCGGAACGGCCGCCGTCCTGCGAAAAGAGCGGAACCGTGAGACGGGCGCGAGGGAGTGGAGTCCAATTCTCATCGTTTGCGGATGAAAGGGGCCCATGGTCCGTCCGCACCCAGGAGCGAAGATCCCCGCGGCGAGGAAGCAGTTGGCGCAGTGCCGGCTGTGCGCCTTCGAATGCGGCGTCGACCGCACGGCGGAGGCCGCCGGGGTCTGCGCCTCCGATGCCACCCCCCGCGTGTTCCACGAGGGGATCGAGTGGGCGGGCGAGGCCGACCTCGTGCCCACCTACACGATCAGCCTCAGCGGATGCAACATGGCCTGTTCGTTCTGCCTCACCGGCGGGCCGAGCCAGGACGGACGGGCCGGCGTTCCCCTGGATCCCGCAGCCGTAGCCGAGCGGATCGCCGCGAACCGGCCCGCCCTTCGGAGCGTCACGATCCTCGGCGGCGAGCCCTCGATCCACCTGGACGGCGCGCTCGAGATCGCCGCGCGCGTGCCGGCCGACGTGACCCTCGTCTGGAAGACCAACGCCTACGCCTCCGCCGGGGCGCTCGCAATTCTCGAGGGCGTGCCCGACGTCGTTCTAGCGGACTACAAGTTCGGGAACGATGACTGCGCGGCGCGGCTGGCGCGCGTGCCGCGGTACAGCGAGGTCGTCAGATCCAACCTTCTCTGGGCCGCGCGGACCGGCCGCCTGATCGTCCGGCATCTCGCGATGCCGGGCCACCTCGACTGCTGCCTCGCGGGTGTGGCGGACTGGATGTCGCGCGAGCTTCCGGGCACGCCCCTCAGCCTGATGACCGGCTACCTCCCGGTGTTCCGAGCGGAAGGCGACCCGGTGATTGGGCGCACGAACCGGCCGGAGGAACGTCGTCGGGCATGGGAGATCGTGCGGTCCCGGGGTCTCACGCAGGTCCCCTGGACGATCGCGCCGGGACCGTCCCGTCCCGCGCCGGCGGACGAGGTATGGATCGATCCGGCGGGGAGAATCTGTGTCGACTCCGCCTCGGCCGGACTCGCGGCCGCGCTGAAACGGCTCGGGACGGAATTCGTCTTAGACGCCTGGAGGGCCTGACCTTGAAAAAATGCAAGAGCGCGCTCGAGGAGATCGAGGTCCTCATCCGGGCCCGGTACCCGATCCTGTACATCGTGTCGTGGGAGGAGCAGCGGGTCCAGGACTGGCTGGCCGAGGTGGCGAAGAAGCGTAACAAGCGTCTCTTCGAGTGGTCCTTCAGCACGGGCGTCGTTCCGGGCGGCACGTCCGTCCAGTCGCAGCGCCCGCGAGCTTCGACGACCAAGGACCCCCTCGCCGCGCTCGACCACGTGATCGACCAGGTGGAGCCGGCCATCTACGTCTTCAAGGACCTCCACCCGTTCCTCTCGCGCAACAACTTCGCGGTGATCCGCAAGCTCAAGGAGATCGGTATCCAGCTGAAGAACAGCTACAAGACGATCGTGCTCGTCTCGCCCGTCATGGAGTTGCCGCCGGAGCTCGAGAAGGAAGTGACGGTGATCGACTTCCCGCTCCCGGCGGCGCGGGACATCTCCGCCCTCCTGGACCGGATCGTGCAGGAGGTCCGGCAGCAGCCGAACGTGAAGATCGACATCGCCTCGGACTCGCGGGAGCGCCTGCTGAAGGCCGCGCTGGGCCTGACGCTCTCGGAGGCGGAGAACGTCTTCGCCAAGATCCTGGTCAACGGCGGCAAGCTCGGCGAGGACGACATCCAGGCCGTCTTCTCCGAGAAGCGGCAGATTATCCGGAAGAGCGGGCTCCTCGACTACTACGAGACCGAGGCGCAGTTCGAGCAGGTGGGCGGGATGGGCCATCTGAAGGAGTGGCTCCGCAAGCGCGCGCTCGCGTTTTCCGACAAGGCGAGGGACTTCGGGCTCCCGCCGCCCAAGGGGGTCTTTCTCCTCGGCGTGCAGGGGTGCGGGAAGAGCCTGTGCGCGAAGGCGGTGTCGGGGCTCTGGGGCATGCCGTTGTTGCGCCTCGACGTCGGACGCATGTTCGGCAGCCTCGTCGGTTCGTCCGAGGAGAACATGCGGCGCGCGATCCAGGTCGCCGAGTCGATCGCGCCGGTCGTCCTCTGGGTGGACGAGATCGAAAAGGCGATGGCCGGGTCGAAATCGTCGGGGAACACCGACTCGGGGACGACCGCGCGCGTGTTCAGCACGTTCCTCACGTGGCTCTCGGAGAAGAGCTCCTCGGTCTTCGTGATCGCGACCGCGAACAACATCAGCGAGCTCCCGCCGGAGCTCCTCCGCAAGGGCCGGTTCGACGAGATCTTCTTCGTCGATCTTCCGAACGAGGAGGAGCGCAAGGAGATCCTCCGGATCCACCTCGGCCTGCGGAAGAGGGAGCCGAAGGAGTTCGACGTCGACGCGCTGTCGCGGGAGGCCCTGGGGTTCAGCGGCGCGGAGATCGAGGAGGCGGTCGTCTCGGCCCTGTACGACGCCTTCTCGGAGGACGCGCCGCTGTGCACGGAGCACGTGGAGAAGGCGCTGCGCGAGACGGTGCCGCTGTCGAGGACGATGGAAGGGGATCTCAACCGGCTGCGGTCGTGGGCCGAGGGCCGGGCGCGACTGGCGTCGCCGCGGGAGACCGTGTCGGTCCAGCCCGGGCGGAGGATCGAGCTGTAAGGAGGAAGACATGAGTGCCGTTATCTTGCTCGCCCCGGTGATCATCGCGTCGTGGCCGGTGCTTGCCTCGGCCGTCGTGGCCGCGGCCGCGGCCGCGGGGTTCCGGGTCGTGAAGGAGAAGGAGCCTCAGAAGAAGGCGGCCCTGCAGTCGGTGCAGCTCTCGATGGAGAACTCGGAGGTCGTCGCCGACTCCATGTCGCCGGACCAGCAGATCGTCGTCGAGCGGCAGGGCGTGCGGGTGATCTTCTCCCGCGACGCGCGCGGCCAGTTCCGCACCTGCGTGGAAGGAGATGTCGACAAGGACCGCCTGCGCGAGATCGGCGAGGAGCTTTCCGGCCAGGTCATCCAGCAGTACGTCTACCGCCGGCTGTCCCAGGAACTGGGGCAGAGCGGGTTCTCGACTGTCGGGGAGGAGCGGACGCCCGACGGGTCCATCCGTCTGCACGTGCGCCGCTACGAGGGATAGCCTTATGGAATCGCATGACCTCCAGATCGAAATCGGCAAGGACGGAAAAGTGCGCGTCCGCACGGAGGGCGCGAAGGGAAAGAGCTGCCTGGAGTACGTGAAGCTCGTCCAGCGGATCGTGGGAACGCTGCAGAGCCAGGAGCTGACGGCGGAGTACTACGAGCCCGATTCCCAGGTGAAGATCGCGTCGGAGCTGCGGCAGCAGGAGCGCCGCCAGGGGTAGACCATGAAGTGCGCGAAATGCGGCCTCACCCGGGGACTCGACGACCGCGTCTGCCGTCGCTGCAAGTATGTGTTCGACGAGGACCGGTTCATCGCCGTCACGCCGCCGCGCGCGGCGGACGGAAGCGTCTCGCAACGCCTGCTCGACCAGCGGTTCGGGTTCCGTCTCCCCGTGTGGACGGGCAACCCGTGGGTTCTGGTCCTGGCGTCGTTGATCCCCGGGCTTGGACACATCCTGTCCGGGAGGGTCGGTCGCGGACTGATCTTCATGGCGGTCATCGTCGCCCTGATCAGCCTGAGCATCCAGTCGTTCTCCGGGCTGGGCGGGCAGATGCTCTTCGGTCTGTGCGTCTCCGCGCACGCGTTCTGCATCCTGGATCTCACGCCGTGGGCGCAGAGCCCACTGCCTGGGCGGCGCGCGACGGCGATGGTCGCCATCCTGGCCGCGCTCCTCCTGGTGTACTGGCCCCTCCTGACGTTCCTCGCGAACGTCTTCGTCCCCGCGACCCGTGTGAACCGGGACGGCCTCTTCAGCTTTCCGACGAATGCGATCGACCCGGGGCGTCTCGTCGCCTTGGGGTTTCTGTTCGTTATCTCCCTTTGGATCTCGGCACGGGCCGGACGCTGGTGGGCGTCGCGCCGATCGGGGGGCGGCGGTGGGTAGATTCTCGAACCTGGAGTTCGACGGGCACGAACCGCCGGGTGAGGAGCGGTCGTCGGCCGGGCAGGAGATCCGCGACGAGGGCTACTACATCCACCTCGGCGACCAGGACCACCGCTCCGCGCGGTTCGAGCGGGGGCTCCGCTGCTACTCGCGGGCGCTGGAGTTCAACGCGAACGTGCACGCCGCCTGGGTGGGGCAGGTGCAGATGCTGATCGAGCTTGGGGAGCACAACGAGGCGAAGCTCTGGTCGGACAAGGCGCTCGAGGTTCACCGCGACCACCCGGAGCTCCTCTCGGGGAAGGCGGTCGCCTGGGCGCGTCTCGGGGACACGGACCGCTCGATCCAGTTTTCGGATGCGGCGCTGTCGCAGCGGGGGACGACACCGCTCGTCTGGCTGTCGCGCGGTGAGGCATTGATGGCCGGCCGGCAGGCGAACGACGAGCATTGCTTCGAGAAGGCGTCGGCCGAATCCCGCCACGACTGGTTCATGCAGCTGCGGATCGCCCGGAGCTGCTACTGGCATCGCCACTTCTCGCGGGCGATGGCGTGGGCCACGAAGTCGATGAAGCAGGAGCCGGGCGCGCCGTTCGTCCTGCACGTGCTGGGAGACTGCCAGGCCGCGCTCGGGATGCAGGGCAGCGCGGAGAGCTCCTATCGCCAGGCCCTCTCGCTGGACCGCGATTTCGAACTGTCGAGGGCCGCGCTGGCGGCCGTGGAGGGCCAGGGCCCGCTGGCGCGAGCCTGGGCGGCGCTGACCGGGATCTTCCGGTAGGAGGGAACCTTGTGAACACGGTCCTCGAGCTCATCCGGGCGGCGCGCGCGAAGAACGCGTCGGACCTGCACCTGATCGCCGGAGTCCCGCCGTCGCTCCGCATCAACGGCGAGATCATCCTGGCGAACGCCCCGCCGCTGGAGGCGTCGCACCTCCGCGAGATGGCCGACGGGCTCCTGAACGAGGAGCAGATGCGTCATTTCGAGAAGGAGAGGGAGCTCTGTTTCTCCCTGTTCGACAGCGACAAGGCCCGCGCGCGGGTCACGGTCTACTTCCACGCGGGGAACCCCGAGTTCTCGGTCCGCCTCTGCACGTTCCACATCCCCGACGCGAACACGCTGGGGCTTCCTCCCATCGTCGACGAGCTGTCCCGGAAGCCCAACGGATTGGTCCTGATCGCGGGAGCGACCGGGTCGGGGAAGACGACGACGCTCAACTACATGGTCGACGTGATCAACCGGGAACGGCGGTGCAAGGTCGTCACGATCGAGGACCCGGTGGAATATGTGCACCGGCCGCAGAAGGCGCTCGTGGTCCAGCAGGAAGTCCACACGGACACGCTCTCGTTCTCGCGCGCGCTCATCCACGTCCTCCGGCAGAATCCCGACGTAATCGTGGTCGGCGAGATGCGCGAGCGGGAGGCGATCTCGACGGCGCTCACCGCGGCGGAGACGGGCCACCTGGTGATCGCGACGCTCCACACGCCCAACACGATGCAGACGGTCGAGCGGATCACGGCGGTCTTCCCGGGCGACCAGCAAAGGCAGATCGTCCTTCAATTGGCAAACTCGCTGCAGGCGGTGATCACGCAGGACCTGATCCCGCGGGCGGATCGGAAGGGTCGCGCGCTGGCGTACGAGGTGATGGTGGCCAACCCGGCGGTGCGGAACGTGATTCGCGAAAACAACCTCCACCAGCTCTACAACCTCGTCGAGACGGGTCGGAAGGACGGGATGAACACGATGGACCAATGCCTCCAGGACCTGTACCAGAAGGCGGTGATCACCTACGACGCGGCGCTCTCGCGCGCCCGCAGCATGGACCGTTTCCTGCGGGGGGCCCTTGCGACGGAGGGTTCGTCAAACGGAACCCGCCGCCTGATGCCCAAGATGTAGCCAACTGTTAAGTGACAGATCGGATCTGTCACTTAACAGTTGAGGATCGCTTCCACGGGGCTCCCCTTGGGCCGCGCTGCAACTGTTAAGTGAGGAATCCGATTCGTCACTTAACAGTTGCCCTGACGATCCGAAAGGCGCTGAGGGTCGCCCAGCGATCGGCATCGACGGGGGCGCCATTGCAGCAGAGCCCGAAGCGGGGATTCTCGCCGGCCGGCGCATCAACGGTTGCGACGGTGACCCACTCCTTGCCTTCGGGCGTCCGGTACTGGCCGGTCACCTTCGGGCCGGCCCAAACGAGACGGAGCCGGGCCGGCGACTCGGGCTTCTTCTGGAAAGGCTCGGGGATCCCCTTGGCTTCCCGGAGCATGACCGCCGCGACCTTCCCTTCGCCGTCCTTCGGCTTGTCGTACTCGCGGACCAGCTTCACGTAATTCCCGTCGTCGACGTACAGCAGCAGCCCCGCCTGCTCGCCGTTCACCGCGGGCTCGCTGCCCACCGAGACCTCCGCGGCGACCGGCTCCGCCTCCGTGCCCGCGACGGGCGAGGCGCGCAGGAGCATGTTCTTCGCGGTGTTCGTCTTGTAGAAGATCGTCCCTGCCTGCGCCTTGATCTTGATCGCGCCGGCCTCGAGCTTCCAGCCCGCGGCGTCCTCGCGCACCCACGCCCACCCGTCGGAAAGCTTACCGTCGAACTTCTCCTCGAAGAGCGGCTTGTCCTGGACAAGGAAAAGCAGGGGAAGCGCAAGGATCGTCTTCATAAGGACCTCCTACTGTCGCAGCGTGCTCATGTACTCGACCAGGTCGACCAGCTCCTGCGCCGTCATCGACTTCGTCAGCTCCTCGGGCATCATCGAGAGCTTGAGCATCTTCTTCTCGGCGATCTTGGCCACGGGGATGTCGATGTACTCGCCCTGGTTGTCCTTGAGCGTGACGTGGTCGTCCGTGTCCTCGACCTTGATCCCCGTCTTCACGTCGCCGTCCTTCGTCCGCACCGCCCAGTTTTCGTAGCCCATCAGGATCGACGCGCTGGGGGTCAGGATCGACTCGACCATCTGCTCCTTGCTCAACTTGAGGCCGACCGTGGTGAGCGGCGGGCCCACCATCTTGCCCTCGTCGGCGATCTGGTGGCAGGCGATGCAGTTGGGCCCTTCCGTCCGCCGGAACACCTTCGCGCCGTTCGCCGGGTCTCCCTTCCTCGCGACCAGCTCGTGGATCGGCGGGAGGGGCGATCCGTCCTTGCTCTGCAGGCGGGGGAGCTTCTTCTCGCCCAACTCGCGAGCGGCGGCGTCGGGGCTGGCGGCGAGGGCGAACCGCGCGGTGGCCTTCATCTCCTCGGGGAACTTCTCCGCGTCGACGAGCGCGATCATCGCCTCGGCCCCGGCCTTTGACTTCGCGAGGGTCTTGACGGCCGTCTCACGCTCGGCGAGCGGAGCGGTCGGGTCAAGGAGCAGCTTGACGCCCTTCGCGACGTCGTCGCCCTGGGCCGCGACGAGCAGCAGGGCGAAGAGCGTCCGCATTATTTCCCCTTGTCCTTCGGGGGCGGCGGGGGAGCCTCGGGGATCACGCGGTTGAGGCGCCAGGCGATGTACTCCGCGACTTTCGGGTCCTTGTTCTTCCCGGTCTTCTGCCACGCCTCCAGGACTTCCTTCTCGCGGCCGGTGCACCCGATGCCGAGGGCCTCGAGGTACCAGCGCGGGACATAGCGGGCCTGCCGAGCCTTCTCCTTCTCCGCGGTGAACTTGTTGTCGTCCTTGCCCTCCGTGGGAAGCGCCTGGTCGGCGGTCGGCGCGACCACCTTGTCGGCCAGCGAGACCAGGATGTCGAGCGCGCTCGAGGTCGGCTGGTAGTTCATCGCGAGGCAGATCTCGCGCGCCATGAAGAGGCTGGGGTCCGAGAGCGCCTGCTTGGAGAGCGAGACCATGTCCATCTTGATGAGCCGCGCCGCCCGGAACGCGCAGACGCGGAGGTCGACGTCCTTGTCCTTCATCGCGGCGGCGACCCAGTCCGCTCCCTTGGGGCCGCGCGCGAGCAGCCAGAGCGCCCGGGCGCGGAGGCGCGAGTTGCCGGACGTATACCAGAGCTTCTCGAGCGCGGCCTGCGCGGCTTCGCCGCCGGCGACGAGCTTCTGGTACCCGAGGTACCGCCGGGCCAGGTTGGGCGAGCTGAGCGCGTCGATCTGCCCGGCGACCGTCTCGAGGTCGAGCTTGGGGACGGCCGTCTTGTTCCCCTTGGGCGCGATGCGGTAGATGCGGCCGCTGATCGTCTTGGGATCCCTGTCCCCCGTCGCGTGCCCGCCGACGCCCGGGTCGGTCCAGTCGGAGACGTAGATCGCGCCGTCGACGCCCACGCAGACGTCATCGGGCCGGAACCAGCGATCGGAAGAGTGGATGAGATCGGCCGATTCGCAGACGTATCCGCCGCCCGCGGGGATGGGCGTGTAGACGCGCACGACGTTCGGGCCCGCGTCGCAGTGGAGGAGCTTGCCGCGGAGTTCCGGGATGAGGTCGCCCTCGTAGACGCAGATGCCGCACGGCGAGCCGCCACCCGTCATCAGGAGGTTGGGCACCACGCCGGGGTCGCGCTGGTGAAAGTGCGCCTCCTGGCGGGTCTGGCCGGGGTGCGCGCCCTGGTCGCGGCCCCAGCTCGTGTCCTTGTAATAGCCGACGTATCCGAAGTTGCCGCCCTCCATGACGTAGTTGATCCGGACGCCTTGGTTGCCGTCGTCGTCATTGTCGGACTGCCAGGCGGTGCCAAAGGAATCGCTGCAGACCTCGTAGTTGTTCCGGAAGTTGTGGCCGAGGACCTCGAAGCCGGTGCCGTCGGGATTGCAGCGGAACGCCATGCCGTTCGTGTAGTGCTGCCCGGCGCCGCCGCGGGGGCCGCCGCGCCACTTCTGGCCCTTTCCACCCACCTCGCTGCCGGTCGAGTCGATGATGACCTCGCCCTTTCCGTTCTTGAGCAGCAGGCCGTTGGAGCCGTCGTTCCCCGCGTTGAAATAGAACCGGCCGTCGGGGCCGAACATGATCGAGTGGAGGCCGTGGTCGTGGTTCACGCCCCCGAAGCCGTCGACGAAGACCTCGGGAGGCCCGAGGGCCTTGTCACCGGACGCGTCGATCGTGAAGACCCACATGCGGGGCGACTGGGCGACGTAGACCTTGCTGCCCAGGACGCAGATCCCGAGGGGCCCGATGAGCTCAGGCCCCTGGTAGAAGACCTTGTAGCTGTCGGCCTTCCCTTCGCCCTTCGTGTCCTCGGCGATCATGATGCGGTCGCCCTCCGGCCGCATCTTTGAGCCACGGTAGTTCATCGACTCCACCCACCAGACCCGGCCGCGCTCGTCGATGTCCATGTCGGTCGGGTTGATGCAGCCGGGCTCCTGCGCGAAGCAGGTGACGTCGAGCCCCTCGTGGAGCTTGAACGTCTTGATGAACTCGTCCGGCGGCTTGCAGGACTCCTTCTGCTGCGGCGCGCCGGCGGCGCAGAGCGGGGCGAGCACGACGGCGAGGCAGGCGATTCGGCGCATGGAGATCTCCGAAGAATCGACGATTTACCGTCCGCGAAACACTATATATAACTGTCGATCGGCCCCTCGTGTCCGATTATTTGGAGGAGATAAAGTTATATCGGAGATTAAGAGATGAAGAACCATTCGTTTCTTCTTTTCTTATCGTTGAATCTCCTCTCATCCCCTTATCTCCTCCGGAACAGGGCGGGCTCATCCGAGGTTAGATGAACATGACAGCTCTGCGCATCCTTCTCCTGGCGCCCCTCCTGGTGTCCGCCTGCGCGGGATCGCCGCCCGATACGGCCGCGCTGCCGAGGCATCCGAACATCATCTACATCATGGCCGACGACCTCGGGTACGGCGATCTCGGGTGCTACGGCCAGGAGAAGATCCGGACGCCGCGCATCGACGCGATGGCCCGCGAGGGAATGCGGTTCACGGACTACTATGCGGGGAGCACGGTCTGCGCGCCGTCGCGATGCTCGCTGATGACGGGCTACCACTGCGGCCACGCCTACGTGCGTGGGAACGCCGACCAGCCGCTCCGGCCGACCGACGTCACGGTGGCGAAGGTCCTCAAGGACGCGGGATACGCGACGGGCGCGACGGGAAAGTGGGGCCTGGGGCTCGTCGGGTCGACCGGCCATCCCAACCGGCAGGGCTTCGACGAGTGGTTCGGCTACCTGGACCAGGGCCACGCGCACCATTACTACACGGACCATCTCTTCCGGAACGAGGAGAAGGTCGCCATGGACCCGGCGAAGGACTATTCGCACGACCACATGAGCACGTTCGCGCTCGATTTCATCCGGAAGAACCGGGAGAGGCCGTTTTTCCTGTACGTCGCCTGGACGATCCCGCACGCGGAGATGATCGCGCCCGAGGACTCGATGAGCGAGTACCGCGGGAAGTTCCCGGAGAAGCCGTTCGTGAACGGGCAGGGCGACGCGCCGGGCGCCAAGGGATACCGCTCGCAGGCCGCCCCGAACGCGGCGCTCGCCGCGATGGTCACCCGGATGGACCGCGACGTCGGCCGTCTCCTCGATCTCATCAAGGAGCTGAAGCTGGACGAGGATACGGTCGTCTTCTTCACGAGCGATAACGGGCCCCACCGGGAAGGCGGGCGCGACCCGGCGTTCTTCAAGAGCTCGGGTCCGCTGCGCGGGATCAAACGCGACCTCTATGAAGGCGGAATCCGGATGCCGATGATCGCGCGCTGGCCGGGGAGGATCCGGCCGGGCACGGTAAGCGACGCGATCTGGGCCCATTGGGACCTGCTGCCGACGGCGGCGGAGATCGCGGGAGCCCCTGTGTCGGAGGGTCTCGACGGGATCTCGTTCGTGCCGACGCTGCTCGGGCGGCCCCCGCAGAAGTCGCACGAGTTCCTCTACTGGGAGTTCCACGAGAAGGGGTTCGACCAGGCGGTGCGGATGGGCGATTGGAAGGCCGTGAGGAATGGCCTGGACGCCCCGCTGGAACTGTACAACCTGGCGATGGACCTGGGGGAGAAGACGAACGTTGCGGCCGATCATCCGGACGTGGTCGCGAAGGTCGAGGCGTATCTCAAGACCGCGCGCAGCGAGTCGGAGAAGTGGGTCCCCAGGAAAGGGAAGAAATGAGAATCGCGCTGGCGTTGCTATTCGTCGTCCCGTTCGGACTGGCCTCCCAGGACAAGGCGTCCCGCCCGAACTTCGTGATCATGATGTGCGACGACCAGCGGTGGGACCAGATGAGCTGCGCGGGGAACACGGTCCTGAAGACCCCCAACATGGACCGGATCGCGCGAGAGGGCATCCTCTTCAAGAACTCGTTCGTGACGAACTCGCTCTGCTCGCCCAGCCGGGCGTCGCTCCTCACCGGGACCTACTCGCACGCGAACGGGGTCATCGACAACCGCATGCGGGCGATGAGCAAAGATGTGCCGTTCATGCCCGAACTGCTCCGCGCGTCGGGGTACGAGGTGGCGTTCTGCGGCAAGTCGCACCAGAAGGAGGCGCTCCGGGACCGGACGTGGGACTACTATTTCGGCTACAAGGGCCAGGGTCGCTACAAGAATCCCATCATCGCGGAGGGGATCGACGGGAAGGACCTCCCTCACGAAGGCTGGATGGACGACGTCGTGACCGACAAGGCGATCGAGTGGCTGAAGAAGAAGCGCGAGAAGCCCTTCTGCCTGTTCCTCTTCTTCAAGGCGTGCCACCGGAGCTGGGACCGACCCGAGCGGCTGAAGGACCTCTACAAGGACGTCACGGTTCCGAAACCCGCGCTCTTCGGTGACGCCGGGGAGGGAAAGCCCAAGGCGTTCCTCGACGCCGACAACAAGATCGGGAGCTTCAAGGACGTGGCCGACTACCAGTCCTTCATCAAGGACTACTACGCGACGATCGAAGGAGCCGACGAGAACATCGGCAAGGTGCTCAAGACGCTCGAGGAGATGAACAAGCTGGACGAGACCTTCGTGATGCACACGGGGGACAACGGGTTCTTCTGCGGTGAGTGGGGCCGATTCGACAAGCGGTTCATGCACGAGGTGTCGATTCGCGTTCCGCTCGTCATCCGCTACCCGAAGCTCATCAAGGCGGGGTCGGTGACCGACAAGATGGCGATCAACGTCGACATCGCGCCGACGCTTCTCGAACTCGCGGGCGTGGAGATCCCCAAGGGGATGCAGGGTCGGAGCTGGGTGCCGGTCTTCAAAGGCGAAGCGGCGTGGCGCAAGGACTGGTACTACCACTACTACGAGTATCCCGACGCCCACAAGGTGAAGCCGCACCGCGGCGTGCGGACCGAGACGGCTAAATTGATCCACTACTACGAGGACCCCGAGGAGTTCGAGATGTACGACCTCGCCAAGGACCCCGAGGAGCGTAAGAACGTGTATGCCGACCCGGCGTATGCGGAGTTGCGCAAGCAGCTTGCCGAGCGGCTCGAGGAGCTCCGGAAGGAGTTGGGGGACCGCTGATGCGCCCGCTCGCGCTGGCGCTAGGCCTGCTTTGCGGCTTCCAGGACGGGCAGGCGAAGCTCCTGAAGACCCTCCGCGAGGAGTTCGTCCCGATCACGCCCGGCAAGGACGGCTTCCCATTAGATTTCCAGATGGGAAGCGCGGTCGGCGAGGCGAACGAGCGGCCGGTCCACCAGGTCACGCTGAAACACTCGTTCCAAATGGCGAAATACGAAGTACCCCAGAATCTCTGGGAATCGGTGATGGGGAAGAACCCGAGCCGCTGGAAGGGAGGCCGAAATTCGGTCGAGATGGTCTCCTACGCCGAGGCGGTCGACTTCTGCGCGAAGACGACAGCACTTCTGAAGGCCGCGAAGCTGATCGAGGAAGGGCAGGTCATCAGGCTTCCTTCTGAAGCGGAGTGGGAGTACGCCGCGCGCGCCGGAACGTCGACGAAGTACTCGTTCGGGGACGATGCGAAGGACCTGGGCGAGTACGGCTGGTTCACGGGCAACGCCGCGGGGAACGACCCGCCCGTGGGCGCGAAGAAGCCGAACGCGTGGAAGCTGTTCGACGTGCACGGCTATCTCTGGGAGTGGTGCGCCGACGCGTGGCACGATACCTATGAAGGGGCACCCTCGGACGGCTCAGCGTGGTCGACCGAGGACGCGAAGAAGCGCGTTCTCCGCGGCGGCAGCTGGAAGGACACGGCCGAGCAGCTCACGTCATCCTACCGGCGCGCCGCCGCCGCCGATCTTCGCGATGACGCCGTGGGCCTCCGTTGCGTCCTCGCAGCAGTCAAGTAGGTGCTAACGAAAGCGCGCGGCAATATCGTCAACAGTTACTTCTTCGCGTCGGGTTTGCGGACGTCCTTGAATTCAAAGGGGAAGCTCTTCTCCCAGACGTCCGTCACGATCGTCGCCTCGATCGCCGTGGGGCCCGCGCCGTCGGCGAACTTGTCGGTCCGCACGCCGCGGCCGACGTTCGTGAGGGGGTCGTCGAGCGAGCCGCCCGAACTCGCGCCGCTGTCGTCCCCGACGAAGCCCGGCGCGTCGCCCCGGACGAACGTCATCTTGGAATTCAGAAGGAACGCGAAGAGCGCGCGGTGACGGGCGGGGGGCGTGCGCGAAAGATCGAGATCGATGGTCGCCCCCCAGCTGGAGCCCGTCGGCGAGAGGTCCCGGAGCGTGGCCGTGACCGCGCCGAGTTCGACCGGGGCGTCCTTCTTGTCGAAGCGCATCTTCCGCGCCTCCTCGGGGAGATAGACCACGATTCTTCCTTTCACCGACTTCAGGCTCGTGGCGCCCTTTGAGAGCTCCGTGAGGTTCAAGCCGTCCGTCGCGAAGCAGCGCACGTCGCCCTCGCGGGGGAGCCGGTGGGAGCGCGAGTAGACCGTGCGGTGGACGTACCCGGCCGGGTTCTTGGCTTCAGCGACGGACACCGCCCCGCCCAGGTCATCCTCGGCGGAGTCGATCTCGATCTCGCACCAGCGGATCCGCAGGCCCGGGTCCCACTCGAGGCGGAAGTCGAGCGATAAGGCGCCCTCGGAATCGTGGCCGCTTCCCAGCGTGGCCGTGAGCATCAGGGGCCCCGCGTGGCTGCGCGAGTGGCCGGCCTCGGCCTTGCCGAGCACGACGCTCGTCCCGTCCCAGCGGTACCAGCAGCCCATGGAGAGGCAGACCGCCTCGAGTGCCTGGAGGAAGGTCGCGTTCCTGAGCGCGAGCGTGACGCGAGCGTCCTTGTTCACGTCGCCGGCGGCCAGCGCATAGCCCGTCAATTTCGAGATCCGGTCGAGCGCCTCCTTGAGGGGAGTTTCCTTGAAGTCGGTCGTGATCGGTTTCGCGGGTGCCCAGGATTCGCGTCGCTTTTTCTCGAGCGCGATGACCTTGAGGAGATCGCGGCAGCGGGCGCGAACTTCGGGCTTGCCCTGCCGCGAGGCCTTCTCGAGGAACGGCTCGAACTCCGCGCCGCCCTCAAGGAGCGCCTTCTCCGCCGCCTCGCGCTCGTCGGGCGAATCGGAATCGAGCTGCTGGATGAGCGGCTCGGCGCGGCGGGCCGCCTCCTCTTGCGGGGTGAAGGCGAGAAGGCCCAGGAGGGCGAGGAACTTCACGATGCTAGTCTACCCGTTTGACTTCCACGTAGTCCACTGCGCGGGCGTTGGCGCCCTCCATGACGGAGGGTTCCAGGCGGGCCGGCCCCGAGGGCAGGGACAGGGCCGTGAGCGTGACTTCCCGCGCGCCTTGCGGGACGTCGACCTCCTTCTTGACTCCGGCGACGTCGAGCGAGACGCGGGTGGGCTTCCCGTGAAACAGGAGCTTCACCTCGTAGGTGCCCGCGCGTTCGACGTCGATCTCCCAGTGCCCGAGGGCCTCGTTCGCCCAACCGGCCTTCGGCCCGCGCATGTCCTGCCGGGTCAGCACCGTCGGATTCTCCGCGGGATTCCCGATATGGATGCGCGACGGCGTGTAGCCGCGCGTGGAGCCCACGTCGCGGAACCACGCCTCGTAGGCCGCGTTGAGCCGCTTCGCTTCCTCCGGATGCGCGTCCGCCAGGTCGGTCTTCTCGAGCGGATCGGCCTCCATGTCGAAAAGCATGGGCTTGGCCACAGGTTGCGGCCGGACCAGCTTCCACTTCTGGGAGCGCGCGGCGCACTCGCGGCCGAGCACGGGCTCGTCTCCGCGGTGCCACTGGAAGAAGATCGTCCGATCGGGCCAGTCCTTCGCGGTTCCCGCGAGAAGTGGCACCAGGCTCACTCCGTCCATCTTCACCGCCGGCTTTGGGACGCCGCACGCCTCGAGAAGAGTGGGCGTCACGTCGATGTGCGCGGCGATCCGGTCGATCTTCCGGCCCCCGTCGAAGCGTCCCGGCCACCGGATGAAGAAGGGGACGCGGATGCCGCCGTCGAAGACCGTCCCCTTCCGGCCGCGCATCCCCGCGTTGTACCGGTCGGCCTGCTGCGGGCCGTTGTCCGTCATGAAGATGAAGATCGTGTCCTTTGCGAGGCCCAGATCGTCGAGCTTCTTGAGCATCCGGCCGACGTTGTCGTCGATGTTGGTCTCCATCGCGTAGATCCGCGCCGTCGTGTCGGGCAGATCCTTGTACCGCTCGAGATATCCTTCGGGCACTTCGAGCGGTGTGTGGGGCGCGTTGTACGCGATGTAGGCGAAGAACGGCTCGTCGCGGTGGGACGCGATGAACCCGAGCGCCCCGTCGGTGACGAGATCGGTGACGTACCCCTTTGACTTGAAGGCCTTGCCGTTCCGGTAGAGCGTCGGATCCTGGTAGTGGTCGCCCCCGGGCGGATCGGACGGCTGTCCGATCCCGCCGCCCTTGAGCGTCAGCGCCTCCTGGAATCCCTGGTCGATCGCGCGCATCGGGTAATTGTCGCCCAGGTGCCACTTGCCGAAGATGCCCGTGCGGTAGCCGGCGTCGCGCAGCATCTCGGCGAGCGTGATCTCGTCGGGATACATGAGCGAGCGGCCCATCGACGTGTCCACGATGCCCGTGCGGTAGTTGTAGCGGCCGGTCAGAAGGCTCGCGCGCGTCGGGGAGCAGACCGGGCAGACGTGGAAGCGCTCGAGCTCGATGGATTGTCTCGCCAGTGCGTCGACGTTCGGCGTGTGGATCTGCGGGTTGCCGTGGCATCCGAGGTCGCCGTAGCCCTGGTCGTCGGTGATGACGAGGACGACGTTGGGGCGGCGGGCGACGGGAGTGGCGACCTGGCCCGCGCAGGAGGCGAGGACCAGCAGGAGAAGGCTTGCCCTCCGTAGCTCCAGCCCATCCCAGGAGTGGATGAGCGCAGGAGGGCTACTTCCACTTCTTGAAGGCATATAGGTCATCGGGCAATCCGGCCTTCTCGTAGAACTCGGCCAGCTTCGCGCGGGTTTCGGTCCCGTCGAATTGTCCCGACGCCGCCGCCTCGCAGATGATCCGGTATTCGTCGAGGATCGGCAGGATCGAATCGAGCCGGCGCTTTCCGTCGGCGCTTGCCTTGCCCGAGGCCGCGCGCGCGAGGGCCAGCTGGTCGGCAAATCCCTTCGCCGCCTCTTTCGCCCGTTCCCGCCCGCCGGCGTCCCAGGTACCATCGTGCTTCTGCCAGAAGGGGAGGCCCTTCCGGTGGAGGGCGGGCTGCGCGGTGAATAGTCGGACGACGTCGTCCGTCGCCGCGTCGCCGTAGAGCGCCGGGACGCGCTTCTTGAGAAACGCGCCGAGCGACAGCTCGGGGTCTCGGGTGAAGTCGATTAGCGCGTGGTAGGCGAGCTCGCAGTCGGGATTCTTGGGACTCCCGACGTCGCCGGCGACGAAGCCGTCGAACTTCATCTTGCGGACATTCGTCGCGAAGGCCCGGATCTGCTCGATCCGGGGATCGAAGCAGCGGTACTGCGTGAAGGCCCATGTCTCGGGGCGGAGCCGCCGAAGGTGGTAGCTTTCGCCGCCGCCGTGGAGAAGAGCGACGTTGCCCTTCACGGGAGACGGGACCTGCTCGTTGCAGGCGAGCTCGAGGTTCCACTGGGCGACCGCGGATTCGGGAATGCGCCTCAGCATCTCGAGGGCGGCGGGCTTCTGGTCCCACCAGAGGGGGGTGTACGTGGCGTAGGTGACGAGGCCGCCGGGCCGCTTCTCGCGGAAGACGTCGGCCACGATGGGGACACACAGGGACAAGTCGCTGAAGCTCGCGCCGCCGGTCGGGCCGCCCTGCGCCTTCGCGCGCTCCTGGCACTCGGCGCACTGGCACCGGAGTCCGCCCTCGGCGACCTCGAGGTTCACCCCGTCGATCTCGAACGTGTCGAGGAGCCATTGTGTCCCCTTGCGGAGCCACTCCCGGTTCTCGGGGCGCGAGGTGCAGAGGTTGAGCTCGCCGGGCCGTTTCGTGGCGGCCATCGCGCGGACCTGGACCTCGTCGTTGAACGGGTGGTCCTTGAGCCCCAGGACGAAGCCGCCGTAGGCCGCGTAGGCGCCGATGTCGGTCGAGACGCCGGGCAGCAGCGCGATCCCCTTGCCCCTCGCGTAGCGGGCGAGCTCCTTGGCCGCCGCCTCGCCGCCGTGCCGTCCGTCGATGAAGCCCCAGACGACGAGCGCGGTGTACTCGTTCTTCGCCATCCAGTCGACGAGGTCCTTGTACTCCTGGAGGTAGCTTTTCCCGGCCGCGTCGTACTCGCAGATCCACGTGTCCCACGTCCAGAGGATGCGGTGCTTGAGGGGGTGGTCCGCCGGGCGCGCCTGCCCCAGCAGGAGGATCGTGAGGGAGGCGAGAAGCGTTCGAAGCATCGTGGGGGAGTGTAACAAAACAAGCAGGTTGTTTTGTTGCAGACCTGCCGCTTTTCACGACAGATCGGCCGTCCATGGGTGAATTTACTTTGGTATTTCATTGGAACCCGGGCTTGCCTATAATCGCGGGCGGCGAGCCGAGCGAAGCTGGAGCGGGTCTGGGAGGTCCGGCATGATGACTCGGCTGGCAATCTTCGGCACACTCCTGGCGATCACGTCGGCAAGCGCGCAAGACAAACCCAAGCCCGGACAGGTGCATCCCAAGGTCGACCAGCAGAAGGTCGACGATGCGATCCAGAAGGGCTGCCAGGTCATCATCGGACAGGGCTTCGGAGCGTTCCCGCATGGCAAGCGGAACCAGCCCGAGGCGCTTCAGTCGTACGCCGAGCTGGTGCTGCTCACGCTCGCCCACTCGGGATATTACAAGGACGGCGACCCGCAGATCATGCCGCTCACGGAGTACGTGGTCCAGAAGCAGATCGGATCGACGTACACCGCGTCGCTTGGCGCGATGGCGCTCCAGAAATTGAACGCGAAGAAGTACCAGAAGCGGATCGCCGAGTACGCGCAGTTCCTCTGCGACAACCAGTGCCAGAACGGGCAGTGGGACTACGGCGAGCCCGAGCCGCCGCCCGAGCTCGACAAGGTCAACACCCCGACCCCGGCGAAGAAGCGGGCGGATGTCGCCAGCGGCGGCGGAACGACGGGACTGTCGGGTCCCGGACCGGCCCCCGCGCCGCCGGCGGCCGGCGAGGATCCGGCGGCCAAGTCCAAGGCGGGGCAGACGACCGCCGCGCCCACCAGCAAGGGGGGCAAGACGTCGTCCAACCCGCGGATCCCGGTGCGCAAGAAGAAGCCCGGACCTCCGAACGGCGACAACTCGAATTCGCAGTACGCGGCGCTCGGCCTCCGGGCGTGCCTGGACGCCGACATCGACGTCGACCCCCAGGTGCTCGCGCTCGCCCGGAAGTGGTGGTCGGGCTCGCAGAACTCGGACGGCGGCTGGGGCTACAACGACCACGGCGAGAAGGGCGGCGGGGAGAACGAAGAGAGCGTGTCGAACACCAGCTACGGCTCGATGACGGTGGGCGCGGTCGGGGCGCTCTGCATCTACGACTACTACCTCGGGATGCAGTACAAGCAGGACACGCAGGTGAACCGCGGGGTCGAGTGGCTCTCGAAGAACTACGACGTCACGAAGAACCCGCACAAGAAGAATTGTGCATACCTGTACTACCTCTACGGCCTCGAGCGCGCCGGGATCCTGTACGGGACCGAGCGCTTCGGCGCGAGCGAGTGGTACCCCGACGGGGCGAACCACCTCCTGGAAACGATGAACCCGGGCGGCGGGTGGAACACGAGCGACCGCATCGCGGGCGGCCCGCGGGACACGTGCTTCGCGGTGCTGTTCCTGCGTCGCGGGACAATGCCGCTGCGGCCGGTCGCGACCGGCGGCGGCGACCCGAACGCGTCGCCGATCCTCAACCCGGGCGCGCCGGTGGCGAACGGTGGGGTTGGCAGTACCAAGGACCCGGGCCTGGTCGGGAAGAAGACGGTCGAGACGTTCGCGACGGGCTGGCGGCTGGTGAACAACGGGAAGGGCCCCAACTCCGACAAGTTGGTCGACGTGCGCGGCAAGGCGAACGTCCTGACGACGTACCCGCCGAACCTGACGACCCCGCCGACGTTCCGCAAGAGCGTCGACGTGCCGGGCGCAGGCAAGCCGTTCCTCCGCGTCGTCGCGGGCCACCACGAGAGCGGCGGCTGGACGCTGGCGGTGAAGGTCGACGGCAAGGAGGTCGACACGAAGTCGGTGAGCGGGGAGACTTCGCAGGACGGCTGGGTGGAGCTGAACGTCGACCTGTCGCCGTTCTCCGGCAAGACGGTGATGATCGAGCTCTGCAACCTTCCGGGCGGCCGGGGGATCGAGCTCGCCTACTGGGCGGAGATCACGATCAAGGACAAGGACCAGTAGCCCAGAACCCCCAAGGGGGAGTGGGAAAGATGGAGAGTTTCCTTCATCTTCTCACCCCCTCCTCATCTCACGTCCTCTCCCTTCGTCCCCGGTGAAATATCTCAATAGAAATACGCACATTCTCATGGTCCCTTCGGGGTAAGCGGTATAGGTTCTAAGTCCCGCGGGCGTTGGGTCGTGTCGTGTAAGGCTCGGAGGTCTCCATGATCAAGGCGACGATGGTGGCGTTCTTCTCGATCGCGCTTGCGCTGGCGCTCGGAGCCGCGCCGCAGGAGGACGAGGGCGTCGCCCCGCTGGGCGCCGACGGGAAACCGCTCAACGTCGACTTCGAAACCGGGACCCTGAAGGACTGGACCGCCACGGGCACCGCGTTTGAGAAGCAGCCCGTCAAGGGCGACACGGTCGCCGCGCGCCGGGCGGACATGAAGAGCCAGCACAGGGGCGACTATTGGATCGGGACCTTCGAAGTCTCGGGCGACGCCGCCGTCGGCACTCTGGTGTCGGTCCCCTTCAAGGTGACCCACCCCTGGTGCAGCTTCCTCGTGGCGGGCGGGGCCCACGAGAACACCTGCGTCGAGCTCATCGCGCTCCCCGAGAAGCAGTTGATCGCCAAGGTCTCCGGCGACGAAACGGAGTCGCTCAAGCCGATCCTGGTCGAGCTCACGCCGTTCCTGGGGAAGGAGATGTTCATCCGGGTCGTCGACCAGAACACGGGGGCCTGGGGGCACATCAACTTCGACCACTTCCGCTTCCACGAGAAGCGGCTCAAGATCGCCAACGTCCGCAACCAGAACGCCGCGCTCCAGAAGGACCAGTTCAAGTTCCACGGGCTCTCCCCCGAGGAGGCCGCGAAGGCGATGACGCCGCCCGAGGGGTTCAGCGTGACGCTCTCGGCCGGCGAGCCGGAGATCACGCAGCCCATCGCGATGGCGCTCGACGAGCGCGGCCGGCTGTGGGTGGCGCAGAACCTCGAGTACCCGATCTGGCACGCTCCCGACCAGGGCGGAAAGTGCGCCATCTACATCTTCGAGGACACGAAGGGCGACGGCAAGTTCGACAAGAAGTCCCTGTTTGCGGACAACATCAATTTCATCAGCGGGCTCGAGGTCGGGTACGGGGGCGTCTGGGTCGGTGCTCCGCCGTATCTCCTCTTCATCCCCGACCGGAACCACGATGACAAGCCGGACGGTCCGCCCGAGATCGTGCTCGACGGTTTCGAGCACCAGGACACGCACGAGACGCTCAACGCGTTCATCTGGGGACCGGACGGCTGGCTCTACGGCTGCCACGGCGTCTTCACCTACTCGAACGTCGGGAAGCCGGGGTGCAAGCCCGAGGAGCGGCAGCCGCTGAACGCAAGCTTCTGGAGGTACCACCCGCTCAAGAAGCAGTTCGAGCTCTTCGCCGAGGGCGCGAGCAACCAGTGGGGGATGGACTTCAACGACTACGGCCAGGCCTTCGGCACCGCGTGCGTGATCCCGCACCTCTACCACGTGATCCAGGGCGGGCGCTACCAGCGGCAGGGCGGCAAGCACTTCAACCCGTACACCTACGACGACATCAAGACGATCGCCGACCACCGGCACTACGTGGGGTCGCGCGGGCCGCACGCGGGGAACGGCCTGTCCGATTCCGCGGGCGGCGGTCACGCTCACTGCGGCGCGATGGTCTACCTCGGCGGGAACTGGCCCAACGAGTACCGCGACAAGCTCTTCTTCAACAACATCCACGGCGGCCGGATCAACATGGACGTGAACGAGGCGCTGGGCTCGGGCTACGTCGGGCATCACGGCGCGGACTTCATCATGGCGAACGACAGCTGGTCCCAGATCCTCAACCTCCGCTACGGCCCCGACGGGTCGGCGTACATGATCGACTGGTACGACAAGCAGCAGTGCCACACGGGGAATCCAAAGGATCACGACAAGACGAACGGCCGCATCTTCAAGGTCTCGTACAAGACGGCCAAGCCCGCGACCGTCGACCTCCAGAAGCTGTCGAACGACGAGCTCGTGGCGCTCACGCTCAACCAGAACGACTGGTACGTGCGGCACGCCCGGAAGGTCCTGGCCGAGCGGCAGCCGGGGGAAGCCGTCCACGCGAAGCTCGACGCGATCGCGGCGTCGAACCCCGATCCCACGCGCGTCCTGCGGGCCATGTGGGCGCTGCACGTGACGAACGGCTGGACGGACGAGCGGGCGATGCACGCGCTCGGTCACTCGAACCCGTACGTCCGCGCGTGGGCGATCCAGCTCGCGTGCGAGGACCCGAAGCACTGCAACGCGTTGCTCCCGAAATTCGCGGCGATGTCGGTCTCGGACGAGTCGCCGGTCGTTCGCCTTTACCTGGCCTCCGCCGCGCAGCGAATGTCGCTGGAGCAGCGCCGGCCGATCGTGGAGGGGCTGCTCGGCCACGCGGAGGACGTCAACGACCAGAACCTGCCGCTGATGATCTGGTACGCGGTGGAGCCGATCATCTCCGCCGATCCGGTGGGGAACGCCGCGTTGGCCGCCAAGGCTAAAATTCCTCGCGTCCGCGAGTTCATCGCGCGTAGACTGGCGGCCGGCAACAAGTGAGGACCACGTCGATGAAGACCCTCGCGTTCCTTCTGTCGCTCAACGTCCCGGCGCAGGCCGGGGACGGCAACGACAACCTCGTCGCGCTCGTGCAGATCCTGAAGGCGAGCGACGACGCCGACTTCCAGCTCGACATCCTCAAAGGGATACGCGACGGCCTCAAGGGACGGGCGAGCGTCAAGATGCCGCAAGGATGGGAGGAGATCTCCGCGAAGCTGGCGAAGAGCGCGAATCCCGAAGTGCGCTCGATCGCGCAGGCGCTCTCCACGACGTTCGGCGACGCGAAGTCGCTGAAGGCGATGAGGGACCTCGTGGCCGACGGCAAGGCGGACCTCGCCGGTCGGAAATCCGCGCTCGATACATTGCTCGGCGCGCGGGATGCCGGGCTTCCGCCGGTCCTGCAGGCCCTTCTGAAGGACCCGGGGATGCGGGCGGACGCGATCCGCGGGCTCGGGACGTACGAGGACCCGAAGACGCCCGAGCTTCTCCTCGAGGTCTACCCGTCGCTCGAGACCGCCGAGAAGCGCGACGTGCTCAACACGCTGGTCGCACGGCTCCCGTACGCGAAACAGCTCCTGGTGGCGCTTAAGAGCAAGGTCGTCCCGCGCTCGGAAGTGACGGCGGCGACGATCCGCCAGCTGCACGAGTACAAGGACGCCGAGATCGACAAGTGGATCGACGCGGAGTGGGGCTCGCTTCGAACGTCGCCCGAGGCGAAGCTCAAGGAGATCGCCGACTGGAAGAAGTTCCTCCAGTCCCAGCCCAAGGGCGACCTGCCGAAGGGTCGGGCGCTTTTCGCGAAGACGTGCCAGCAGTGCCACACGCTCTTCGACGCGGGCGGGAAGGTCGGGCCGGAGATCACGGGGGCGAACCGCTCGGACCTCCAGTACATCCTCGAGAACATCATCGACCCGAGCGCGGTCGTCGCGAAAGACTACATGCCGGTGATCATCAGGACGAAGAGCGGCCGGATCGTCACGGGGATCATCAAGGCGGAGGACGGGAACGCGATCACGCTCGCCACGGAGAACGACCTCCTCGTCATCCCGAAGCCGGAGATCGACGCGATGAAGCAGAGCGAGATCTCGATGATGCCCGAGGGGCAGCTCAACAACCTTTCGAAAGACGAGGTGCGCCACCTGGTCGCGTACCTGATGAGCCCGGTGCAGGTGCCGATGGGCATCCTCCCGCAGGAGACGGTCGAGATTTTCAACGGGAAGGATCTCACGGACTGGGAAGGGGACGCCGAGGTGTGGAAGGTCGAGAACGGCGAGATCGTGGGGAAGGGCCCGCAGAAGCGGAACCACTTCCTCTTCCACAAGAAGGAGTTCTCGGACTTCCGGCTGACCGCCGAGATCAAGCTCGTCCCGAACGGGGGCAACAGCGGGTTCCAGGTCCGGAGCGTGCCGGTCGAGGGCGGCGAGGCGCGGGGGTGCCAGGCCGACGTTGGCGCCGGCTGGTGGGGCAAGCTCTACGAGGAATCGGGACGCGGCCTCCTATTCCCCGCGAAGGGCCAGGAGTTCGACGGGGACAAGTTCGTGAAGAAGGAAGACTGGAACACGTACGAGATCGTCGCCGTCGGCACCAAGATCCGGACGGCGATCAACGGCAACCTCTGCACCGACCTCGACGACGCCAAGATCGCCACGAAGGGGCGGTTCGCCCTCCAGGTCCATGCGGGCGGGGCCATGGAGGTCCGCTTCCGCAACTTCAAGCTGGAGGTCAATCCGAAGTTCGAGTTGAAGACCCTGAAATAATCGAAAGGGAGGCCGCGTGAAGATCCTTGCCGTCCTGGGCGTCCTGCTGACCGTCGCGCCCGCGCCGCGCGAAGAATACACCGTCATCACCTGGAAAAAGATCCAGCTGAGCGACGTCTTCACGTGCGAGGGCGCCGCGATCGGCGACTTCAACAAGGACGGGAAGATGGACGTCGCCGCCGGCCCGTGGTGGTACGAGGGGCCGGACTTCACCAAGAAGCACGAGATCTATCCCGTGAAGACCTGGAAGCCGGACAACGAGTACTCGAACAACTTCTTCACGTACGTGTATGACTTCAACAAGGATGGCTGGGCCGACATCCTGGTCTACGGCTTCCCGGGTGCCGACGCCTCGTGGTTCGAAAATCCCAAGGGCGCCGAGGGGCCCTGGACGAAGCATGAGATCTTCAAGGTTGTCGACAACGAGTCGCCCACGTGGGCGGACGTCAACGGCGACGGCGTTCCCGACATCTGCTGCTCGACGGGCGGGCAGCTCGGGTACATCACGGTCGCCGACGGCAAGTTCCACGCGATCTCGCCGAAGAAGGACTACCAGCGCTTCACGCACGGCCTGGGCGTGGGCGACGTGAACGGCGACGGCAAGATGGACTTCATGGAGGCGCGCGGCTGGTACGAGCAGCCCAAGAGTCTCGAGGGCGACCCCGAGTGGACCTTCCACCCGGTCAAGTTCGGGAACGGCGGGGCGCAGATGTATGCCTACGACGTCAACGGTGACGGCCTGCCCGACGTGATCACGTCGATCCAGGCGCACGGCTGGGGGATCTCGTGGTTCGAGCAGCAGAAAGACGGCACGTTCAAGGAGCACGTGATCGTCGGCAAGACCGAGAAGGATAACGCGTACGGCGTGAAGTTCTCACAGCCGCACGCGATCGACCTGGTGGACATCGACGGCGACGGCCTGAAGGACATCGTGACGGGGAAGCGGTACTTCGCGCACGGGTCCAAGGGGGACGCGGAGCCGCTGGCCGCGCCGGTACTCTACTGGTTCAAGCTGGTGCGTCGGGGGAGCGAGGTCGACTGGGTCCCGCACCAGATCGACGACAATTCCGGGATTGGCACGCAGGTCACGGCGGCGGACGTGAATGGCGACGGCTTCCCCGACGTGATCGTCGGCAACAAGAAGGGCGCGTTCGTCCACCTCCAGGAGCGCAAGAAGGTCTCCAAGGAGGAGTGGGAGAAGGCTCAGCCGAAGCGCGTCCCGTAAGCGGCCCTGCAAAAACGGACCGTCTGTTTTTGCTCGCCTATTTCCCCTCGAGGATGAGGTCGCACCGGCGAGCCTGCTCGTCGAGCGGGAGATTGGGCTTGGCGCCGGATTCCTCGATGGTGGCAAACCCCTCGAAGCCGACCTCGTCGAGGGCCTTCCGGACCTCGGGCCAGTTGATCCCATTCTCGCGGAGGTTCGTCCACACGCCGGATTGACCGTCGGGATTGAGGCGGTACTCCTTGATGTGCAGTTCCATGAGCAGCTTGCCCAACGTGCGGATCCACGTCTCCGGCGGGATGCCGTACTTGACGTTGTTGCCGCAGTCGAAGAAGGCCCGGACCAGCGGGTGATTGTGGCCTTCGATGAACTTCTTGAAGAGCTCCGGCCGGACCCACAGGTTGTTCCAGACGTTCTCCAGCGATATGGCGACCTTGGTCTTCTCCGCCGTCGGCGTCAGCCGCTTCATCACCTCCCACGAGGACTTCGTCGCGCGGTTCTGGGCGTCGATGTAGGGCTGGTACTTGGAATTGTCGCCCTTGACGACCCGGCCCACGATGCCGTGCTCGTCCATGTCGATGTCGAACTCGTGGGCGGGGGGGATGGCGACCTTGGGGCCGAGCGCCGGGACCAGCAGGATGTTGGTGCAGCCGAAGCCTTCCGCGGCGAGGAGCGCGGCCTCGATGCTGGCGACGTGCTTGTCGACGTCGGGGGGATTGGGGCTGTCGAGCGGGACCCAGGCCCGGATGAGGGACTGGATCTGGATCCCGTATTTCTCCGCGGTCTCGCGGGCGCGTTTGGCGTCATCGGGCTTGTAGTTCCATCCTCCGCTCTGG